>CBHWEI010000062.1:0-16441 GCA_966112835.1 uncultured Acidimicrobiaceae bacterium
GCTGGTCGCAACGTCGATTCGCCGTGCTGCTCGTGTTGTGCGGCATCGTCCTCGGCGTCGGCGTGCACCCGATCGCCAACGCTTCGCCACTCATGCGCCCGTTGGCCGAGCACTCGCGGAGCGCGCTGTCGCTCGCTCTGCGCAGCAGCACGCGGGCACTGCCCATGTCCAATCTCGGCCTCGCGCTGGGCATCGGCGCGCTGGTCACCGCACTGGCGGGCACGCGGTTCCGTCTGCGCATCCTCGCGCCGGTGATCGTGCTCGTGTTGGCCGTCGCCAACCTCCCGGCGTTGTGGAACGGTGGCCTCGTCGACCCTGCGTTGGAACGCGACCAGGACCCACCCGCCGCCTGGCAACAGGCTGCAGCCGATCTGTCGGCCACCTCCAGCGAGTACCGCGTGCTGCAACTGCCCGGTTCCGAGTTCGGCGCGTTCCGCTGGGGCTACACGGTCGACCCGCCGCTGCCGGGCATGACCACGAAGCCGCTCGTCACCCGCGACCTGCTCCCGCTCGGCTCGGCAGGCCTCATGGACCTGCTCTACGCGCTCGACGACCGCGTGCAGTCCGGCACCCTGTCGCCCGAGTCGTTGGCGCCCGTTGCCCGGCTGCTCGGCGTCGACACCGTCTGGTTGGCCAACGACCTGGCCTACGACCGGTTCCGCACACCGCGGCCCGAGGTGGCGGCCGCCGCCATCACCGCCGCACCCGGGCTCGGCGAGCCGAAGGACTACGGCGACCCCGTGGTGAACGTGCCGAACATCCCGATGGTCGACGAGCACGCGCTGGTCGCGCAGCGAACGGGCGACGCCCCGCTGCCGCCCGTGCAGTTGGTGCCGGTCGAGAACCCGTCGGCCATCGTGCGCGCCAGCGACCGGGTGGTGGTGCTCGCCGGCAGCGGCGATGGCGTGGTCGACGCCGCCGCGGCCGGACTGCTCGACGGTCACGAGGCGCTGCTCTACGCCGTCGACGTCGACACCGCGCCCGGAACCACAGCGCCCACGGCCATCATCCTCACCGACTCGAACCGCGACCGCGCCCACCACTGGCGCAGCTCGCAGGACGTGAACGGCTTCACCGAGACCGGCGGCGATGCGGCGGACCTACTGCGGCCCGACGAGGGCGACCAGCGCCTTCCCGTGTTCGGCCTCACCAACGACCCCGCCGACCAGACCATCGCGGTGCTCGACGGTGGGCTCGTGGTGCGCGCCACCGGCTACGGCGAGCCCTTCGCCTACCGCCCCGAGGACCGTCCGGCCATGGCCGTCGACGGCGACCCCACCACGGCCTGGGTGGTGGCCGACCGCGCCGAGGCGCTGGGGCAGGCCATCACGGTGTCCACCACCGACGGCACGCTCACGCTGCTGCAGCCGCAGGGCACGAACGCCAACCGCATGATCGACGCGGTCACCATCACCACGCCCACCGACTCGGTCGGCACGCGGGTGCGGCTCGACGGTCGCTCGCTGGTGCCGCCGGGCGAACCGGTGCAGGTGCCCCCAGGGGTGCCCGTCACCATCACCATCACCGAGGTGGGTGACCGCGCCGGCGGCACCGACACGGGGCCGTCCGCGGTCGGGTTCGCCGAGCTGGGCGTGGGCACCCACGCCGAAGTGGTGCGGCTGCCTCGCTACGCCGCTGCTGCCGACGTCCCGCTCGACGTGGTGCTCACCCGGCTGCGCACCGACCCGCTGAACCGTTGGCGCAGCGACCCCGAGCCCACCATGGTGCGCGAGTTCGACCTGGCCGGCGACCGCTCGTTCCAGGGCACGGTCACGCTGCGGTTGCACGCCCGCGCCGACGACGAGCTGTTGAACGCGATGGAGGGCATCAGCGGCCCCGTCGCCAACCGCCGTCTCGTCGGCGATCCGCAGTCGCGTGGCGCGTTCGCCGCCGACGACGACCCGTCCACCGCGTGGACGTCGCCGTTCGTCGACGCCATCGGCAGCGCGCTCACGTTCACCACCACGGGTCCGGTGGCCTCGCTGACGCTGCAGCAGCCCACCGACGCCCTGCACTCGCGCATCAGCGTCATCACGGTGCAGCACGACGGGCAGGAGCAGCAGCTCGACGTGCCGGCACCCGATGCGCAGGGCCGCAGCACCGTCACGCTGCCCACACCCGTCACCGGCTCCACCTTCCGCATCGCCGTGAAGGACGTCGCCCGCGCCATCACCTTCGACCGCCGCTTCGCCGAGGCCACCACCCTGCCGGTGGCCCTCATCGAGGTCACCGGCGACGGCATCGCCCGCACCACCCGCGCCGCCGGCACGCTCGCCGCCGGCTGCACCACCACCCTGCTCGCCGTCGACGGCGCGCCGCAGGGTGTCCGCCTGGCCGACGCCGACGTCACCGCACTGCTCGCCGGAGAGCCGGTCACCGTGCCGCTGTGCGACCCGCTGGCCCTGGCCGGTGGCACGCACAGGGTCACCTCGGCAGCCGGCCGCACCACCGGCATCGACGTCGACCAGGTGGCGCTCCGCGACGCCAGCACGGCGGCGAACACAGCGACACCCGGCAGCCCCTCCCCGACCATCGACGTCACCGTCGACCGCAGCCGCACCGCCCGCACCGTCACCGTCGGCGCCTGCCCGAACGGCTGCTGGCTCATCATGGGCGAGGGCTGGAACCCGGGATGGTCGGCCACGTTCGCCGGCAAGGATCTGGGTGCCCCCACCCAGATCGCCGGCGGCATGAACGGCTGGTGGCTGCCCGCGCACACCGCACCGGTCACGGTGCAGGTCGACTGGAACGCACAGACCCCCGTCACCGCCGCGCTCGTGGTGTCGGCGCTCGTCACCCTGCTGTGCCTGTACCTCGGCTTCCGTCGTCGGCCCGCCCGCGTCGCCGCCCCGGCGTTCTCGCCCTCACCGCCGCGCCTCGACCGCCTGGCCTGGGCCCGATCCGGATGGCTGCCCTCGCTGGGCGCTGCGGGAACCCTGGTGGTGTCGGCGGGGCTGGTCGCCTCGCCGCGCACCGGCCTCATCGCCGTCGTGCCCGCCGCCGTGGTGGTGCTGTTCCGCCGCCCCCGCCTCGCCGCGGTCGCCGCCGCCGGCACCATGGGGCTGCTCACCCTCACCATCGTCGCCCGCCAGTTGGCCAACCGCTACTCGGCGAACGCGGCCTGGCCCGGCTTCTTCGAGGATCTGCACCGCCCCGGAATGCTCGTCGTCGCCCTGCTGCTGGCCGGTGCGGTGGTCACCACGCCCGGCGAACGCGCCGACGACTGATCAGGGTGCGGGTGCCAACTCGGGCGCCGCATCGATCTCGTCCGGCCCCACCAGCTGCACCAGCGTGGCCACCACGTACAGGCCCAGGCCCGCCAGCAGCGCACGGTTGAACCCCACCGCCATCGACAGGATGGTGGTGGCCGAGCTGCCGATGACCGAGAAGAAGCCGTTCACGGCCCAGCACCAGGCCACCAGGCGGCCGCGCACCCCTTCGTCGGCACCCGCCGCGTCGAGCGCGGCGTCGATGCCGGTGGGCAGGAACACGCCCAGCAGCAGGCCAACGGGGAAGAGCAGCGCGAACACCAGGGCGATGCGCCCCCACTGCGGCCACGACAGCGCCGCCTCGGTGAGCGGCTCGGACACCGCCATGTACACCAGGCTGAGCACCACCAGCACGGTGGTCACGATGGGCAGGCCGAGGCCCTCCCATCGCTTCACGACCCCCGAGCAGCGGGCACCCACCGCGGTGGCGATGAGCAGCGTGAACAGGCTGACCGACAGCGACAGCGTGGGGAACCCGAGCAACAGGGCGAAGCGTTGGATCATCGAGATCTCGATGAGCATGAAGCCCAACCCGAGCGCGGCGAAGTAGGTGAACAGCTTCCAGCGGCCGGGAACCCGGTTGGCACCACCGTTGCGCCGACGGGTGATGGCGAACGGCAGCCACAGGAACATCGCAGCCACCACGGCGGCCACACCCACCAGGACCACCAGCAGCCGCTCGCCGATGGCGATCTCGTTGTCCTCGAAGCCGCGGTGCCAGTCGGTGAGCACCGTGCCGAAGCTGGTGAAGTGCCAGAAGAACGGCTGGTCGTCGTCGATCGGGCCGATCTCGAACGGGTAGTCGGCCACGATGGCCTCCACCTCGGCGTCGCTGCCGGTGATGAGGTCCGACGTCAAGCCGTCCACCCGGTCGGCACCCGGCAGGTACTTCGCCGTGGCGTTGGGGACGTTCTTCAGCGCCGTGTGGATGCCGTCGATCTGCTCGCTCGTGGGCGCGGTTCGGAACAGCATGATGGTGCTGACCTTCTCGAGGTCGTTCTGCCCCGAGTCGACCAACAGGCCGACGTGCTGGTCGAACACGTCCACGCGCGGCCGCAGCGCCTCGCGTGCCGTGGTGAGGTAGCGGGCCGTGCGGGTGGGCCGACGGTCGAACGCGAAGTCGCCGAACTGGGCGACCATGATGCCGGTGTCGTCCAGGTGGTCGAACGCGGTCTCGATCATCTGCCGCGTGTAGAGGTAGCTCTCGGACAGCACGAACGCCCCGGACGTGGCGGCGTTCGACGCGGCGTAGCTGTCGGGCGCGACGAACCAGATCAGGTCGTACTGCTTCGCCGAACGGGCCAGGAAGGTGCGGCCGTCGCCCTGCACGTAGTTCACGCGCGGGTCGTCGACCACGTGCCCCGAGTAGTCGCCGAAGTGGTTGCGCAGCAGGTCGACCGTCACCGGGTTCAACTCCACCGCGTCGACGTGGCCGGCTCCGTAGGTGAGCGCACCCATGATCTCGTTGCCGCCTGCGGCGCCGATGATGAGCACCGACGGCTTCTCCGGCAGTGCGGCGAACGGGATCTGCCGGTTGTCGGTGTCGAAACGGGCCGTCGTGGCGCGGGTGCCGTCGTAGCGCCAGATCGACGAGCCCCACAGGCCGTCGTGGTGCAGCACCTGCAGGTCGCCCAGGTCGACGGCGTCGACGCGGAACACCGCGCCCCAGTCGCCCGCCTGGATGGTGTCGGTGTCGCGCAGCGTCTTGGTGTCGTCGGTGAGCACGCGCAACTGGCCACAGGCGATGGCCAACAGGGCGACCACCAGCGTCAGCGCACCGGTGTACAGCCACGACGTGCGCATCACCAGCGCCACCACCAGGCCGAGCAGCACCAGCAGCACCATCGACGTCAGGATCATGGCGGGCGGCCCCACCGTGGCCTGCAGCGGCACCGCCACCAGGCAGCCGAGGGCCGCACCGGAGAGGTCCCAGAAGTACAGCCGGCGCATCTCCGACGCCTGGCTGACCACCAGCGAGGCGAACAGCAGACCGACCGCGAAGAACACGCCCGTGAGCGACACCGACAGCACCAGCAGCAGCACCAACTGCCACACGGCCTGGGCGATGGTGCCCGTCCAGATGAGGTTCACGTCGGTCGGCAGTCGGGCGACCACGAAGTAGCCGAGCACCCCCACGCCACCGGCGATGGGCGCGACGCGCTGCACCAGCTGCAGCGGGTCGCGCATGCGCAACCGGTTCGACAGCGACGTGAACGCGCCGGCCGCACCCAGGCCCAGCAACGCCAGACCGATGACGAAGTACGTGTAGTAGTAGAAGAGCTTGAACGAGATCACCCGGGTGTAGGCGATCTCCAACGTCAGGCTGACGAAGCCGATGACGAACGCCGTCCCCAGCCGCAGTGCCGGCCCTCGCCGGTCGGCGCGCGTCGCAACATCGGTCATGCGGTCGTCCCCCTGTCCACGGTGCGTCACGGTACTCGCGCTCGGCCCGTGGGGCACGGTCCGTCAGCCGCCGAGTGCGGCCCCCAGCAGCCACGGCCCCAGCCACCGCTCGGCCACCCACCCGGCCGACTCCTCCGTGAGGTGCGTGCCGTCGGGCCGCCAGGTCTCGTCGGTGTCGTGGCCGGCGTCCTCGAACCACGTCGCCATCTCGGCGGCCTTCACCACCGTGGTGCCCGTGCCCGCGGCGGCCAACTCGGCGACCACCTCGTGGATGACGTCGTGCTGGATCTGGTAGCGGTCCTTCTCGCCCAGGTCGGCCGTGTCGAACACGCTCTGCGGCACGGGCGGCACCACCCACACCACCGTGGGCACACCGGCCGCCACCAACGACTCGGTGACCGACAGGTAGGCGTCCTTCATCCGCTGCCGGAAGCGCGGGTCGCGAGGCGTGAGCGTGCCCTCCGTCGCCGACCATTCGCGGTCGGCGACATCGTCGATGGTGGTCATCAGCACCACCACATCGGGGTGCACCCGGCCCACGGTCTCGGGCACCTGCCGCTTCACCACGTCGTTCGAGTTCTCCACGAACGGTGCGGCGTCGAAGCTGGTGATGCGGCCGTCGAGGATGAACCCGCAGCCCTGGCACCACAGCAGGTCGGTCTGCGCGTGCTGCGGGTGGGCCACCGCCCAGGCCGCCAGGCCCTGCCCCACGTAGAAGGCGGTCGAGTCGCCCACCACCAGGATGCGCACCGGCCGATTCGGCGCCGGCGGCAGCGGCAGCACCACTTCGCCCACGGTCGTGGTGGTCGCCTCCACCGTGGTGGTCGTGCCCGGGCTCGTCGTGTCGGGGATGGTCGTGTCGGGGATGGTCGTGCCGGGGATGGTCGTCGTGGGCACGGTGGTGACGCGGGCGAGCGTCTCGGTGGGCACGCCCGTGTCGATCGACGCCTTGTCGAGCAGGTCGTTGTTCGCCTCCAGGAACCCACGGCCCACCGGCACCGCGAGCACCGCGGCGAGCACCACCGCGGTGGCTGCTCCGGCCGTGCGTGCCGTGCGTCCCGGCGACCAGTGCGCCTCGCGCACGGGCCGCTCGAGCACCACGAACGAGGTCGCCGTGATGCCCACGGTGATGGCCACGCCCAGCAGCGCACCACCCCAGGTGCGCGTGTCCCAGCCGTGCTGGCGCAGCAGCACGAACACCGGCCAGTGCACCAGGTACAGGCCGTAGCTCACCTTGCCGACCCACACCAGCGGCCGCAACGACAGCACGCGCCGCAGCGGGCCGTCCACCTGCAGGCCCAGCACCAGCGCGGCCGACACCAGCGCGAAGGGCGTCAACCATCCGGTGAACGCCGGCCCCGACCCCGAGGGCAGCAGCACGCTGCACGCCACGATCGTCGCCAGGGCGGCGGGCGCCAGCAGTGCCGTGCGCCGCGGCAGCGCGCCACCGTGCTGCATGCGGTTCGGCCGCAGCCACACGGCCAACGCCGCGCCGACGAGCAGTTCGGGCAGGCGGGAGGGCGTGGACCAGTACGCGGCGTCGGGGCCGAACCACCACCCGATCAGCGGTGCCAGCACGGCGAACACCCCGGTCAGCGCCAGCACGGGCGCCAGCACGCTGCGGCCCCGCGCCGCGCGGCGGCGCCACAGCCACACGAGCGTCACCGGCCACAGCAGGTAGAACTGCTCCTCGATGGCCAGCGACCAGTAGTGCTCGAGCGGCGAGGTGAACACCGCCGCCTGGCCGAACAGTGCGCCGTAGCTGGACGACCCGGCCAGCTGCACCCAGTTGAACACCTGGAACAGCGCGCCGAGCAGGTCGGCCCGCAACCCCGGCACCAGGTGGAACTCGCCCAGGCACCGTGCCACCACGATGGCCAGCAGCACCACCATGCTCGCCGGCAGCAGGCGCCGCGCCCGGCGGGCGTAGAAGCGGCGGAACGCCACTCCGTCCGTCGCCTCGGTCTCGGCGAGCAGCAACGAGGTGATGAGATAGCCGGACAGCGTGAAGAACACCGACACGCCCAGGTACCCGGCGGGCATCCACGACAGGCCCAGGTGGAACAGCATCACCAGGGTGACCGCCACCGCGCGGACGCCGTCGAGGGCGGGCTGGTGATCGAGCGTGCGCCGTTCGTTCACGACGTCGCGTCACCGTTGGCCGCGTCGGGCACGACCTCCACCACACCCGCCGAGCGGCGTGCGGTCCACCAGCCGGCGATGGCCACCGCGGTGAAGATCACGATCGATGGCTCGGCGCTGGAGCGGATGCGGTGCGCCCCGTAGAACAGGACCGTCGTCGCCAACGCGACCACCACGGGCACCAGCAACAGTGTGCGGTCACGCCGACCCAGGCGCCGCGCGCCCACCACCGACAGCACGGCCATGCACCAGAACGCGACGATGCCTGCCCACACCGCCCAACGCGGCCGCTCCTCCCCCACGTCCTGCAGCACCAGCTGGTCCAGCCCGTACAGGTCCACCGAACGGGCGACGCGTGCTGCGACCACCTTCGGCCACTCGCCCACGTGGTCCAGCGCGTAGTGCACGCCCATGCTGCGCTGGCGCGCCGACCGCACACTGGGCTCCTCGTCCAGCGTGTACACCGGGTCGGCCACCACGCAGTCCACCACCCACCCGCCGAGCACCGGGCCCGAGTACACGGGCGGGCAGTTGGCACCCAGCAGCGTCGTGCCGTCGTTGGTGGTCAGCAGCACCGGCCGCTCGAACCGAGACAGGTTGAAGCCCACCCACGGGGCCACCACCGCGGCCGCGGTCACCAGGCCCAGCAGTGCCGGCCGCCACGGCAACGCGGCGCGCCGCCGCACCAGCACCAGCCACACCAGCAGCAGCGGCACGAACAGGGCCAGCTCGCTGCGCGCCAGCACGGCCAGGCCCAGCACGGCGCCGAGCAGCAGCGCCTGCCGCCGGAATGCCGCCGGGTCGGTCTGGCGGGCGGCACGCCACGCAGCCCAGAGCGACAGGGCCACCAGCAGGGTGCTGATGCTCTCGGACATCACCAGGCCGTCGTTCATCCACAGGTTCGGGTACAGCGCGGCGATGAGCGCGGCCGTCAGACCCGCAGTGCGCCCGGCCAGCTCGGCGGTGAAGCGACCCAGCACCCACACCAGGGCGACGCCGGCCGCGACCGTCACCAACCGCTGCGTGGTCTGGTACTCGCTGCCGTAGCTGAGCGGCCACATGAGGAACGAGGTGAGGGGGCCGTGTTCGGCGCCGGGCTGGTCGGCCAGGATCTCGCGGAACCAGATGCCCTGGGTGAGCTGACGGGCCTGCCCGCTGTAGTACCACGAGTCGTTCAGCAGCAGGTCGTCGCCGATCTTGGTGGCCCAGTACGCCAGGCGCACTGCCGCGGCGAGGGCCACGATCCACCACAGCGCGCGGCGCGACGGGACGGAAGTGGTGGCACCCATGGCGCTCGCACAGTAGCCGCCACCCGGTGCCCGACCGGAGGCGCGCCCGCCCGGTCGTTCGGGTCGCGACGACCACCGGGGATAGCATGCCGCCCGTGACCGACGCCCGAGTGACTCCCACCGCGCGCCGCTGCCTCTCGGTGGTCGTGCCCTGCTACAACGAGGAAGGCACCATCCTCGAGCTGCTCGACCGGGTGCTCGCCTCACCGTGGGTGCACGAGGTCATCGTCGTCGACGACGGCAGCACCGACAAGAGCCGCGAACTGCTCGCACAGATCGACGATCCGCTGGTGCGCGTGCACCTGCAGCCGCACAACATGGGCAAGGGCGCCGCACTGCGCACCGGGTTCTCGCTGGCCACCGGCGACTACGCCGTCGTCCAGGACGCCGACCTGGAGTACAACCCCGACGAGTACGGCGTGCTCATCGGCCCGCTCGAGCGCGGCATCGCCGACGTCGTCTACGGCTCGCGCTTCCAGGGCGGGCAGGCGCACCGCGTCCTCTACTTCTGGCACACGGTCGGCAACCGGTTCCTCACCCTCGCGTCGAACATGATGACCGACCTGAACCTCACCGACATGGAGACCTGTTACAAGGTGTTCCGCCGCGAGATCATCCAGAGCATCACCATCGAGGAGGACCGCTTCGGGTTCGAGCCCGAGGTCACCGCGAAGATCGCCGCGTTGCGGTGCCGCATCTACGAGGTGGGCATCTCGTACGACGGGCGCACGTACGCCGAGGGCAAGAAGATCGGCTGGCGCGACGGCGTGCGAGCGGTCGTCTGCATCGTGCGCTACAGCCCGATCGGCCGTCGCGTCCGCGGCGTGCAGTGAGCGCCGGCGCCGGCCGCCAGTACCTGCCCGCGCTCGACGGCATCCGCGCGTTCGCGGTGGTCGCCGTCGTGCTCTACCACGCCGAGGCCGTGTCGTCGGGAACCGCCTGGTTCGGTGGCGGCTTCCTGGGGGTCAGCGTGTTCTTCACGCTCTCGGGCTTCCTCATCGGCTCGCAGCTGCTGCGCGAGCACGAGCGCGAGGGCTTCGTCACCTGGGGCGGCTTCGCCCGCCGGCGCATCGCCCGCCTGGTGCCCGCAGCGCTGGTCACCATCGCCGCCGTGGTGGTGCTGTCGCGTACGGGTGCGGCGGCATGGGGCGTGCCGGGCGGGTTCGCCCCGGCCGACGCCGCCGCCGCCGTGTGGAACGTCACCAACTGGCACCTCGTCGCCCTGTCCGACGCACAGCTGTTCCGCCTGTTCCACCCGCTCACCCACTTCTGGTCGCTCGCGGTCGAAGCACAGCTGTACGTGACGCTCGCACTGGCGTGCTGGGCGATCGGCCGTCGGCCCCTGCGGCGGGTGTTGTGCTTCGTGGCCGCCGGCGCATGGGCGGCCTCCAGCGTGGTGGCGCTGGCCGTGCACGGCTCGCTGCGTCGGGAGGAGTTCGGCACCGACATCCGCCTCGCCGAGTTCGCTGCGGGCGTGCTGCTGGCCGCGGCACTCCCCCAGGTGCGCCGCATCGCCGCCCAGCGCCCGTGGCTGGCCGACCTGGGCGGCGCCGCGGCGACCGTGTGCCTGGTCCTGCTCACCCACCTGGCCAGCCGAGTCGACCACTGGCTGTCGGCCGGCGGGTATGCCCTGCTGGCCGTCGTCTGGGTGGTGTGGCTGATCGCGGCGCTCGAAGGGCCGCGCACCGGCACCGTGCTGCGCCTGCGGCCGCTGGTGTGGCTGGGCACCATCAGCTACTCGCTGTACCTGGTGCACTGGCCCATCGTCCTCATGTTGAAGGACGACCGGCTGGGCACCGGGCGCTGGGCCGGCATCGCCGTGCGCGTGGCCGTGTCGGTCATCGCTGCCGTCGCACTCCACCTGGCCGTCGAGCAACCGCTGCGCCGCCGTGTCGCGGACCGTCCCGTGTCGCAGGTGGTCGCCGGCTGGCTCGTCGCTGCCGGCGCGGTCACCCTGCTCGGCGTCGTGCTGCTGAACGGCTGACCGTCAGCCCGCGGGGCCGATGAACACCGCGGCGGGCTGGCCGATCACCAACATGCGCGCCATCGCGGTCTGCACGTCGGCAGGCAGGCGCGGGTCGAGCGATGCACCGAACAGGTTGGTGTCCACCAGGGGCACCACGTCGTCGAGCCCCGCGGCGGACAGGCCGTCGAGCACGAACTGGTGCAGGTCGTCGTACTCCGCGACCTCGGCGGGCGTACGCAGGTCGATGGAGGCCACCTCCACCACGTCGGGCTTCCCCCGCCACTCGGCGATGTAGCTGCCCGTCGCCAGGTGGATCTCGGCCTGCACCTGCGAACGGTCCACCACCCGCTGAGGCGTCACCGGCACACGGAACGTGGGGTCCACCCCGACGTCCAAGCCATTGCGCTCCAACTCGTTCACCAGGCCGTAGCCCTGCGAACCGAAGAAGTAGGCGTCGCTCCACGTCACCACGTAGCGGGCGTCGACACCCTCGGCGGCACCCACACCCGAACGGACGGCCTGCACCGTGGGCCCGACCAGCGCACCGAGCGGGGCCGACAGTCGCGGCTCGGGCACCTGCGCGTCGGCTGCGTCGACCATGAGCGACACGAAGCTGAACAGCGCCAGCGCGGCACCGGCCGCCATCGAACCGACCAGCAGCGGACGGCGGCTGGCGTCGCCGCGCCACCGGCGCACGGCCACCACGAACGTGGCCGCCGACACGATGGCCATGGCCACCGTGACGCTCCACGCCCACAGGGTCAGGTAGTACCAGACCTTGCCGAAGATGCGGACCATCGACATCGTCTCGAGCGCCAGGGTGACGGCCAGCGTGGCGTGCAACCACAGCAGGGCCTTGTGGCACAGGCGCCACGCCACCGCGACCGCGGCAAGCCACACCACGAGCATCACCGCGCCCGGCACCACCGAACGCTCGGCCTGGTACGCCGCGTCGACGAACCCACCCGAGCCGCCACCGCCGAACACGGCGTGCCACACGTCGAGGTGGCGCAGCAGCACCTTCACCCCGGCCGTGATGCCGATCGGCTCCTCGGGCGGGTTCATGAAGTGCTGCTGCAACATGCGGATGTTGCCCGGATCGTGCACCAGCTGGTCGATGAGCGGCGGCAGCCACAGCACGAACCCCACACCCACGGACCACACCAGCGAGCGCAACGCCGAGGCGTCGCCACGGCGCCAACGCACCACCGTCAGCACCGCTCCCACGCCGAACAGGCCGAGGCACAGCAACAGGTACGGCACATGCGTCTGCGCGCACAGCGTGCCCGCCACCACCAGCGGCACCAGCATTCGATGGTCGCCCTCGAACACCATCCATGCGGCGAGCACCACCACCGTCCACGCCACCAGCGGCAGGTACGGGTTCCACGGCTGCGACAGCACACCGATGCCGTAGCCACGCATGGCCACCAGCAGCCACACCGACACCGCACCCACCAGCGGCAGGCCGCCGCGGCGGAACGCCAGCGCCACGGCGGTGCCGACGGCCACGACGTTCACCACGATGGCACCCACGAGCATGGCCCACGCGCTGGAGCCGAGCAGGCGGTACGGGATGGCCACCAGGTAGAAGCTCAACGGACCGGGGTGGCTGCCCTGTTCGGGGAACCGGCCGATGCGGCCCGGCAGGCCGATGAGCGGTGTGTGCCGGCCGAACACGTCGCGCACACGGAACTCGGTCATCGCCAGGTCGAGCACCGGGTAGTAGTGCCGTTGGTGCAGCACCACGGCGGCCACCAGCAGCGGCAGCCCCACGAGTGCACCGGCGAGCAGCCCGATCTGCCAGGCGCGCCAGGTGGCGAGGCGGTGCAGGACCTGGCGCACCCGGGTCACGACGGCTGCCGGCGGAACAGGTCGCGAACGCCCCAGCGCGTGACCAGCAGCATCGACTCGACCACGATGCGGCCCGACATCTTCGAGACACCCTTCTCGCGGTCGCGGAACATGATGGGCGTCTCGACGATGGTGGCGCCACTGCGTGCCAGGCGGCGCACCAGTTCGGTGAGGAACGCGTACCCCTCGGCCGTGGTGGCGCCGGGGTCGGCCACCTGCAGCGCCGAGGCGCGGTAGGCGCGGAACCCGCTGGTGCAGTCGCGCACCTTCATGCGCAGCACGAAGCCGGTGTAGCGGTTGCCCCAGCGCGACAGCAGACGGCGGTGCGTGGGCCAGTCGACCGTGCCGCCACCCTCGACGTAGCGCGAACCGATGACCGCGTCGGCGCCGCCGCCCACCAGCCCCACCATGGTGGGGATGACGTGCGGGTCGTGCGAGAAGTCGCTGTCCATCGACACGATCACCTCGTAGCCGGCGTCGAACGCCACCTGGAAGCCGTGCCGGTAGGCCGCACCCAGGCCCGCCTTGCCGGCCCGGTGCAGCACCTCGATGTTGCCCAGCTCCGCGGCGGCCTGGTCGGCCAGGCCACCCGTGCCGTCGGGACTGTTGTCGTCGACCACCAGGATGTTCGCCTCGGGCGCGGCGGCGCGCACGGCACGGAGGAACTCGACGATGTTGTCGGCCTCGTTGTAAGTGGGGACCACGACCAAGGTGCGCACGGCCCGTCAGGCTACTCGCCACCGGCCCACCGAAGAGGGTCCGTCCGGAGGACCCGCTGCCGTAGGATCCTCGCCCGTGGACCTGAAGGAGCGCGAACAGCACGCACAGCGGCACCCGTGGGAGGTCGCCCGCGCCCGCCACTTCCGCCGGCTCGTCGCCGGCGCGTTCCCCGCGCCACCCACGTCGGTCATCGACATCGGCTCCGGCGACGGATGGTTCGCCGAACAGCTGCGCAACGACCTGGCGCCCGGCTCGCGCATCGTCTGTGTCGACGCCCACTACACCGCCGACGACCTGGCCCAGCCGCTGCCCCAGGGCATCAGCCGCCGCACCACGCCGCCCGCCGAACCGGCGCAGCTGGTGCTGGCGCTCGACGTGCTCGAACACATCGACGACGACCGCACGTTCGTCGCCCACCAGGTCGCGCCGCTCGTCGCCCCGGGCGGGCTGTTCATCGCCAGCGTGCCCGCCCACCAGCGTCTCTTCACCAGCCACGACGTGGCGCTCGGCCACTACCGCCGCCACGATGCCGCCAGCCTGCGCGCCCTGCTCGAGCCCACCTTCGAGGTGGTGCACGAGGGCTCGCTGTTCACCAGCCTGCTGCCGCCGCGCGCTGCGTCGGCGTTGCTCGAGAAGGTGCGCCCGCCCAGCGGCCCGGCGTCGGTCGACTCGGTGTGGCGCCACGGTTCGCTCGTCAGCAGGTCCATCACCACCGTGCTCGACGCCGACGCGGCGCTGGGCCGCCTGCTCGCCGATCGTCGTCACCGGCCGCCGGGCCTCAGCGTGTGGGCCGTCTGCCGGCCGCGGACCGCCGAATGAGCACCGCGCCGGCCAGCGTCGTCGTCATCCCCTGCTACAACGAGGAGCGCCGCCTTCGGGTCGAGCACGTGCTCGAGTTGCGCGACCTCACCGGCGGCCAGGTGCTGCTGGTCGACGACGGCAGCACCGACGGCACGGCCGGCCTGCTCGCCGGCATCGCCGCCGAGCACGACGCCATCGAGGTGTTGCACCTGCGCCCCAACGGCGGCAAGGCCGAGGCGGTGCGCAGGGGCCTGCTGCACGCCGTCGCCACGGGCACGCCCATGGTCGCATTCACCGACGCCGACTTCGCCACACCACCGAGCGAGATGGCCCGGCTGATGCGCCGCTGCCACGACGAGCAGCGACCGGTGGTCATCGGCTCGCGGGTCGACCTGATGGGCCACCACATCGACCGCAACGAGTTCCGCCACTACACCGGCCGCGTGTTCGCCACCATCACCAGCATCGTGCTGGGCTTCGACGTGTACGACACGCAGTGCGGCGCCAAGGTGTTCGCCACCGGCGACGCGCTCTCGCGGGCCCTGGCCACGCCGTTCGTGGGCCGCTGGTCGTTCGACGTCGAACTGCTGGGCCGGCTGGCCGCGAACGGCACCGACGGGTTCCTGGAGGTGCCGCTCGACGAGTGGCACGAGGTGGGCGGCTCGAAGCTGAAGCTCTCCGACTCGCTGCGCACCACGGTCGAACTGCTGGCCGTGCGCCGCGCGTTGCGCGACTACCGCGCCGCTACCCCTGGCTGAGCGCCAGGTCGATCAGCACCACGGACACGGCCAGGCCATCGGGCCCCGTCGCCGACGCCAGCAGCGTCTCGCCATCGGCCAGCGGCACCTTCGCCGCATCGCCCTCGCGCACCTGGAACGACCACTGCTCGTCGTTCCGGCGGCGCCGATGCTCGCCCAGTTGGCGGGCGAACGACTCGTCGCCCGCACGCACCGGCTGCCCGGCCTGGGTGAGCGCCGCCAGCACAGGCCCGCTGTAGGGCTCGGCGAACACCAGCGTCGAGCCGTCGAAGTAGGCCGGCCCCGGCAGGCGCACGTCGTCGAGCTGGGCCATGAGCGAGCGGATGGCATCGTTCGCATCTCGGGAGTCCGACGGCCCGAGGTCGCTCAGGTGCGTCGGCACGTTCAGCACGCACAGCACGCCCACCACCAGACCCGCGGCCACCAGCCGCTGTCGACCGTCCACATGGGCGCCCAGGAACAGCACGTCGACGGCGTTGGCCACCGCGAGCATGGCGAGGATGGCGATGGGCCACAGCCAGCGCAGCTGGTGCGGCGCCAGGCCGAGCACACCGGCGGGCATCACCATGGTGGTGCCCAGCGCCGCCACCACCGACGCGCCCACCACCAGCAACAGGGCCGTGGCCGCGCGTTCACGGCGGCGGAACGTGAGCCAGCCCAGGCCGCCGAGCACCGCGAACAGGGCGACCAGCGCCAGCGCGGCCCCGGTGGCGCCCACCACACCGGCAGGGTGCAGCGTGCCGTCGGCCGAGTAGCCGGTCTCGGGGATGGAACCGGTGAACGACGGCCGCAGCCACCACGGCGGCAACGCCACCACCTGCGCCACCAAGCGGGCACCCAGGCGAAGGCCGAGCGGCTCGTCCGTGGCCGAACGCGCCTGCAGCACGCGCGACAGGTTCCCCTCGCCCTCGCCGAACACCTGCTCGAGCAGCGGTTGCAACCAGGCCAGCAAGCCCACGCCGACGGCCACCGACACCCCGCGGCGCCACCCGTCGCGACCCGTCAGCGGGCCGCCGCTGCGGTGCCGGTCCACGTACCAGGCACTCCCCAGAGCCACCAGCAGCAACGCGAGCACCAGGTAGGCGAAGCTCAAGTGGGCGCCCATCACCATGCTGCCGACGCCCACGGCCCAGCCCAGCGATCGCCACCGCCCGGCCGCCACCGCCGTGACGCTCGCCATGAAGGCCAGGAACGGCAGCACCAGGTTGTGCGGCTGCCAGATGTCGGTGAGCATCTCGC
>CBHWEI010000063.1:0-16335 GCA_966112835.1 uncultured Acidimicrobiaceae bacterium
AGGAGGCCGTCAGCGGCATCTGCTGCCGTGTCGAGGGCTTCGAGGATCTCATCCATAGAACCAGTGTATCGAACATATGTTCGACTTGTCAAGAGGGAATTCAAGAATTTCTTCACACCCGAGAGCCCTGGACACCGGCCGGTCGTTCGGGCACGCTGCCCGAGTGCGAAGGAGTTCCGACCATGACGCCACCGACGCCGTCTGATCACCACCGCACCGTGCAGCGGCTGTTCGACGAGGTGTGGAACGGTCGCCGCTTCGACGTGATCGAAGAGCTGTACGCGCCGGCGTACGTGGTCGACTACCGCCCCTACTCGCCCATCCGCGAAGGCAGCGATGCCGTGCGGGAGATGGTCGAGCGGGCCTGGGCCACGTTCCCCGACTACCACGAGGAGCTGCTGTCGATCGTCGTCGAAGGCGACCGCGCCGCGGTCCACCTGCGCATCTCGGGCACCCAGGACGGCGCGTGGGGCCCCATCCCGCCCACCGGAAAGAGGGTCGAGTTCGAGGAGATGCTGCTGCTCACGTTCGACGCCGACGGTCGGGTCGTGCACCAGCGAGGCATCGTCGACAACCTCGCCGCGTTCCGCCAACTGGGCCTCGCCCCCAGCCCCTGACGACCTTCCGCCCGAACTCAAGTGCTGCGTGACGGGCCTCGCCCCCAGCCCCGGACACAGGGTGGCATGCTCGGGGGATGGAACTGACCGGGCACAAGGCCGACCTGCACCGCTACCTCCAGACCGCTCGCGAGGGGTTGCTGTGGAAGTTGGACGGGTTGTCGGAGTACGACGTCCGCCGGCCGATGACGCCGACGGGCACCAACCTGCTGGGCATCGTGAAGCACGTCGCCAGCGTCGAGCTGGGCTACCTGGGCGACATCTTCGGCCGGCCGTCGGGCATCGCGCTCCCCTGGTTCGCCGACGATGCCGAGCCGAACGCCGACCTGTGGGTGCCGGCCGACGAGACCCGGGCCGAGATCGTCGAGATGTACCACTCGTGCTGGCGCAACAGCGATGCCACCATCGAGGCCGTCGAGCTCGACGCCGTCGGCGTGGTGCCGTGGTGGCCCGAGGGCCGCAACGAGGTGACGTTGCTGCGCGCCCTGGCGCACATGATCGCCGAGACGCACCGCCACGCCGGCCACGCCGACATCGTGCGCGAGATGATCGACGGCGCCGCCGGCCTGCGCGCTGACAACTCGAACCTGTGGCAGGGCGAGGGCGACGACTACTGGGCCGCCTACTGCGCGCGCATCGAGTCCGCGGCCCGCGCCGCCACTGCGTAGTCCACCATCAGCGCGCCGCTCGGTGAGGTGACCGAGCGGATCAGCCGCAGTTGCGCGGCGGGAACACCGTCGAGCAGCCGTCGCCCGCCACCGGCGATGGCGGGGAAGATCACGACGCGCAGCTCGTCGACCACGCCGGCGGCCAGCAGGGCCTGCGCAAGGGAGATGCTGGCGTGGACACCGATGTCGCCACCGGGTTGCGCACGCAGGTGCCGCACGAACTCGACGACGTCGCCGTCAATGACGGTCGAGTTGGGCCAGTCGTGGTCGAGCGGCGTGGAGGTGGCGATGTACTTGGCGACGCCGTTGATGAACGTCGCGAACGGCTCGATGTCGCTACCGGGCCAGTAGGGCGCCCACTCGGCGTAGCTGCGCCGACCGAGCACGACCGCGTCCTGGGTGGCGATGACCTCGTCGAGGTTGCGGTCCATGGCTTCGTCCCACGCCGAGAAGAACTCGTCGGGCGACTCGGCCACACCGTCGAGCGACAGCAGTTCGTAGACGACCACCTTGCGCACGACGGCGACCCTAGACCCGGGTGGGTTTGGCGGGGAACGTGACGTCGGCCTCGGCCAGGCGGCGGCAGGCGCGGCGCTCGCGGCGGATGGGCCACCACTCGTAGAGGAAGATCTCCATCGGCTTCCACATGCTCACCCAGCCGACCACCAGCAGGCCTTCGTGCAGCACCTCGAGGAACGGGTTGGTGGACCGGCCGATCACCTGGGCCACACCGTTGAAACCGAAGATGGCAGCGATGCCGATGACCAGGCTGATGCGGCCTTCGCGCAGCAGCTTGCTGAGCTGACGACCGGCCTGCCACTCGCGGTACTCGAAGTGGTTGTGGATGCCCGAGGCGATGATGTCCTCGCGCCCGGCGAGTCGCTGGTCGGCGACGAGCACCTCGATGGTGATCGGCTCGTCCTTCTCCAGGTCCTCCGCCCACTCCTCGATCCAGTCGGCGACCTCGGGGTTGAGCGACCGCTCCTCCAGCGGCGTGGGGTCCATGGCGTTGAAGATCTGCTCGACGGTCGCCACCCGCACCTGGATCGGCGTGCCCTGGAGTTCCTCGTGCGAGCGGGGCCAGTTGCGCTGTTCCATCGCGCCAGTCTCGCCGCGCCACCGTGGCGCGACCGGGGATCACCCGTTCTTGGGCTGCTCCGCCCAGCTGAGCGTGCGGTCGTTGTTGGGCTCCTTGGGCAGGCCCAGCACGCGCTCGCCCAGGATGTTGCGCTGGACCTGGTCGGTGCCGCCGTAGATGGGCGGGCCCTGCGCGAACAGGGCGAGCTCGGTGATGGCCGGCGTCATGGCCGGCACACCCGCGGCCTCGTTCGCGGTGCGCTGCTCGGACGTGTACGGGTGCAACATGCCGTTGGGACCGGCGACGCGCAGGCCCAGGTCGCGGCTCTTGCGCATGATCTCGCTCATCGACAGCTTGCCGATGTTCGGTGCGGCCGGGATGTCGCGACCGGCGGCCTTCTCGGCCTTCACGCGCAGGGTGAGCATGCGGCCCACCTCGTGCAGCGTGTGCAGGCGCATGAGGTCCTGGCGGAAGTTGGCGTCGTGGATCATGCCGGTCTCGTTCGCCATGGCGACGAGCAGCTTCGACAGCCCCGCGGCCATCGCGCCGCCGCCGCCACCGCCACCGGCCGGGCCGGCGGGGCGCACGAAGTCGCCGATGCGCTTGGGCAGGTCGCCGGCGATGGTGCCGGCGTTGGCGAGCGCCGCGGCGGTGTGGCCGCCGGCGCCCAGGCCGGCGCGCTCGAACATGAGCGTGGTGTTGGCCACGGCCCAGCCGTTGTTGGTGCCGCCGATGACGGCGTCGTCGCTGACGCGCGCATCGCTGAGGAACACCTCGTTGAACAGCGCACGGCCGGTCATCTCGCGCAGCGGACGCACGTCGACCGAGCCGCCCTGGTGCATGTCCATGGCGAACCAGGTGATGCCCTGGTGCTTGGGCACGTCGGGGTCGGTGCGGGCGATGAGCATGCCCATGTCGGCGATGTGGCCGCCGCTGGTCCACACCTTCTGGCCGTTCACGATCCACTCCTCGCCGTCCTTGACGGCGCGGGTGCCCAGGCCGGCGAGGTCGCTGCCGGCGCCCGGCTCGCTGAACAGCTGACACCACGCCTGCTGACCGGTGACGATGGGCAGCACGTAGCGATCGATCTGCTCCTGGGTGCCGTGCACGGCGATGGTGGGCGCGGCCAGCAGCATGCCCAACCCACCGGGGGCGGGGACGGCGCCGCGGGCGACGATGCGTTGGGCGACGGCGATGGCGTCGTTGCGCGACACGCCCTTGCCGTAAGCGTTGGCGGGCAGCGCCGGGGCCGCCCAGCCGGACGTACCGAGCCGCTGCCACCACTCGCTGACGGTCAGATCCGGGTCCCAGTTCTCGTCGAGCCAGGCGTCGAGTTCGTCGATGAGGTCGCTCATCGGCACAGCTTCACCGATGCCGGTGCCGGCGTGCGATTCGGACGGGTGGGTCAGACCTGGGCGAGGTAGATGATGTCGCCGGTGGCGACGGCCACACCCTCCTGCGGCTCCACGGTGATGGCCCACGCACTCGGCTCGGCCGGGGCGTCGAACGACCGGTGCACGAACCCCTTCTTCGCCGGGTCGAGCACGTACATGGCCATGGTCTGGTCGGGCGTGACGAGCCACAGCTCGTACGCCTTGCCGTCGGGTGCGGTGGGCAGGTCCTCGCCCATCAGCACGGCCTGTCCCATGGAGGGCGACCAGGCCACCTTGAACGTGCCCTGGTGGTCGCCCTGCACCTCCAGGTCGATCATGCGGGCGTCGGGCTGCTCGAGCACCAGCGCCAGTTCGTCGTTGAACGTGTCGTCGCTGCCGCCGGTGAAGGCGACGACGCCGACCACGAGGGCGATGAGCACCGCGGCAGCTGCGGCGAGCATCGGCCACGACACCTTGGGGCGACGGCTCATGGCGGCCGGGGCGACCACCAGCGGCGACAGCTGGCGGGTGGCGGCGATGTCGGCCAACACCCGGTCCTTCAGCGACGGCGGTGGCGGCGTGGCGAGCGATGTGGCCACGTGCGACATCGTCTCGCGGAAGGCGAGCACGTCGGCGCGGCACACGTCGCACTTCTCGTAGTGGGCCTCGAAGGCCTCACGTTCCCGCTGATCGAGGGCGTCGAGCGCGTACGCCGCGGCCAGGTGGTGCACGTCGATGTCGTTCATGCCTCACCTCCCAACTCGTCGCGCAGACGGATGAGCCCGTCGCGGATTCGACTCTTCACCGTGCCTTCGGCAACGCCGAGCAGCACAGCCACTTCCCTGTACGTGTGTCCCCCGAAGTAGGCCAGTTCGACGGCCTCTCGCTGCAGTCCGCTCAATTGTGACAGCGCCCGGCGGACCCGTGCCTGATCCATGGTGGCTTCCACTTCGGCCGCCACCGAGTCGTGCGGCACGGCCACCTGGGCGGCGTCGCGGTCCTGCCGGTCGCGACTGGCCTGCTCGCTGCGCACCCGGTCGATGGCCCGGCGGTGGGCCAGGGTGGACGCCCATGAACGGGCCGAGCCCTTGGTGCCGTCGAAGCGGGCGGCCAGCCGCCACAACTCGACGAACACCTCCTGGGTGACCTCTTCGCTGATGGCCGGGTCGCGGACCACCTTGCGGACCACGCCGTGGACCATCGGCGACAGTTCGTCGAACAGTTCGGCGAACGCCGCCTGGTCGCCGCGCCCGGCGCGGACGAGCAGATCGCCGGCCGGGTCGTCGAGGTGCGCAGGTTCGGCGTGTCGGGCACGCAGGCGCAGGACGCTCATCGGCGACCTCGCTCGTTCGGCGTGCTGCAACTGGACGACATGCGCTTCCTTCGGTGCCCGACGGTTCCTGGATGGGTGGCCATCCACAGGTTTTCGTACTGAATGACCATTGTCGGGCAGATTCGGGTGCCGCGCACCATCGATCGACCGGAAAACGCGGTGGCGGATAGCGTGGCGGCGATGGCAGCCCGGCAGTTCGGACGACTCACGGCGAAGGTGATCGACGCGGCGAAGCCGTCGAACGTGCGCACCCGGGCCACCGCCTTCGCCAAGCTGCTGAAGGACGAGTACGAGTCCGGCAAGCGCGACGACCCCACCGTCGAGGAGCAGCAGGCCACCGCCGACGAGGTGTCGGAGGCGATGCGCAAGGTCGACTGGGCGAAGGTGAAGGCCGCCACCGCCGGCACCACCTCGGCCGCGGCGAAGAACATGAAGGCCATGGCCCAGCAGGTCGACTGGGACAAGGTCACCCCGGTGGCTGCCGAGGTGTCGAGCGCGCTCATCGCCGCCGTGGCCGCCGGCCAGATTCCGCTCGGCGGCGTCACGGGCGCGCGTGTGGCGCGCACCATCATGAACGACCGTCAGCTGGCCCAGAAGGTGGCCCAGTCGCTGGCCCGCACCCCCAAGCAGGCGCCGCCCGACTTCCGCCCCGTCATCAGGGGCGCCATCGAGACCACCGCCACCGAGGTGTGACCGCGCTGGATGGTGCCACGCAGAACTTGAGTTCTGCGTGACTCGCTACTGGAAGACGTAGCCCTTGGGGATGACGACGATGCCGTGATCGCTGATGGTGAAGTGCTGGGCGTCGGCCTCGCGGTCGAAGCCGATGCGCACGCCGGGCGGCACGACGACGTTCTTGTCGATGATGCACCGGTTCACGCGGGCGCCGGGGCTGATGGTGACGTTCGGGAACAGGATGCTGTCGGTGACGTGCGCGTCGTGGTGCACCTGGCAGTCGGGGGCGATGATGGATCGTTCGACGTGGCCGCCCGACACGATGGACCCGCCGCACAGCAGGCTGCCGTCGACGTACGACGGCTCGCCGCCCGCACCGCGCGACACCTTGGCCGGCGGCTCGCTCTCGTGCGCGGTGAACACCGGCCAGTCGTTGTTGTACAGGTTGAACACCGGCACGGGCGCGAGCAGGTCCATGTTCGCGTCGTAGTACGAGTCGATGGTGCCGACGTCGCGCCAGTAGCCCTTCTCGCGGTTGTCCTGTCCGGGCACGATGTTCTTGCTGAAGTCGTACACGTGGGCCACGCCCTGTGCGGTGAGCGCGGGGATGATGTGGCCACCCAGGTCGGTGTACACGTCGTCCTCGCCGGTGGGGCTGACGATGTCGACGAGCGTCTTCGTGTTGAACACGTAGTTGCCCATGCTGGCGAGGCAGCGGGTGTCGTCGCCCGGCATGGTGGGCGGGTTCGGCGACTTCTCGTGGAAGGCCTTGATCTTGCCCGCGTCGTCGCTCTCGATGACGCCGAACGCCTTGGCGTCCTCGTAGCCGACCGGGATGGCGGCGACCGTGACGCCGGCACCCGACTCGAGGTGCTGCTCGACCATCTGCCGCGGGTCCATGCGGTAGATGTGGTCCGCGCCGAACACGCAGACCACGTCCGGATCCTCGTCGGTGATGAGGTTGATGTTCTGGTAGATGGCGTCGGCCGAACCGGCGAACCAGTGCGGGCCGCGGCGCATCTGCGCGGGCACCGGCGTCACGTAGTTGCCCAACAGCGTGCTGAACCGCCACGTCTGGCTGATGTGCCGGTCGAGGCTGTGGCTCATGTACTGGGTGAGCACGACGATCTTCAGGTAGCGGGCGTTGGCGAAGTTCGACAGGGCGAAGTCGATGATGCGATAGCTGCCGCCGAACGGCACCGCGGGTTTGGCGCGGTCCTTCGTGAGCGGCAGCATGCGCTTGCCCTCACCACCCGCGAGCACGATGACGAGCACCTTCGGTTCGGCCATGAGCAGGAATGTACATCGTGTACGACCTGCTGTTGATGGGTTACGGTCCGTTCACGTGAAGGTCCTCTTCGTCACGCCGGAGTGTTACCCGTTGGTCAAGACGGGTGGCCTCGCCGACGTCGCGGGCGCGCTGCCGTTGGCACTGGCGCCGCTGGGGGTCACCACCCGTGTGCTCATGCCCGGCTACCCCGGCGTGCGCGCCAAGTTGCACGACGTCCGCGAGGTGGCACCGCTGCCCGGGCTGTTCGGTGGGGCCGGCGCGCTGCTGGCCGGCACCACGGCAGACGGCCTGTCGGTGCTGCTGCTCGAGGCGCCGCACCTGTACGACCGTGTGGGTGGCCCGTACCTTGGCCCCGACGGCGCCGACTGGCCCGACAACCACCTGCGCTTCGGTGCGCTCAGCTGGGTGGGTGCCCAGGTCGCGCTCGGTCGACTGGGCGACTGGCACCCCGACCTGGTGCACCTGCACGACTGGCAGGCGTCGCTCACCGCGGCGTACCTGCACTACGAGAAGGACCGCGCCGCGGTGCCGGCGTCGTTGCTCACCATCCACAACCTCGCGTTCCAGGGCCTGTTCGAACCGACGGTGCGCCGGGCGCTGAAGCTCCCGGTCGACGCCATGCACGTCGACGCGCTCGAGTACTGGGGGAAGCTCAGCTTCCTCAAGGCCGGCGTGCAGTGGTGCGACCACCTCAGCACCGTCAGCCCCACGTATGCGCGCGAGATCCTGACGCCGGAAGAGGGCATGGGGTTCGACGGCTTGCTGCGCGCCCGCGCACACCAGCTCACCGGCATCGTCAACGGCATCGACGACACGGTGTGGGACCCGGCCGGCGACCCGTTCGTGGCCACCCCGTACTCGTGGCGACGCCTCGCCGCGAAGGCACGCAACACCACCGCGTTGCAGCGCGAACTGGGCCTCACCACCCGGCGCGATGTGCCGCTGTTGGGTGTGGTCAGCCGCCTCACCGAGCAGAAGGGCCTGGACCTGTTGCTCGAGGCCATGCCCCGCGTGGTCGCCAGCGGCGCGCAGCTGGTGGTGCTGGGCACCGGCGAGCGCACGTTGGAGGACGGCTTCCGCCGCGCCGCCGAGACGTACCACGGCCAGGTGGCCACGGTGATCGGCTTCGACGAAGGTCTGTCGCACCGCATCCAGGCGGGTGCCGATGCGGTGCTCATGCCGTCGCGGTTCGAGCCGTGCGGCCTGTCGCAGCTGTACGGGTTGCGCTACGGCACTCTGCCGGTGGTCGCGCGGGTGGGCGGTCTGGCCGACACGGTCATCGACGCGAACGAGGCGGCGCTGCGCGACGGCGTGGCCACGGGCGTGCAGTTCTCGCCGGTCGAGGCCGGCTCGTTGGCCGTCGCGGTCGATCGGACGGTGGAACTGTTCCGCGACCGGGCGTTGTGGCAGCGCACGCAGCGCCGGGCGATGACCCGCGACGTCGGCTGGGCCACACGGGCCGCGCAGTACCTGACGCTGTACGCCGAGGTGCTCGAGCGCCGCGACCGGTAACGTCTCGCGCCATGGCGTACTGGCTGATGAAGAGCGAGCCCGACGTGTTCGGGTACGACGACCTCGTGCGGGTGAAGCGCGAGGGGTGGGACGGCATCCGCAACTATCAGGCGCGGCTGTTCCTGCGGGCCATGCGCAAGGGCGACCTGGCCATCTTCTACCACTCGAACGCCACCCCGCCCGGGGTGGCCGGCGTGGCGAAGATCGTGGGCGAGGCCGAGCCCGACCACACCCAGTTCGACCCGAAGAGCAAGTACTTCGACCCCGGTTCCAACCCCGACGACCCGCGGTGGGACCTGGTGACGGTGGCCCCGAAGAAGAAGCTGCGCTACATCCCGCTCGACGAGTTGCGCACCATGCCCGAGCTCGCCGAGTGCCGTCTGTTGGCCCGCGGCAACCGACTGTCGGTCATCCCGCTCACCGAGGACGAGTTCGACGCGATCGTCGAGCGCGGCTCGCGTCGCGCCCCATCCTGAACCCGGTACCGTCGATCCGTCGGAAATCCGACGCACCGACTAGGGTTCGCCACATGACGGTTCGGGTCGCGCGCAGGACGAGTGCCCGATGACCAAGTTCACGATGCTCGAGGGCCTCGACGACGCCGACACTCGCGCCGTGCTGTCGGCCGCCCGCCGCCGCAAGTACAAGCGTGGCGAAGCCATCTGCCGCGAGGGCGACCCCGGCGACACGCTGTACCTCATGGACCGCGGGCACGTGGCCATCCGCGTCACCACCCCGGCCGGTGACACCGCCACCATGCGCGTGCTCGGCCCGGGCAGCCAGTTCGGCGAGATCGCGGTCATCGAGTCCACGCCGCGTTCGGCCACGGTGGTCGCGCTCGACGCGGTCGAGTGCCTCAGCCTCCACCGCGACGTCATCCAGGACCTCCGCCGCGACCACGCGAGCGTCGACCGCGTGCTGCTCAGCGCGTCGCTCAACGAGGTGCGCCGACTGACGGCCGCGCTCGCCGAGGCGCTCTACCTGCAGGTGCCCAAGCGCGTGGCCAAGACGTTGTGGCGACTGCTCGACGTGTTCCCCGACGGGGTCATCCCCCTCACCCAGGACGACCTGGCCGGCCTGTGCGGCACCACGCGCCAGACCGCCAACGAAGTGCTGCAGTCGCTCGTCGCCGACGGGTGCATCTCGCTGTCGCGCGGGCGCATCACGGTCACCGACCGCGAGCGCATCGGCCGCGCTGCTCGCTGACGCGCAGTAACGTTCGCGGCGTGGGGAACAGCCGCGTCCGACGGCGAGCCATCGTCGCGACGGTACTCGTCGGCGCGCTGGTCATCACCGGTCTGGTGGTGCGCCACCTGTGGCTCACCGACACCGCCCGCGTGGTCGACGCCGACGAGGCGGTCGAACGCTTCCGCGATCTGAACAGCACCACGGTCAGCGCCGTGTCGCCGCCCACGCTGCCTGCCGGCGACACCACCACCACGGTTCCGGCGCCGCGGTTCGCCACGCCCGAGCCGGGTGTGTACCGCTACGCCACCGACGGCCTGGAGGGCATCGACGTGTTGGGCGGCGCCGAGCACCGCTACCCCGCCGAGACCACCATCACCATCACACACGACGGTTGCGGCGTGCTGTTGAAGTGGGACCTGCTGAAGGAGCGCTCGGAGGAGTGGCGGTTGTGCGCCACCCCGCAGGGCATCGAGCAGCAGAAGACCGGCGCGTTCTACCACGAGTTCTTCCAGCACGGCAGCCGTGAGGAGATGACGTGCGACCGCGGCGTGCTGGTGGTGCCGGGCGACCGCGAGCCGCGCGACGTGGTGCCCCTGGCCTGCCTGTTGAACGACCGGCCGTGGCTGCCCGAGTGGCAGGTGCTCGAACGCGACAGCCGCACCGTCGACGGCGTGCAGGTGCAGGTGCAGCACGTGCGCATGACCGTCACCGACGACGACGAGTACTGGGAGCACGTCGTGGCCGACTGGTGGCTCGACGATCGCGGGCTACCCATCGAGATGACCGCGACCAAGGAGTCGAAGTCGAACTCGGGTCTGGTGGGCGACGTCGTCTACCACGAGACCTACCGGGTGACGCTGGTGTCGCTCACCCCGCTGCGCTGACCTCAGCCGCTCGTCGCCGTGGTGTGCGAGGGCGCCGGCGTGGTGGCCGGCGTGGTGGCCGCGGTGGTCGACTTCGTCGCGGTGGTCGACTTCGTCGCGGTGGTCGACTTCGTCGCGGTGGTCGCAGGCGTGGCGGTGGTGACGGGGGCGACGGTGGTGACCACGACCGCACCGTCCGGCAGGCACACGGTCTGCCCCGGGTACAGCGCGGTGGACGACGAGGCGCCGTTCGCGGCGAGCAGCGCGTCGGCGCTCACCGACGCCTCCTGGGCGAGCAGGTACCACGAGTCGCCCGACTGCACCGTGTAGGTGGAGGTGCAGGTCGTGGTGGTGGTCGGTGCGGCCGTGGTGGTGGTCGGAGCCGCCGTGGTGGCGGTCGACGCGGCAGTGGTCGATGCCGACCCGTCCGTCGCGCCGGCATCGGTACCCGCGGCGTTCGCTGCGCCCGCACCACTCGAATGCGCCATCAGGCCGGTGATCACCAGCAACGCGCCCATGCTCGACGCGGCGACCAGGCGGGTCGCCCGGCGGGCCGAGCGGTCGTCGTCGTCCAGTTCGTCCATGGCCACATGGTCGCCCGGCAAGGTGTGAACCAGGTGTGAGTGGCGTGTGACCTGGCCAGGTGTCACATTCGGCAGGGGCGGCTTGAGACACGGGCCATTTGTGCCGATACTTGGGTCGTATGACGGCCGTCCTCTCCAACGACCAGGCGTTCGCGCGCAGTGAGGCGCACGGCGTGGCCGTTCGTCTGGTGGAGGCCGTCAGTTCGGTGCTCGCCGGTCGCCGCGACCAGATCGAGATCGTCACCGCCTGCGTGCTCGCCGGCGGCCACCTGCTGATCGAGGACCTGCCCGGTGTGGGCAAGACGCTCATGGCCCAGTCGGTGGCTGCCGCGGTGGGCGGATCGTTCGCCCGCGTCCAGGGCACCTCCGACCTGCTCCCGGCCGACGTGGTGGGCAGCCTGGCCCCCAACGCCGAGGGACTGGGGCTGCACTTCCGGCCCGGTCCGGTGTTCGCCAACGTGGTGCTGTTCGACGAGTTGAACCGGGCCAACCCGCGCACCCAGTCGGCACTGCTCGAGGTGATGGAGGAAGGCCGGGTCACCGTCGACGGCGAGGGCCACCCGGTGCCCAGCCCGTTCCTGGTGGTCGCCACGCAGAACCCCGTCGAGATGGCCGGCACCTACCCGCTGGCCGAAGGCGTCACCGACCGCTTCATGGCCGCCATCAGCCTGGGCCGCGCCGAGGCCGAGGAAGAGGTCGACGTGCTCACCGGCCGCCGTGGCCGCACGCAGCTGGGCGGCATCGGCAGGGTGGCCACACTGGCGGGCATCCTGGTGGCGCAGCAGACCACACAGGGCGTGCACCTGGCCGAGCCGGTGGCCCGCTACGCGGTCGACATCCTGCGCGCCACCCGCACGCACCCGCGCATCCGCATCGGGGCCAGCACCCGCGCCGGCGTGTCGATGGTCGCGCTGGCTCGAGCGTTCGCGCTCATGGACGGTCGCGACCACGTGGCGCCGCACGACATCACCCGCGCCGCGAACTGCTCCCTCGCCCACCGCATCGTGGTGAGCAGCCACGAACGCAGCGCCGCGGCCGACGTGGTGGCCGAGTGCCTGGCGTCGGTTCCCGCACCGCGCCGGTGATCGTGGGCCGCTGATGCGTCCGTCAGGCCTGGCCCGCGGTGTCAGCGCATACGTGGCCACCTGGGTGGGTGGCGCGTTCATCGCCATGCTCACGGGCGCGACCGCCGTGGTCATCCTGTTGGTCATCGGCTTCGTCGCCGCCGTGGCTGCCGCCCTGTCGGGCCCGTTCGCACTGCGCAAGGCCGTGGTGCACGAGGTGCGCACGGCGACGGTGGCGACTGCGGGCGACGAGCTGATGTGGACCGTGCGCGCCACCGCGCCGCGCCCTGTGCACGCAGTGCTGAGAGTGGACGGCGACGAGACGGCCCGCGGCTGGCTGGCCACTGGCGACACGCTGCTGGCAGGGGTGGCGCCGCGGCGTGGCGTGCACCAGCAGGTGACGGTCACGTGGTCCACCGCCGGACGCATGGGCATGTGGTGGTGGCGTCGGCGAGCGACGCTGCCCGTGAGCACGCTGTGGAGCGGCCCGGTACCCGCGCTCGAACCGGCGCCGGCGGAACGGGCGAACGACGACATCGAGGGCACCGCCGCATCGCCGACCCTCGGCGGGCACGACGACGTCGACGGTGTGCGCCAGTGGCGCGACGGCGACGAGGTCACCGCGGTGCACTGGCCGTCCACCATGCGGCTGGGCGAGTTCGTGGTGCGCCAACGCCAGCGCGACCACGAGGAGCAGTGGGTGGTGACCGCCCGGTCGGGCACCACCGACCCCGACGCCGAGGCGGCACGCGTGCGCCGCGCGCTCGACGACTGCATGTCGCGCGGTGCCGCGGCATCGGTGCGCGTCGACGACGGTCCGGTGCTCGAGTTGGCCAACGCCGCAGCGGTGGTGCAGTGGTGCGCCGCGTTCGAGCCCACCCCCAACCCGCGGCGGCGGATCCCGTTCTACCGGCGCGAGGTGTTCACCGGCATCGGGCCCGAGCCCGACACCGACCTCACTCCGCTCGCCCGCTGGGTGGTGGCCGCCGCGTCGGTGCTGCCCTTGGCCATGCTGCTGCAGCCGCTCGGCTACGGCGCGTTCGAGCTACTGGCCGCGTCCGGCGGTGCCGGCGCGGCGGCGTTCGTCACCACCCGCCGTCCCGAGGTGCGGCAGTGGCTGCGTCAGCTGTCGGGGTTGGTGGCTGGGCTACTCATCGCCGTCGTCCTCATCGACCTCAGCGCCGTGTCGAACGTGATGACCGCCATGCGGTATCTCATGCCGCAGGCGCTCGTCGCCCTGTGCATCGTCCAGGGCTTCGAGTGCACCGATCGGCGCGGCGGCCGCGTGGCCCTCTCGTGCGCGGCGTTGCTCACCATGTACGCCTCCGGCGTGCGCGTGGACCGAGCACTCGGTCCGATGATGTTCGGCGCGGTCGTGCTCATCGGGTTGGCCAGCGCGGCCATCACCCGTCCCGACCGCCTGCCCCGCCAGGCCCACGGTGCCGAGCCGTCGTCCACCGTGCAGCCGTCGAAACGCAGCGCCCTGCCGCTGGTGGGCATGGTGGTCGCCACCGCCGCGGTCGTGGGCGTGCTGGCCGTCATCCCCATCCCCCAGGGTCCGGCGCAGCTCACCCTTCCGTCGTGGTTGAGCGAGCGTCGCCCGGCCGCCGTGCCCGGCGAACTGGCCAGCCCCAACGGTTCGCCGTTGCTGGGTGGCCCGCTGCAGGGCGGCGGCTCGCGCACGGGCGCCGGCGCCGGCGGCTACCCGGGCTTCAGCAACACCATGGACACGTCGCTGCGCGGCGACCTGGGCGACCAGGTGGTCATGCGCGTGCGTGCACCGGCCGCCGACTTCTGGCGCGGGCAGACGTTCTCGAACTTCGACGGCCGCACCTGGTACGTGGACCAGTATCCGAACGGCGAGGGCAACGAGGGCCCCGACCATGCCATCCCGCCCGCCGAGGGCGACCTGTTCGACGAGACCACCGAGGCCGACTTCACGCAGACGTTCTTCGTCGAGGCCGACATGCCGAACATCCTGTTCGCCGCTCCGCAGGCGTTGCGGGTCATCATCGACGGCAACGTCTGGTATCGGCCCGACGGCGCGCTGCGCAGCGACTTCGTGCTCCCCAAGGGCAGCGCGTACACGGTGCAGTCGCACCGTTCGAACGCCACGGCCGCCAGCCTCCGTGCCTCGTCGTACGCCGGCTACCGCATCCCTACGAAGTACCTGCAGCTGCCGAAGAACACCACCGCCCGCACCCGCGAGCTGGCCCAGCAGTTGGCGGCCGGTTCGCCGTCCACGTACGACACGGTGCTGCGCATCGAGCAGTGGCTGGGCGCCAACACCTCGTACGACCTGAACGCGCCCATCCCGCCCGCCGGCGCGAACGCGGTCGACGACTTCCTGTTCGAGTCGCGGCTGGGGTTCTGCGAGCAGATCGCCAGCTCCACCGCCATCCTGCTGCGCACGTTGGGCGTGCCGGCTCGCGTGGCCACCGGCTACGTGCCCAGCGAGCGCGACGAGATCGCCGGCGTGTGGATCAGCCGGGCCAGCGACGCCCACGCCTGGGTGGAGGTGTGGTTCCCGGACCACGGTTGGGTGTCGTTCGACCCCACCGCGTCGGTGCCGCTGTCGGGTGAGTCCACCTCGGGCAGCATCGGTGGGGCGCTCATGAAGGCGCTCAGTGCGGTCATCGGCGATCACCTCCCGCTGGTGGTCGGTTCGTTGCTCGGCCTCGGCGCCGTCGTGGTCATCGGCCGGGCGCTCGCCGCCTGGTGGCGCCGCCGTCGCCGTGGGCGCTGGGGTGTGCTGCAGGATCGCTTCGTCGCTGCGGCCGTCGCCCGCGGAGCACCGGCCAACGCGCCGAACGCCGAGCTCGCCGGCGCGTTCCACGACGTGCTCGACGACCGGCCCGCGGCCGAGATCGCGGCCGAGGTGGCGCGCACCCTCGACGAGTGCGCCTTCTCCCCTGCCTGGCACGACGACGACGCGCGCTACGAATCGGCCGCCGGCACCGTCGCCCTCTTGGAACGCAGGCCCGGCTAGATGCGTTCGATGATGGTGGCGGTGGCCATGCCGCCGCCGGTGCACATGGTGACCAGGCCGGTCTGCAGGTCGCGGCGCTCCAGCTCGTCGAGCAGGGTGCCGATGAGCATCGCACCCGTGGCGCCGATGGGGTGACCGAGCGCCATCGCGCCGCCGTTCACGTTCGTCTTGTCCCACGACACGCCGGTGTCGCGCAGCCACTTGGCGAGCACGGCGGCGAACGCCTCGTTCACCTCGTACAGGTCGATGTCGTCGTGGGTCATGCCGGCCTTCTGCAGCACCAGCTTCGTGGCCGGGCCGGGGGCGGTGAGCATGATGACCGGCTCGTCGCCGGCGACGGCGGCCATGGTGATCTTGGCGCGGGGCGTGTAGCCCTGGGCGCGTGCGTGGTCGGGCGAGGCCAGCAGCACGGCTGCCGCGCCGTCGACCACGCCGGACGAGTTGCCGCCGTGGTGCACGTGGTTGATGGCGCCGATGTGCGGGTAGGCCTTGCGCGCCGTCTCGTCGATGCTCAGCTCGCGGCCGCCCATCACGTGCGCGCCCATGCCGGCGAAGCTGGGCTGCAGCTTGGCCAGGTCGGCGACGGTGGTGCCGGGGCGGGGGTGCTCGTCGCGGTCGAGCGCGAGGCGGCCGTCGTCGTGGAAGATCGGCACGAGCGACCGGTCGAAGCGACCTTCGGCGATGGCTGCGGCCGCACGGTTCTGGCTGTCGACGGCGAGCTGGTCCAGCTCTTCGCGGCTGAAGCCTTCGACCGTGGCGATGAGGTCGGCCGAGATGCCCTGCGGCACCATGTCGTACTGGTCGCGCAGGTGGTTGTTGTTGGCGGTGAAGCCGTCGACGTGCATCGGCGCCGGACGCGACATGCTCTCGACGCCACCCGAGACCACCAGGTCCTGGAAGCCGGCGAGGATGCCCATGGCGCCGAAGTTCACGGCCTGCTGGCCCGAGCCGCAGAAGCGGTTCAGGGTGACGCCGGGTGCCTGGATGGACCAGCCCGCGTCGAGCGTGGCCATGCGGGCGATGTCCATCGAGTGGTCGCCGCTGCCGGCGCCGCAGCCCATGATGACGTCGTCGACGTCGGCGGTGTCGAACCCGTTGCG
>CBHWEI010000064.1:0-16321 GCA_966112835.1 uncultured Acidimicrobiaceae bacterium
GCCTGCCCAGCGCGCTCGGGCGGTTGACCGCCGTCGACGAACACACCTGCCGGCTCGTGGGCAGCACCGACGAGCCCGACTGGTACGCGGCGCAGCTCGCGCTCATCCCCGCGCCGTTCACGGTCGTCGCGTCCGACGTCATCCGCGAGCACGTGATCGCCATCGGCAAGCGGATGGCCGCCGCCGGCCGTTGATCACCGCCTCGGACGCGCACCCGCGGCCCGGGCGGCCGCGGTCAGGCGCGACGCCACCAGCCTGAGGTGGTCGCGGAACTCGTCGGGCGCGACCATGGTGACCGGGGCATCCAGGCCTGAGACGACGTGCGCCGGCCACTCGAACGAGTCGGCGACCATCGTCACCCGGCACGCGTCGCGACCACGCCCCTCGACGGTCACCCACGTGCCGTAGCGGGCCCGCACCTGGTCGGCAGGCGCGGCGACGTCGAACACCACTCGCTGCGACGCGGCGGCGCCGATGTTCGAGCGGACGTACTCGGCCATGTCGTCGGCCGGCGGTGGGCGACGCGGGAACGAGTTGCGGGCCGACACCGGATTGCTCATTCGGTCCAGCCGGAACGTGCGCCAGTCGTCGCGAGCGTCGTCGAACGCCACCAGGTACCAGCGGCGGTCGAGGGCCACCAGCTGACAGGGCTGGACGTAGCGGCTGGAGGCCGCGCCGTCGGCGGCGACATAGTCGAACGACAGACGCACCTGGTCGCGGCACGCCGCAGCGACCGCGTCGACGACGGACAACGTGGGCGACGCACCACCCGGCGCCACGCCGAAGGCCACCGTGGTGCGGACCGCCTCGGCACGTTGGCGCTGCGCCGGCCCGAGCATGGTGACCAACTTCGACAGGGCGCCGAGCGACGCCTCGGCGAGCTCGGTGGTGTCGCACGCCGCCGAGTGCAGCGCGACGGCCAGCGCGGTGGCCTCGTCGTCGTCCAACAACAGCGCAGCGCCGCCAGTGGAGCCCGTCAGCCGGTACCCGCCGTCGACGCCACGATCCGACAGCACCGTGTAGCCCAACTCACGCAGCCGCTCGACGTCGCGACGCAGCGTGCGCTCCGAAACGCCCAGGCGATCGGCCAGATCCACGCCGGTCCAGTGGTGGTGGCGCTGCAGCAACGAGAGCAGCCGCAGCGTCCGTGCGGTGGGATCGGCCATGTCGTCCAGTCTGGCGCAATAGCGGCCAGGAACTGACCGGAATGCCGACGAAGGTGAGCGCATGAACGACACCACCCTCAGCCAGGAACGCCTCGACCTGCTCGAGACGCTCGCCGCCCATCGCCACTTCCTGCTCCAGACCGCGAACGGCCTGACCGACCAGCAGGCCCGCCAACGATCCACCGTCAGCGAGCTCACCGTCGGCGGGATCATCAAGCACGTCGCCGCGACCGAGCGGGGATGGGCCGAGTTCATGGTGGACGGCAGCGGCGTGGGCGGGGTCGCCGACGTCGACTGGTCGAACCCCGACCCGCAGCTCATCGCCGACTACCAGGCCGGCTTCCGCCTGGCCGACGACGAGACGCTGGCCGGGGCGATCGCCGAGTACGAACGGGTCGCCGCGGCCACCGATCGGCTGGTCGCCGAACTGGACCTCGACCGTTCGTTCCCACTGCCCGCCGCACCGTGGTTCCCGCCCGGCGCACGGCGCAGCGTCCGCCGCGCCATCGTCCACATCGTGGCCGAGACCGCGCAGCACGCCGGCCACGCCGACATCATCCGCGAGGCCATCGACGGCGCCAAGACGATGGGCTGACCGTCGGGCGCGTACCCTCTGGCGATGGACGAGACCAGGTCACCCTTCGCCGACATCGCGCTGTTCTCGGGGCAGCCGCAGCACGAGCACTTCGACCGGCTGTACCGGCTGGTGCCGAGCAGCCGGCTCGCACCGAGCGCCACTCCGCACCGCTTCCCCGACGGGCCGCAGATCGACCTGCCGACCACGTTCGACGTGCAGGGCTCGCCGGCGGACACCGAGCACTTCCTGGACCTCACCGACACCGCAGCGCTGTTGGTGCTGCACGACGGCCGTGTGGTGCACGAGCAGTACCGGCTGACCGGCGGCCCCGACGTGCAGTGGATCTCGTGGTCGGTGGCGAAGAGCTTCGTCTCGGCACTCGTCGGCATCGCCGTCGAACACGGCCACATCCGCAGCATCGAGGACCCCATCAGCGACTACATCGACGTCGAGCCGGGCTCCGCGTACGAAGGGGTGCGCATCAAGGACGTGCTGCAGATGTCGTCGGGTGCGCGGTGGAACGAGGACTACAGCGACCCGACGTCCGACGCACTGCGCCTGGGCCTGGCCATGAGCCCTGCCGGCAGCCTGGACGGCTTCGTCGCGGCCATGGCACCCGACACCACGCCCGGCACGGTGTGCCAGTACAACTCGGGCGACACCCAGGCGCTGGGCGCGCTGCTGGTGCGGGCCACCGGCCGGTCGATCACCGACTTCATGCAGGAGCACCTGTACGAGCCGCTCGGCATGGAGCACGACGGTTACTGGTTGCTCGACGCGAAGGGCCGCGAGATGGCATTCGGCGGCCTGAACCTGACGGCCTGCGACTTCGCCAAGCTCGGCGAGCTGTACCGGCGCGGCGGCGAGTGGAACGGCCGCCAGGTGGTGCCGGCCGACTGGGCGGCCGCATCGGTGACGGCGGACGCCCCGCACCTGCAGTGCGGCAGCCCGGTGATCGCCGGCGAGGCGCTGCCCGACGGCTACGGCTACCAGTGGTGGCTCATCCCCGGTGGTCGCGACCAGTACAGCGCCATCGGCGTCTACAACCAGTGGGTCTTCGTGTCGCCGCACGACCGCGTCACCATCGTGAAGCTGTCGGCCACCCGCACCTACGGCACCACCATGGGCGAGGACACGAACCACTCCGAGGCGCACGAGTTCTTCCTGCAGGCCCTGGCAAATCACGCGGCCGCCGCTGTGGCCGCTGGGTAGCGTCGCCCTCATGCCGAGCGTCGCGATCGTCACCCTGGACGGCTTCAACGAGATCGACTCGTTCGTCGCCTCGTACATCATCGGGCGCGTCCAGCCGGCGTGGACCGTCGGCATCGCCTGCCCCACGCCGCAGGTGACGTCGATGAACGGTGTGGTCGTGCACGCCCAGATGACGCTGGAGGACGCGGCGCAGACCGACGCCGTCATCGTGGGCAGCGGCGTGCGCACTCGCGACTACGCGGCCGACCCCGAGTTCCTGGCTCGCATGGCGTTCGACCCGGCACGGCAACTGATCGGCTCGCAGTGCTCGGGCGCGCTCTTGCTGAAGCGCATGGGGCTGCTGGAGGGCGTGCCGGTGTGCACCGACCTGACGACCAAGCCGTGGGTGGTCGAGACGGGCGCCGACGTGGTGGACAAGCCGTTCCACGCCGAAGGCAACGTGGCCACCGCGGGCGGCTGCCTGTCGGGCCAGTACCTCGCAGCGTGGGTCATCGCCCGCCTCGCGGGCATCGACGCGGCCCGCGACGCGCTGTTCGCGGTCGCGCCTGTCGGCGAGAAGCACGAGTACGTCGAGCGCGCCCTCGGGCACGTCCGACCGCACCTCTACGCGGCGGGCTCCCCCGTGGGCTCGAGCGTCGCCGCCGGCTGACCAGCGGGAGCGGCCGCGAGCACGCGGAGCACCGCGGCCACCAGGACGGCGATCCCCACCGCCAGGCACACGACGGCACTGAGCCGGCTGAACCAGGCGGGCAACGTGCTGTGGACCTGGCTGTGGTTCACCGCGTCGAGCCGGTCGTACCCGGCGACGGCCGCGAGGATGGCACCCACGACGGCCAGGCTGATGACGCCCTTCCCCGGGAACCTGGTCCGCAGCACCGCTGCCACCACGGCACCGGTCAGCACCACCGGCCACACGATGTACAGCACCCGACCACTCCCGCCCGGCGGCGCGGCAGCCAGGTAGCCGAGGCTGTCGACGGTGAACATCGCGGTGGCGACGATGGCCGCGCCCAGCACCGCCACCTCCGACCGGCGTCGAGCCGCGAAGGCGATGGAACCCAACACGACGACGAGTGCGATGGCGAACGCCACCCACGGGGTCTGTGCCGGCGGCGGCACCCACGACAGACGACCGCTGATGGTCGCGTCGACGCCGTCAACGGTGAGCGGGATCTCCCACTCGGGGAACACCACGGTGGTGCGGTCAGGGTTGGCGCGCACCTCGGCCGACGGGGTGGGGTCCATCCAGTGGGTGCGATGGTCGTGCCAGCGAACCGTCGTCGAGCCGGACAGTCGCTCCCACTGCGGGGCGGCCGTGGCATCGGCGATGGAGGGCAACGACACCCGGGCGTAGCGGTCCTGGTTCAGGTACGTGGCCGGTGAGTGCACGTTGCGGTCGACACCGGCACTCGAGATGCGCATGAACGGCTCACCCTCGTACCCCATGACGATGACCTCGCCGTCGCCCCGCCAGGTCAGTGTCACGCTGCTGTCGGCGTCGTCGTAGCCGACGACCAGCCCGGGCACGGCGGGGGCGACCCGGATCTGGTCGTTGCGGTAGTTCGACGTCGCCTGCCCGCCGCCGTGCGCCGGCATCGGCGCGCCCGGCAACAGGGCGAGGGCGGCGATGACCTTGCCGATGAACGGGTTCATCGAACCTCCATGCGCGTGGTGAACGTGGTGACGTCGCCGTCGCCGTAGGTGGCGACGACGTTGATGGTCCAGACACCCGGGAACGTGAAGTCGACCCCGCTGCCGGTGACGTGGCCGGGGCCCGCGGTCTGTAGCGGCAGGTCGACCGGGCCAAGCCCCTGCGCGGGCAGCAGCGCGTTCACCGTGATCTTCTTCGGCTGCTGCAGCGACCCGGTGGCGCTGGTGATGTACACGTGCATCGTGGTGCCGCCGACCACGGCAGGGTCCAGGGTGATCTGGGCGATGCGGCCGTCCTGCACCACGTCGACCGTCACCACCGCGCTCGGCGTCGGCGGTGCGGGCGGCGGCGAGCTGACCAACCCGGCACTGGCCACCAGGGCGAGTACGACGACCACTGCATCGAGCGCGAGTGCGCCGTGACGACGGCGACGGCGTTCGTCACCGTCGATCCTCTCGGCCGCGGCCCACCGGTGGGCCAGCACGCCACCAGCCACGCCCACACCGACCACGGCGAGCTTCACGAGCAACCAGGTGCCGTAGTTGCTGGCAGACAGCGCCGACCAGGAGCTGGACTCTCGCCATGCGTTCACGGCGCCGGTCACGGCGAGCACGACGAGCGATCCGATCGCGACGGAAGCGAGCGGCGTCCGCGGTGTCGACGGAGTGTCGCTCGGGGTATCCCGTGCCGGAAGCGCGGCCACCACGACGCAGCCGACGAGCACCGCCATGGCAGCGAGATGCGCCACGGTGGCAACGAGGCCGAGCACGACCGTGTCGCCCGCCAATGCCGAGCCGCCGGCCGCCGTGGCACACAGCAGGACCACGCCGACGAGCGCGGCGGACGATCGCCACCATGCGGCGGTGAAATGCTGTCGCAACGCCACCAGTGGTGCGGCACCGACGAAGGCTCCCAGACCCACGAACCACCACCGGCCGGCGTCGGTGGACGCGACGCTGGACCACGCGGTCCACGTGCCCGCCGTGGTGGCGGCCTGGGCGGCGATCATCGTGAGCACGCCCAGCGCTCCTGCCGCCAGCGCCGCCCACAGCACGCGACCGACCCGGCGGCCGGGCACTCGCGCCGGCGCACACCACATCGCCACGGCCGTGCCGCCCACCAGCAGTGCGAGGCCGCCGTAGGCCAGCGCTCTGCCCAGCCCGAGCGCAACCTGGTCGCGCTGGGCAGGCTTGCCGCTGTTGAGGACCTTCTCGAGCAGCCCGGGGTCGACCTTGCCCGGTGCACCCACCGAGAACACGAAGCCTCCGCTGATGGGATGCGACTCCACGGACAGCGCCTTCCAGGCCACCACGTAGGTGCCGTCCGCCAATGCCGGAAGGTCGACGGCCACGGTGTTGGCACCTCCGTCGTGGTGCGCCGCACCGGTGGCCACCGGCGTGCCGTCGCCGGCCACGATGCGGATCGCGTCGTCGACCACGTTCACCCGTTCGCTGAACGTGAGCACCACCGACTCGGGCGACGAGGGGAGCACCGCGTTGGCCGCCGGGTTCGTCGACACGAGCAACGCGTGCGCCGATGCGACGCCGGCGCTCCCGAGCACGGACGCGCCGAGGCACAGCACGACCACGAGCACGCGACGAATGAACCTGACCACCACGGACATGGTCGTTCGGAACGCCCGAAAAGGTCCCGCGGTACGTCGAATTCTTCGGCCGCTCGAGTGCGTGCTGGACCGCCCTCGCGAGCACGCGGGCGACGAGTACGACCCAGGTCCTAGGACCCAGGTTGGAACGCGAAGGGCCTGGTCATCCAAGGAATTGCCAGGCGATGTCCTGCACTTCCAACAGGATCGCCCACGTCCTCCAAGAAACGGAAGGACACGAGCTTTTCGTCGCGCCGTGACGTGTAATTGCCGTCAACGGAACGCAGCAACCGCTCGCTCCACTCCGATCGAAACAAAGGAACCACCACCATGAAGAGCACCTCCCCCCGCCGCCTCGTCGTCGTCAGCGCCATCAGCGGCATCCTCGTGTTCGGCGCCGCCGGCTTCGCCGCCGCCGCCACCGGCAGCAGCCACAAGAGCGAGAAGGTCGAGACCACCGTCACCTCGGTCGAGACCACGAACAGCACCGAGACCTCGAACACCACCGGCTCGTCGGTCGACGCCACGCTCGTCACGGTCGACGACAACGGCACCGACACCACCACCGGCTCGTCGGTCGACGCCACCGTCGTGAGCATCGACGACCACGGCAACGACGACGCCACCGAGAACAGCATCGACGACCACGGCGACGACGACGACGCCACCGAGAACAGCGTCGACGACCACGGCAGCGACGATGACGACGCCACCGAGAACAGCACGGCCACCAGCAACACCACCGGCTCCAGCACCGTCACCTCGGTCGACGATCACGGCGGCAACGGTGGCAACGGCGGCGAGAGCGGCCACGGCGGCCACGGCTCGGACGACTGAGCCAACCAATCCCATCTGTCCACCCTGGAGGACAGCGGAAGAAGCGGGCCGTGCGGCCCGCTTCTTCGCGTCTTCCGGCGTCAGGCGCGGCGAGCGGCGACGGCGGCGAGCAACGCGGCTTCCACCAGGTCGACGCGATCGAACTCACCCATGTGCGTGGTGAGGAACGCCCAGGCCATCCCCAGACCGGGTCGGGCGCCGGCCCACTGGCCACCCACGCCACCCATCCCCATCTGGATGCCACCCGTCTCGGCCGCCTCGACCCGTCCGCCGGCCAGGCTCCAGGTGATCTCGTCATCGACGAAGTGGTCGTAGCCGGTGGCGCCGGGCAGGCCCAGGCCGGCAGGCAACCGGCCGTCGAGTGCCGCCTGCCAGAACGCCGCCAGCGACCTGGCCGTGGTGTGACCGTTCACGGCCGGCACCTCGGCCCTGCGCCAGGCCAGGTCGTTCACGTCGATCCAGTCGCCGAGCGAGCGGTGCCGCGGCGAGCCGGGCGTGCCCCGCAGCGCCTCCCACCAGTCGGGTTCCAGGCCGACGGTGCGGGCGACCCGACCCAGGTCGCCCTCGGGCACGCCCACGTGCAGGTCGAGCCCCAACGGCAGGGCGATCTCGTCGTGCAGGAAGGTGCCCAGCGTGCGGCCGTCGACCCGGCGCACCAGCTCGCCCACCAGGTGGCCGAAGGTGAGCGCGTGCTCGCACAGCACCTCGCCGGCCGGCCAGTCGGGCTCCTGCGCGGCCAGCGCCGCAGTGGATGCGGGCCAGTCGATGAGCGGCGCTGACGGCGGGGTGATGCGTCCGGCGGTGTGGGTGAGCACGTGGCGCACCAGCAGACGCTCGTCGCCCACCTCGGGCCACACCGACGCCACCGGGTCGTCGAGCGCGATCAGGCCGCGGTCGACGAGCATCAGCAAGCAGGCGCCCGTGACGGGCTTCACCGACGACCACGTGCACACCAGCGAGTCGGGCCCGAGGTCGGCAGTGTGCACATCGACGACCAGCTGGCCGTCGACGAACGCCGCGACGTTGACGCCGGGACCGCACAGGTCGGCGGCCGCGGCGACCTCGTGGAAGCCGGGCGCGACGAAGCCCTCCACGGCTCAGCCCTCTTTGTAGTAGTAGCTGTAGCCGTTGATGGCGGGCGCGCCGCCCAGGTGTGCGTACAGCACCCGCGAGCCCTCGGGGAAGAAGCCCTTGCGAGTGAGGTCGATGAGACCCTGCATGGACTTGCCCTCGTACACCGGGTCGGTGATCATCGCCTCTGTGCGCGCCGCCAGGCGGATGGCCTCGTTCGTCTCGTCGGACGGCACGCCGTACGCGGGATACGCGTAGTCGGGGTTGATGACGATCTCGTCGTCGCGCACGGCGCGACCCAGCTCGACCAACTCGGCCGTCTGGTCCACGATCTGGCGCACCTGCGCACGGGTCTGCTCGAGCGTGCCCGACGCGTCGATGCCGATCACCCGGTCGGCGCGATCGTCGGCGGCGAAGCCGACGATCATGCCCGCCTGGGTGGAGCCCGTGACCACGCACACGACGATGTAGTCGAAGCGGAAGCCCAGCTCGGCCTCCTGAGCGCGGACCTCCTCGGCGAAGCCCACGTAGCCCAGGCCGCCCAGCGGGTGCACGGAGGCTCCGGCCGGAATGCCATAGGGCACGCCGCCGACGTCGCGCACCGACTGCATCGCGTCCTCCCAGCTCTTGCGGATGCCGATGTCGAAGCCGTCGTCCACCAGACGGCTGTCGGCGCCCATCAGCCGGGTCATCAGGATGTTGCCGACGCGGTCGTACACGGCGTCGAAGTGGGGCACCCACTTCTCCTGGATGACCACACACTTCATGCCGATCTTGGCCGCAGTGGCCGCCACCATGCGCGTGTGGTTCGACTGCACGCCGCCGATGGACACCAGCGTGTCGGCACCCGACTTCAGCGCGTCGGGCACGATGTACTCGAGCTTGCGCAGCTTGTTGCCACCCATGGCCAGGCCCGAGTTGCAGTCGTCGCGCTTGGCGTAGATCTGCACGGAGCCGCCGAGTGCCTCGGTGAGGCGGGGCAGGTGCTCGATGGGCGTGGGGCCGAAGGTGAGCGGGTAGCGCTCGAACTTGTCCAGGTTCATGAAGGCCGACGGTACCAGCGGGTGCTGGTCCGCTCCCCCGTCACAGGTCGCCGGATCGCTGCAGGGCGATGAACGCGCCCCATCCCGGCACGAGCGGGATCCAGAATGTGGTCACCCGGAACAGGATGACCGAGGCGACCGCCACCGTGCTGGGCATGCCCGCGGAGGTGAGACCGGCGATGAGCGTCGCCTCGACCGCCCCGATGCCGCCGGGCGTGGGCGCCGCCGACGACAGCACCGAGCCCACCAGGTAGACGAGCGCGATCGACGTGAACGCCGGCCCGGCGCCGAATGCCGACACGGATGCGGCGAGGGCGAAGATGTAGCCCAGCGTGATGGTGAGCGAGCCGCCGAACAGTTCGATCATCTTCGCCGGCTGGCGGGCGATGTCGCCCACCCCGGCAAGTGACCGCCGGGTGGCAGGCAGCACGCGGGTGGTGAGCAGTGAGCGGCTCCAGGGCAGCGCCGCACCGAGCGCCATGATGAACGCCACGCCGGCCGCGATGAGCCCGATGGTGCCGAACGACGGCAGGTCGAACGTGCCCAGGCCCGACGAGCCGGCCAACGCGAAGAACAGGCCGGTGAGCGTGAGGTGCACGATGACGCCGGCCACCGTGTCGGCCGCGACCGCGGCCACCGCGGTGGCGGTGTCGATGCCGCGCTTCTGCAGGAACCGGCCCGTGAGCGCGAGCGCGCCGCCCGGCGCGACCACGCCCACGTACGACGTGGCGAACTGCACGCCGATGTTCGGCGCCAGCGGCAGCCGCTCGGACACCGAACCGTCGAGCGCGACCGCAGCACCCACGTAGGTGACGGCCGACAGGGCGAGGGCCGCGGCCGCCCACCACCAGTTGGCGTCGCGCAGCTCACCCCATACAGAGCCGAGGCCAAGGAACTGCGGAACGAGCGTGCCGATGGCCACGGCACCCATCACGATGCCCAGCACCGTTCGCGGCTTGATGCGTTCGAGTGGCTCGATGGGCACGTCCTCGGTGCCGGTGGCGCGGTGGATCTCGTCGCGGAGCTCGTCGAGGCACCCGGCAGCCTTCACCGCTGCTCGCGTGGGCGGGGTGAGCGCCAGCGGCTGCAGCCGCGGCAACGCCCGGGCCACCACCTCGGGACCCACCACCGCGATGGCTTCCTCGACGGCGCGCTCGGGCCCCATGATGGCCGCGGTCGCTGCCAGCACCTCCGCCACGTCGGTGGACAGCGGCGAGCCGACGACGCCCAGCGACGCCGCATCGAAGGCCACCAGCACCACTGCGTCCTCGTCATCGATGAACAGCGCATCGGCGTTCAGGCGGCCGTGCACCGTGTGGGTTCGCTGCAGCGCGCCGACGATGCGCCACACCGCCGACAGCAGGTCCGGCGAGCGCCGCTCCGGCGGCAGGTCGCGCAACGACACGAACGGCCGCGAGTGGAACGCCATCAGCATGGCGTCGGGCGGGAAGTCGGTGACCACGGCGAGGCGGGCTGTGGGCACACCGTCGGCGTGTGCCTTCAGCGAGCACAGCGCCTCGTGCTCGACGGCCGAACGCAGCGAGCGGAACGGCCGGTCCTCGCCGACGTCGCGGAAGCGCACCGCCCGGTACAGCCGCACGGGCAGCAGCGAGGCGAACGAGTCGCGGCTGACGATCTTCACGAACATCTGCCGGCCGTCGTGCAGCCACACCCGGAAGCCGGCGAAGCCGCGGAAGCCGCCGAACCGCTCGACGGCGGCGGGTGCGTACTCCAACCGTTGGAGGATCTCGCCCACCACCTGCGCACGCGGGATGGTGTTGGGCACACCGAGCACCACCTGCACGAGCGCCGCCGACGCAGCGCCCATGGTGATCGCAGTGAGGATGACCGCCGGGTCCGACAGGTGCACGCCCAGGTTGGCGATCACGCCGAACAGCAGCACGACACGGCCGATCCACCGCCAACGCGTGGACCAATGGGCGCGGTCGATGTACATCCACGACGCGATCACGCCCAGGTCGAGCACCGTGGGGAACGCGGCGCCGATGCCGTAGTCGGTGAAGGCGAACACGTCGCCTTGCGCACCGCGTGGCGGCAGCACGCGCAACGCGGACACGCCCACCCAGTGGGACACCAGGAACAGGCCGCCGGCACACAGCAGCGAGGCGAGCAGCATGCGGCCCACCCGTGCGAAGCGCCGCAGGAACAGCTGCCCGATGAGCCCCAGCACCGCGGGGATGAGGAACACGATCTGCGACAGCGCCACCACGGTGGACACCAGCCAATGCGGCACCGAGGCGAGGAGCTCGCCGAACGTGCTGGAGAACTGCTCCTGGTCGGCCGCCTGGACCACTACGAAGAGGATGACCAGCAGCCACAGCGCACCGGCCAGACGGATGGCCGTCACGGGCGAGCGGACGTACGCCGGCTCGGCCGGTTCCGTCACCGTGAATGCGGGCAGCTCCGGCACGCCCGGAGCCTACCGAGGCGCGACAGGCGACCACCGAGACGCGAAGGCGTGCCCGGTACAGTGCCGTGCATGGCCGGGGCGACGATGGGCACGAGCGTGGGCACGGTCGTCGTCGGTGCCGGGCCCATGGGCGCGTCGGCCGCTCGGCACCTGAGCGCCGACCCTGCGGCCGGTGCAGTGGTGGTGGTCGGGCCCGACATGCCCGTGAACCGCACCGCCATGCCGGGACCGTTCGGCGCCTGGCACGACGAGGCCCGCCTCACGCGCATCGTGGCCGACGACGACGTGTGGGCCTCGCTGGCCGCGTCGTCCATCGCCCGCTACCCACAGATCGAGGCAGAGGGCGGCCAGCCGTTCCACCGCACACAGGGCGTGGTCTACGTGCACGAACTGGCGGAGGGCTTCCACCGCCAGATGGAGGTGGCCGGTCGTCACGGCGCCGTGTTCCAGGAGGTCTCGCCCGACACGCTGCCGCACCTGCGCATGCGCCCCGGCACACGCGTCATCGCCGAAGGCGGCGGCGCCGGCACCGTGAATCCGCGACTACTGGTGCACGACCAACTGACCGCGGCGGCACGTCGCGGCGCCCAAGTGGTTCGCGACCACGTGGTCGCCATCGACGAGACAGCCGACGGCGTGCGCGTGCGCACGGCCGGGGGCGACGAGATCCGCGCCGAGCGGGCCGTGGTGGCGGCCGGCGCCTACGTGCACGCGTTCGACCTGCTCCCCCACCCGCTGCCGGTGGAGCCCGTCGGCATCACGGCGCTGTTCTTCCTGGTCGACGGCGATGCCGAGGCCGCGCTGGCCGGCACGCCGGGCATGTTGTGGCACGAGGACGCCGATCACCGCTGGCTGTACAGCGTGCCGCCCACCCGCTACCCCGACGGCCGCCTGTGGTTCAAGATCGGCGGCTACCGCGACAGCGGTCCGGTCCGCACGGCCGAGGAGATCGATCAGTGGCACCGCGACGACGGTGGCGCCAGCGAGGGAGCGTTCCTGCGTGATTGGGTGGCCGAGCACATCCCGGTGCTCGCCGGCCGCGAGGCGCACCGAGTGGGTTGCGTCATCACCGAGTCCACCTCCACCCGACCCATCATCCGCACCGTGTCGCCTCGCGTCGTGGTGGCCACCGGGTGCGGCGGCGCGGCGGCGAAGAGCTGCGACGAGATCGGTCGGCTCGCCGCGGTGCTGTCGGCCCGCGGCACGTGGGACAGCACGCTCGACCAGGAGTGGTTCGACGGATGACCGAGATCGCCCTGCACCTCGCGCAGTACAACATCGCCAAGCTCCGCCACCCCATCGGCCACCCGGCCACCGCCGGGTTCGAGGCGCTCATCGACGAGACGAACGAGCGGGCCGAGGCAAGCCCAGGGTTCGTGTGGCGCCACGGCATCGACGCCCGCGACACCAGCGACACCCCGTACGACGACACGTCGATCACGGTCAACGCGTCGGTGTGGGAGTCACTCGACGACCTTCGCGCCTTCGCCTACCGCGGCTGGCACCGCGACGTGTTCCGGCGCCGCCAGGAGTGGTTCGTCGACTCGGCCGCGGTCATGTGGTGGATTCCCGCCGGCACGGTCCCCACCATGCAGGAGTGCATGACCCGCCTGGACTTCCACGACGAGTTCGGCCCCACGCCGTACGCGTTCGTCACCGGCCAGCGCCTCCCCCAGTTGGTGATGCGCCGCCACGACATGGGCGACCCAGAGGTGCAGGGCATGCTCGCCCAGCTCGACACCGAACTGAAGGCACAGACGCCGCCCGGTGGCACCAACTTCATCCACCTGCCGGCGGACCACGTGGAGGGCGACCAGGGCTCGCTGTTCGTCGCCTGGGTTGACGGTCGACCTCTGGCCTGTGGCGCGTGGCGACGCATCGACGACCTCGCCGGGCGGCCCGACACGGGTGAGGTGAAGCGGATGTGGGCGTCGCCCGACGCCCGCGGCATGCGCTTGGGCGCCGCGGTGCTCGCCACCGTGCAGTCGGCCGCTCGCGAGCAGAGCATCACCGAGCTGCGCCTGGAGACCGGCGAGTACCTCACCGCCGCGGTGGGCCTGTACCGCCGCTTCGGGTTCGAGGCGTGCGCACCATGGGGCGAGTACGTAGGCGTCGAGCACTCGTACACCATGTCGAAGCCACTCGGCCCCATCCACTCCCGCCGCACGCCGACCACGTGAGTTGCGCGGCGGGGCGAGTCGCGTCAGCCGCGCAGCCCCAGCGCCTTGGCGGCCTCGTCGGCCACCTTCGGGCCGCAGATCTGGCGGATCATGAGCAGCCCGTCGATGCGGGCGACGACGCCCGACGCGGCTCGGCGGCGCGCCGCCGGTGTGGGCGCGTCGATGCGCGAGGCCACCCAGTCGATCCACCCGTCGAGGAACGCGGGCACCAACTCGTCGAACGGAGGGTGCTTGGCCGAGGCGAGCCCGATGACCTCGAAGAACAACGCGAACACACCGTCGCTCTTCGACGATGTGAGCGCCGGCCACGCCCGGCGAGCGAGCTCGTCGGCCTCGAGCGGCTCTGGCCCGAACGCGTGCTCGAGTACGGCTTGGAGTTCGGCGCCGAGGTGCACGACGACCGCGGTGAGCAACTCTCGCTTGGTGGCGAAGTAGTAGACGACCGTGCGGTCGCTGATGCCCAGCGCCTTGCCGACCCGCCCGAACGTGACCGCGCCCACCCCGTCGGCCATCGCCACCTCGACGGCGGCCCGGAGGATGTCGTCGCGATCGTGCCGGTACCCCACCCCGTTGACTGTAACGGGCGCTTCATCTACGGTCACTGTAGTTGTCACTACATATTTGGAACCGAGGAAGCCGTGAGCACCGAACCCATCGACGTCGTCCGTACCTTCATGGCCGCCATGGCCGAGCTCGACTACGACCGCGCCCTGCTCCTGGTCGCCGACGACATCGAGTACACCAACATGCCGATGGGCACCGTCCACGGACCCGACGGCATCCGGTCGGTGCTCGAGCCGTTCTTCGCCCCCACCTTGGAGAACGAGTGGATCATCAGCACCGCGATCGCCGACGGGCCGGTCGTGTTCCTCGAGCGGCTCGACCGGCATCGCCTGGCCAACGGCTGGGCGGAACTGCCGGTGGCCGGCGTGTTCGAGGTGCACGACGGCCTGATCACCAAGTGGCGCGACTACTTCGACCTGGGCACGATCCAGCAGGGGTTCGCCGCGAACGCGTGAGCGCTCAGTTCGATGTGGCGGTCTGCACGAACGTGGGCTGCGACGGGTGCGAGCCGGAGGTGGCCAGCAGCCGGTCGATCTCGGCCGCCGACACCGCCCGCGAGTACAGATAGCCCTGCGCCCGTCGGCAGCCGAGGGCGCGGAGCATGTCGGCCTGCTCAGGGTTCTCGACACCCTCGGCGGTCACCGTGATGCCCAGATTGCGGGCAAGGCCGATGACGCCCGACACCAGCCGGCGGTCGAAGTCGTCGACCGCGATGCCCACGACGAACGACCGGTCCAGCTTCAACACGCTGATCGGCAGCTGGCGTAGATACGTCAGCGACGCGTAGCCGGTGCCGAAGTCGTCGACCGCCAGGGCGATGCCCCGCTGGTGGATGCCCCGCAGGTTGGTCGCGACCGTGGGGATGTCGCGCAGGATGGCGGTCTCGGTGATCTCGAAGCACAGCCGGCCCGGATTCACCCGCGTCACCAGCAGCGCGTCGTCGACGATCTGCAGCAGCTCGGCCTCGGCCAGTTGACGCGTGGAGAGGTTCACCCGCACGGTGAAGTCGCGCTCGGGCCACGCGGCCGCCCACATGGCGGCCTGGCCGCACGCGCGACGGATGACCGTCGCCCCGATGTCGACGATCAGCCCGCTGTCCTCGGCGACCTCGATGAACGCGTCGGCCGAGTAGAAGTCGCCGTCGGGGTGCTCCCACCGCAGCAGGGCCTCGACCGCCGTCAGTGCACCGGTACGCAGGTCCACCTCAGGCTGGTACCAGACGCGGAACTCGTCGCGTTCCAGCGCGTGCCGCAGCCCGCTCTCGATGCGCAGCCGTTCGGTGACCGCAGCGCGGAGCTCGTCGTTGAACAACGACACGCGGTCGCGGCCGTCGTCCTTCGCCACGTACATGGCCGTGTCGGCCTCGGCCAGCAGGGCATCGACGTCGGTGCCACCGCGGCTGACCGACACGCCCACGCTGGCGGTGGTGAACAGCTCGGTGTGGTTCACCAGCACCGGCCGGCGGAACGCATCGACCAGTCGCTGACCAACGCGCATCGCCTCGGTGGGGTCGTCGAGGTCGCGCATGACCACCACGAACTCGTCGCCGCCCTGGCGGGCCACCAGGTCGCCCTCGCGCACCGTGGCGCGAATGCGCTCGGCCGCCTGACGGATGAGCTCGTCGCCCGTCGCGTGGCCCAGCGAGTCGTTCACGAACTTGAAGTGGTCGAGGTCCAACATGACCACCGCGGTGGGGCGCTGCGAGCGATGGCTGGCGCTGAGCGCCCGGCGGATCTCCTCCACCAGGTTGGTGCGGTTCGACAGGCCCGTGAGTGGGTCGTGCGTGGCAGCGAACTCCAGGTCCTGTTCGGCGCGCTTGCGGGCGGTGATGTCCTGGAAATGTGAGACGAAGAACAGCGGTCGCAGCTCGTGATCGCGCAGCAGGCCCACCGAGTGCAACACCCAGCGCTGCGAACCGTCGGCGGCGATGAGGCGGCGTTCCTGCGCCTGCGTCTCGGCCTCGTCGGCCAACAGCCGGGCACGCAC
>CBHWEI010000065.1:0-16271 GCA_966112835.1 uncultured Acidimicrobiaceae bacterium
CTCGATGACCCGCAGTTGCACACGCATCTGGTGATCTCGTCCAAGGTGCAGACCGACGACGGCCGCTGGCTGGCATTGGACGCCCGTGTGTTGAAGCATCACCAGCGCGCCTTGGGTGGTCTGTATCAATCGGTGTTGCGTGCCGAGCTCACTCACCGGTACGGCGTAGTGTTCGCCGAGATCGTGAACGGGCAGGCGGAGATCGCCGGTGTACCGACGGAGCTGTTGGAGCAGTTCTCCAAGCGTGCTGCCCAGGTGCGGGGGGAGTTGCGGGTGAAGGTGGCCGAGTTCCGCCAGCGCGAGCGCCGTCACCCGACAAGGTTCGAGCACGCCGCACTGGAGCGTGAGGCGGCAGCGGATACTCGGCTGCGCAAGGCCGCCCAGGGTGTCGCCGATCTGCCGGCCCGGTGGCGTGGAGAGGCTGCGAGCGTTGGTGTCACTGCGGAGTCGCTCGGTCGGTCGATCGCACAGGCCGTACGGTCGGCGATCGCGCCGGTGAAGGTGAGTGTCGCCGACGTGATCGACGACCTGTCGGAGGATCGGTCGGCGTGGCATCGCATGGACATCCTGCGCGCGGTCACCGACCGGCTGCGCCCGCAGCCGGGGATGTCGGGTCAGCGGTGGGCGCAGCTGCTCGACCGGGCCGTCGACCGTGTGCTGGGCGAGTGTGTAGTTCTCGACCCCGAGGGTGACGGGCCCCAGCGGCGGTCGGATGGCCGGTCGGTGTGGATCGAACCCGTCGCCGCGCAGGTCACCAGCCGCCAGGTCCTCGCCCAGGAAGAGGCGGTTCTCACGCGGGTGCTGGACGCACAGCTCGACGACGCGTCACCGTCGACGACGGTCACTCGCGGAGAGCTGGATGTGCTCCAGTTCGACGCTGCCGCAGCGGTCGCGGGTGAGGATCGGGTGGTGGTGATCGTCGGACCGGCGGGTACCGGCAAGACCACGACACTCGACGCGGCGGTGAGTGATCTGCACCGTCACAGCCGACCGGTGTTCGGCGTTGCACCCACGGCGAAGGCTGCCAAGGTCCTCGGGCGGGAGACCGGCATGCGCACCGACACGGTCGCCAAGCTGCTCCACGAGTGGGCACGACCCGTCGGTCCTGGGCAGCAGTGGCGGCTGCCGGCGGGGACGACGTTGATCGTCGATGAGGCTGGGATGCTCTCGACCCCGAACCTGCACCAGCTCACTCAGCTTGCGACGCGTGAGCGGTGGCGTCTGGTGTTGGTTGGTGATCACCGTCAGCTGCAAGCCGTGGGTCGTGGTGGCCTGTTCGGCGAGATCTGCACAACGTCGAGAGTGGTCGAGTTGGAGCGGATCCACCGGTTCACCCACGACTGGGAAGCCGCGGCATCGCTGCGCCTGCGTCACGGCGACGTCCGCGCACTCGGCACCTACGAGGTCCACGGGCGGATCATTCCCGGGACGTTCGACGAGCACCTCGAGGCCATCGCCGCCGAGTGGATGCAACGCCACGCGGCCGGGGAGACCGTCGCAATCACCGCGGCGACGAACGAGCACGTCGACGAGATCAACCGCACCATCCGCCAACTGCGCGCCCGTAACGGTGACACCGACACCACCACGATCGGGTCGATCGCAGATGGTCCGGTCGCGATCGGGGACATCGTGGCAACGCGTCGGAATCATCGGCAGCTGCAGACCACCAGCGGGGACATCGTCCGCAACCGCGAACTGTGGACCGTCACCGCCATCAACGACGACGGTGACCTGACCGTGACCGACATGCACGGGTCGGGCACCGTGACCCTCCCGGCCGAGTACGCGCTTGAGCACGTTCGGCTCGGGTACGCCGCCACCGAGTACGGCAACCAGTCCGCCACCCAGACCGCCTCGATCACCCTCGCCGGACCCGCGACCACCGGCCGCGGCCTGTATGTGGCGATGACCCGCGGGCGCAACGACAACCATGTTTACGTGATCACCGACACCCACGACATGAGCGAGGCACGCGACGTGCTCGAAGGGATCGTCGCCTCCGATCGGGCCGACATTCCCGCCGTGGTGCAACGCCGGCAGCTCGCCCAACAGGACAGCCAGCCGCCACGTCCGCAGCCGCGATGCGAGGTCCCGAACTGGTTCCACGACCTACGCGCCGACGCCGCCGACATCTATCGGGACGCACGAGAGGCCCTCGACAACTCGACCGCGGCCAGAGAGCGACTCGTCGAGGTCGTCGACACCGCGGCACGACGGATCGCTGATGCGAACACGATGTGCGCACCGTTCGATGCCGAGCTCGATGCGGCCCGCGGTGCCGTGAAACAGGCCGAGGCCGCGCAGCGGGCCGCGCAACAACGACTCGACAAGTCAGGGCTTCGCGGTCGACGCCAAGCACGCACCGAACTCGCCGCCGCACACGAGAGCGTTGCCAGCGCCGGCGAGTTGCTCGCGGTCGCGCGAGAGCAGGCACGCGAGCCCTTCGCGCGACGCAACATCGCCCGCACGCAGATCGAGACCGCCCGAGATGCATTGAGGACCCACGACGTCCTCGCCAAGTGGCAGTACTTCCCCGAACACCTCTCAGCCGCCGAGGCCAGGGTCGACGCGCTCGACACCTGGCACGACTGGGCCGCTGGCAAACCAGTCACACAGGAAAGGCTCGCCGAGGCCGTCACCACCCTGCACGAGATCGCGGTACACGAACCCGACATCGGCACACGCCAACTCGCCGAGGTCATCGATCAGTGGGCCGAACACCACGGCGTCGAGCTCACCCGGCCGCCCGTGCAACAGCACAGAAGATTCGAAACCGGCATTGAGATCGACCTGTAGCGCGTCGCCAGCCAATTGAACGTGTCCCTGCTTCTTGGAGACCTGCGATTCAGAGAGCCGAAATCACACACAACCCCCGTGTCCAAGAATCCGGGTCACGTTCAGAGAGGCGTTCTCCCTTGCGACGAAGACACCAATCGACGATGATACGGACAGGAATCGAATCGAGGTGCATCGGTGAAGCCGCAGACACGAATCGTAGTTGGCGCCTTCTCCGCCGCGGCCGTCGCGCTCGCCATCACGGAGCAGGCTCACGCCACGGCAGGATTCGGGTCCGACGGAGACGCGTACAATGGTGTATACCTCACTCCGAATGATGAGTACTGGCGCGTTCATGCAGTCAACATAGAATCTCCGAGTACTCGACAGAACATCGTTGACGAGTTGACGGGCGAATACGGGCCCACGGATCTGGATCTGGTCCTTTACGCGTACTCAACTGACTGTGCGGGCTCGGATCTGTGCATCCTTGACCAAGACATGGGTGCGTCTGGCTACTACGGACGAACGATGTGTGCATACGGAACGTTGTCCGGTACCCACCCCACGAAGGTTTGCACCAGCTTTACGCTGGTCATCCTCAATCAGTACGTGGGTACGGGCTATCCGGCCGGAATGGGTACCTCGAAATACAACGTCTGCCATGAGGTCGGTCACTCAGTCGGCTTACGACATCGGCCTGGCACCGTTGTCGACAATGGATCGTCGTGCATGAGAACAGCCTTGGAGTTGGCACCCGGCGGAACAACAGTTCCGAGCACCAGCAACATTCACATCGATGAGAGGGATGCCATCAATGCGAATTACAAGTAGGAATGGTCGCGCCGTGCTAGTTGCAGCGCTTGCATCCGCGGCTGTGGTGGCCTGCGGAGACGATTCGAACGTCGCGCTCGTTGGTGGCCAGACGGCTCAAACGACTGGTCTCAGCTCGTCTACGATCGCCGGTACTGGTTCAACGAGCACAACGGGCGAGCTGTCCGCTACGACCGGCGACCGTGACTCAGTGGACTTCAACCCATCCTTCTATGCTTCTGATCTAGCATTCTGGCGTTCGCTCTCCATGCGAGCCGACTGGATATACGCAACCCGATCGTTCTCTGAAATGCTCGACTATTCAGATATCGTCGTCCTTGCGTCCGTTGTTGACGTAACTCAGGTCCCGGCCCTTGACGTCAAGGATCTCAATACGCAGTTGACCAACGTTGACCTCCACCTAAAGGTGGTAAGCGGTGCTGTCCAGATCGGTATCACAGATCTGGTGCTGCGCATGGAAGCGCCAGGTAGTCTCACAGCGAAGTCAGCGGAGGAGTACGAGGCCTGGTTCAAGAATGTCGCTCAGCAACTGCCCGGCAATGTGGGCCTATTTATCCTACGGCAGCGGCCCGACGCCCCAGCAAATGTCTTTCAAATTCTCAACGAGTGGTCGATCTGGATTCAGACTAGCAGTGGGGTGACGACCGCCTTCGATGAAGAAGACCTCTCTGACGATCTCAGCCTCTATCGGACAGTCACGGCGAGTACTGCGACGCTTGATGACCTCTTTTGGGTGCTTCAAGACAGCGATAACCTGGTTGCGCTCGAGAACGGATGAGTTTGCACGGCGCCACGGTTGAGGAGTGCCTTCGCGAACGCTTGATCTCTCGTTTCGATGCAACTTCGGGGCCATCTGCGCAGCAGCTATACGTGGCCAAGGATTCGTTGGTTGTCGCGAACATTGCAGTCTCAACTCGTCCGGGCAAGTTCGATCAATCTTCTGTCTTCGCGGCCTGGTGCGCGGCCAAGCCCGTTCTTGCCTTGGCGGTAGCTGTGGCCGTTGGGCGGCGGGGAGGCTCTCTCGAGACCGACATGGCAGATCTACTTCCTCGTCATCTGCAGCCAGTGGTTCCGGCCACGCTCGGCGCGTTGCTCACCCACTCGTTAGCGCTATCCACGCCGTCAATGTTCGAAGCGATGCTTATGCCCAAGACCTCTCGATTCCTCGCGGTACAGGACGCCTTGACCTCCACAAACATTGCTCAGGAGGGCCAGTACTCCGAGTACGTCTGGGGTCGGGCGGTGGGAGAGATTCTGATGCACCTAGAGGCCAAGGCGCCAGCGCGCGTCGTGGATGAGTTCTTGGGGTCGATGCACCTCTCGGATGGCCTTCTGTTTCCTGCCTCATCTCTGGATCGAGTGGCAGCAAGTCGTCGGTGCGCTCCTGTCGTGTGGTCAAAGGCCCGTCTGCCGGTCGTGCCGACCGAGTCAACTTCAACATTTGGCTTCGATGTGGCGGCTACCGGGGGACTCGCCTCTGCTCGTGGGCTGGGTGAGTTCTACGATGCTATCGCTGCCATCCAAAGCGGTGTCGAGTCAAGTTTGTCGGTGCCTCAGGAGCTAGTTCATCGTCTGCTTTCCATTCGGCGTGGGCGGCGCGACGATCGGATGTTTCGGCGCACTTGCGACTTCGCTGCTGGCTTCGCTGTCGGACTGTCCGACCATGGCTACGGGGGTGCGGTCAGCGACGAAGCCTATGGATCCAGTGGAGCCTTTGGGGCAATGTGGGCATTCCACGATCCGTCGCGACGGATCACGATCTCCTATGTACACAACGCAGCGAATGAGCCGATTGAGCTGGTGGACGCTCGTCGTCAGTCAATAATTGACGATGTACTCGGATGCGTGGAGTAATGACGTCTCGCCATTCATTCGATCAGGCCTGGTGTGAGGTGGCAGTTGAATGTCACACGAACGTACAGAGGGACCCGGCAGCACAGCCCTTGATGGTGGGCCTAATCGGGGATGTGGGTGACTCACCACATCCGCGGTGGGTGATGACCTGGGTCGGTAGCGAGCTAATTCGGTGGGATGTGGTAGGGGTCGACACTCAGCCACCGCAGGTCGATGTGGTCCTAGGCGGAACCTGTCTCACGGACGCGATGTGGTGGCGGACCGATGGAATCGGAGCGTCATTGTGCCGGTCCGTTCTCGGGTCATTTGACGGCGGTGAGCTACTGCCACTCCTTAGCGGCGTTGGGAACCATGATGTCGGTGAGGTCGGAGTGTTCGACCTTGTTATGTCCGACACAGTATTCGGGACATGGACGATTAGGTGTACAGGCCACCCTGGAAGCCCGATTCTCGTTGCACGAAGTTCCGAGCCGCCTGTGCTGAGGCTGGTGGGCAATTCGTCGGACCTGCTCCCGCTTGTCACTGGGCAGATTCCACTTTGGGCTTCGAGCTCACCGATCCGGATAGAGGGAGACTTTAACGTCTTTCCTTTCGTAATGGACTGCGCACAACGGACCTGGCTTAGTCCTCCCGAGCGTGCGGCGATTGCCGCGTATCTGTCCTTCGAGAGGGCCCTCGCGCTCACCGACGCCGTGGGGTGGAGATCCCGCGTTGCCGCGGCAATGGCGGGACACTTCGGCTCTGGTCAGGCGATCTGGTGATTGGTTGCCTTCGAGCCGCTGACGACCGGACGTGGCCGAAGGGCCGTCGTTCAGCGAGCCCACGCGCCGAGTACTCTTCGAACGTGACCTTGCCGGGGTCGTCGACTCACGATGTGCGGTCGACACCGAGCGCGCCGAAGCGAGGTTCGCGTCGGATTCGCGCGCGGTGCGAAGCGTCATCGTGGGCGCGCGGTTCCACACGATTTGTACTCGGACAAATAGGGGTACATCCCGGCACTTTCCGCAGTGTCGAAGGGCGCTGACGCCCGCTTGCCCGCTGACTGTTAACGCCCCCGTCGCTCAAGACGCTGGACCAAGTCGTCGTCGTGCGATGGATAGAGGTGGCCGTAACGGTCGAGAACCACGGAGACAGATGAGTGGCCGGCCAGTGCGGCGACTTGCTTCGGGTTTGCCCCGTCGGCGATCCAGAGCGACACGGCGGTGTGGCGGAGGTCGTGGATCCGCAGTGGTGCGAGCTGGGCACCCCGAACGGCGGGTTCCCAAAACCTCCGGCGGAAGAGCGCGGGTCGGATCGGCTGCCCCATCGGCGATTGAAAGACGAGCTCGTCGGGATCAGCGTCCTCTCCCGACAGTCTGGCCAACTCGTCACGGACGAATGACGGGACAGGCACCGATCGAATGCTTGCCTTGGTCTTTGGTGGCCCGAAGTGGATGTGGGCCTCCACGTCGACCAACGTCTCGGCGACGCGAATGCGCCCGCCCTCGAAGTCCACCCGCGACCACCGGAGTCCAAGAAGTTCGCCCAAGCGGAGGCCACCGAACCCGGCAACGAGGACAAAGGCGCGGTAGCGCTCGTCCATCGCATCCGCCAGCCTCCACAGCTCATCAGAGGTGAGGAATCGCATGTCCTGCCGCTCGATCTTCGGCAGTGGAAGCTTCGCAACCGGGTTGTGCGGGATCAGTCGGTCTTCGAACGCGGCATTGACGGTCTTGTTGAGGATCTGGACCACCTTGTGAATGGTCGCTGGCGCCAGGTCTCCTCCGCTCGGAGATCCGAGTGCGGCGAGCCACGACCGCAGCGAGGTGCGGTCGAGCTTGTTGAGCGGCGTGTCGCCGAACGCCGGGCGGACGTGCGAGTTGTAGTACTGGGCGTCGCGGGCGCGAGTGCTGGCTCGCAGGTTGGTCACCGTCGGCCACCACTGGCGCCACCACTCGTCAACGGTGATCCGTCCGAGTCTCGGGTCGATGAGCGCCCCACTCATCCGGTCGACCTCGACCAAGCTCACGTACGCGTCGGCCTCGCGCTTGCGTTTGAACTGCTTCGATCGCTGCCGACCGTCGGCCGTGCGAAAGCGCACAAGGTAGGCCCTCGAGCCATCCCCCAATCGCTTCTCCACGATCGACGCCATGCGGCCAGAATATCGAGCCAGGTGCACACCAGGTGCACAGACTCTGCAACACGGTGTGGACGGCAGCGGACTGGACGAACAGAAAAGACCAGGTCAGATGGCATGTGAATGAAGATCGACCGGCCATCAAGGCGGCCGATTCACCTTTGCAAGGTGGATGTCAGGGGTTCGATTCCCCTCGTCTCCACGACACCCCTTCCTCCCGAACTTCAGTTCTGCGTGACGGGTGCGGGCTTCTCTCCGCCTTGAGCCTGTTCCACCGACGCCTGTGGACCGACCGCCGGCTGGCCGCTGATCTTGGAGCGTCTGAACTGATGCCAATTGCGTCATGACGGCCGACCACGTTCTTGCGAATTGGCTATGGTCCCAGCCTTGGGAGGTCAGCAAATGAGTGACGAGACCTGGCAGACAGCTCGCCTGATTCCGACGAGTGGGATCAACGGCCAGGAGGAGGCTGAGCGGCGCGCTACGTCCGCGCTTCTTGCGGTCACCTCCGTAGTGCGTGACTTTGGGCTGAGCCTCGTGAAGCCGCTCGGAGCGCCGGCGTCCAACCTGGAAACGTTCATCGAGGTTCCCTTCGTCGTGAATGACAGGCGGGTGTACCCCGACGGCCTCATCCGCGCGAAGCGAGGATCTAAGGAATGGGTTGCCCTTGTGGAGGTCAAGACTGGCTCCTCCATTCTGCAACGCGAACAGTTGGAGGCATATCTCGACGTCGCGCGCGAGCAGGGTTTCGACGCCGTGCTCACGATCTCCAACGAAATCTCTCAGGCCCCTGGCGTGCACCCGACTGCCGTCGACAAGCGTCGCCTGAAGAAGGTGGCGCTGTATCACTATTCCTGGGCCGAGATCCTCACGATGGCGGTGCAGCACCGTGTGCATCGACGCGTCTCGGACCCTGAGCAGGCTTGGATCCTTGGAGAGTTGATCCGCTACCTGGAGCACCCGCGAAGTGGTGCTCTGGACTTCGCGGACATGGGTGAGAATTGGACCAAGATCCGTGACTCGGTGAGCGCTGGCACTCTCCGCGCCTCCGACAAGGGCCTCTCCGATGTCGTCCTGCATTGGGAGCGGCTGCTGCAGTTCGCAGCTCTCAAGATGGGCCGCGAGCTGGGCGCAGATGTGCAAGTCGTGTTGTCCCGCAAAGAGTTGGCCGACCCGTCGCTGCGGCTGTCGTCGCAAACCGCCGAGCTGGTGGAGCGCGGTCGACTTACTGGTGTGCTCCGCGTTCCTCAGGCGATCGGCGACATCGCAGTCATGGCCGACCTGAGGTCGGGCCGACTGCAGCTCTCGGTCGACGTAGATGCACCAGCCGATGGCAAGCAGGTGACCAAGGTCAACTGGTTGCTTCGGCAGCTCAAGGATGCTCCGCCAGGCCTGCGGGTGGACTCCTGGTCGCACATGTCCCGGCAGTCGATGAGTGAGCTGCTCGCTCATGTGAAGGACAACCCCGAGAAGCTCGTCGAGGACCCGAAGAAGAACATCAGGGTGTTCCGCGTGGCTGTGTCGTCAGCGCTCGGCAGCAAGCGGGGCGTAGGTCGGGGCGCGTTCATCGACTCCGTCATCGGCCCTCTTGCCCACTTCTACGCGCAGGTGGTGCAAGGTCTGCGCCCCTGGTTTGCGAAGGCTCCGCAGCTTCCCTCGGGAGGACGCTCTGCAGCGGAGGAGGCAGGCATCGACCTGACACCTCCGCCACTGGACATGCAGGAAGCACACGAAGATCCCGAACTGGACGCGCCATTCGCCACCTCCGAGGCCGAGAACGACGACCGCTCCAACGATGCGCCCTTCGGTGAGGTGCCGTCTGATTCGACGGACGACGATTCGGCTCCGAACCCTTGGGCCGAGGAGGCGGCGCACGACGACGAGTTGGTGGACTGGGGCGACTCGAGCGCCTCCGTCGTCACCCCTGAAGCGGCCGACGAAGAGCGTCTGCCTCGGCTCGGCGAAGACCCCGCCGCAGAGGACGAAGTGACGCAGCCGCCCGTTGCGGCGCTCGAGTCGAGCAATGCCGTCGGAACCTGGATGAACCCGGCAGTCGATGTCACCCAGCAGGAGTCCTGACAGCGACCTACGTTCGAGGGCACTTGCGAGGAGGTAGTGCCACCATGGTGCTCAAACTTTGCGCCGCTGTCGCGTTCAAGGCTGGCGTACCGGTCGCCGGTACGACGACCGGCACGTCTGCAATGGTGCCTGGTGCCCCGATCGCTTCGATACACCCGAACTTCAGTTCTGCGTGAACTGCAAGACTCGTACGGGATGGCCAGATTCGGTGCGTTCGAGCTCGACGTCCCGGCGAGGGAGCTTCGCCGCGAGGGCGCACTCGTGCACCTGGAACCGCAGGCGTTCGACCTGCTCGCGTTCCTGGTCGACCAGCGTGACCGCGTGGTGCCAAAGCCCGAGCTGCTCGACGCGGTGTGGGGACACCGATTCGTGTCCGAGTCTGCGCTGACCACACGCGTGAAGGAGGTGCGGCGCGCACTCGGCGACGACGGCCAGCGCCAGGCGTTCGTGAAGAACGTGCCGGGTCGTGGCTATCGCTTCGTCGCGTCGCTGGACCCCGAGACGGAAACGGGGCGGATGGCGGCTCCGTCGGCGCCACTCGACACCCGGTCGGGGCTCGTCGGCCGCGACGTGCTCTCGTCGTCGACGCTGCAGACCCTGGTCGACGGGTCGCCACTGGTCACCCTGGTGGGGCCGGGTGGTGTGGGCAAGTCGACACTGGCCCGCGAGGTGGCCGGCCGATGGTCACGTCGGACGGGACACCCCGCGGTGACGGTCGAGCTGTCCACCGTCGGTCTGGCGTCGGAGGTGTTGCCGGCGGTGGCACGGGCGCTCGACACCGTGCTCGACACGGGTCGGCCCGACCGCGCGGTCGCGGCCGTGGCCGCCTGGCCGGGACTGGTGGTGCTCGACAACTGCGAGCACGTGGTGGACGAGGTCGCCACGCTGCTCGACGCCGTGACGGGCTCGTTCCAGGTCGCCGTGCGCGTGCTCGCGACCAGCCAGGTCCGCATCGGGTTGGGCATGGAGACCGTCGTCGGGGTCGAGGCCCTGGACCTGGCTGCTGCGGCCGAGCTGTTCGCTCGCCGCGCGCTCGCGGTTCGTCCGTCGCTGCCGGTGGACGAGCTGCACCCGCGCATCCTGTCGCTCGTCGAACAGCTGGACCGGCTGCCGCTCACCGTCGAGATGGCCGCGGCACGGCTGGTCGCCATGACGTTCGACGAGCTCGAGGCCGTGGTGGGCACCCGCGACCGCCTCCTGCAGGTCACTCACCGCACACCCACTGCCCGGCACCGCACGTTGACGTCGATGGTCGAGTGGTCGACCACGCTGCTCGCGCCGCTGGAACGTGACGCGCTCACCCAGTGCGCGGTCTTCGCCGGCCCGTTCACCGTCGCGGCGGCCCGTCGTGTCCTTCCCGATGCTGCCGGTGAGGTGCCGGCGCTCGCGGAGCGTTCGTTGCTGGCCACCGATCTGGGGGGTCCCGTCGCTCGTCACCGAATGCTCGAGACGGTGCGCGCCGTCGCAACGGGTTGGCTGGACGGGCGCGTCGATGCCGAGGCGGTTCGTGGCCGTCACCTGGACTGGGTGCTCGCCGAGGCGACGACGGCCGATCGCGAGCTGCGGGGCACCGATGAGCCGCTCGGTCGCCGTCACTTCGACGACCTGGTCGCGGAGGCACGTCAGGCGCACCGCTGGTCGTCGGTCGTCGATCCGGTCGGGGCCGCCCGCCTGAGCGCCCGGCTGCACCTCATCGGCTACTCCACCTTCTGGCAGGAACCGGCCGAGTGGAGCCGTCGAGTGCTGCACCTCCACCCGGACCTCCCCCATCAGGCATTGGCCGGTGCGCATGTGGTGGTGGCCGCTGCCGACGCGAACAGCGGCGACCTGGCATCTGCCCGCGACCACCTGCAGTCGCTCCGCGACAACGCCGATGCGCACCTGGCCGGCACCGCCTTGGAGATCCTCAGCGACGTGGCCATCTACGCCGGCGAGTTCGATGATGCCTGCCGGCAGGCCGCACAACTCTGCGCAATCGGCGAGGAGGTCGGCGATCACCACTTCACCGCCATGGGCACCACCAACTTCGCGCTTGCGTGCACGTTCGCCCGGCGGCCCGACGAGGGGCTCGCACGTCTCGACGAGTTCCGCGACCAGCTGGTCTCGCCCTCGGCGCGCTCATGGCTGACCTACGCCAGGGGCGAGGCGTTGTCGGCGTCGCATCGGCCGGCACTGCCCACCATCTTCGAGGCCCTCCAACTGGCGCGGGCGGCGGGCAATCCGTTCGTCGTCTCGGTCTCCCAACAGTCGGCGGCCAGCGAGATGGCCCGATCCGGCGATCTGGCGGGCGCCCTGTCGATGTACGGGGAATGCCTGCGCGACTCGGTGCGCCACGGCAACTTCGTGCACGCCGTCACGACTGTGCGCAACCTGATCGAGTGCCTCGTCGCGGTGGGCGCCGACGAGGGAGCGACCGAACTGGCGGGCGCCATGTCACGGCCCGAGCTGCGGGCCAGCCACGGGGTGGAGGCAGAACGCCTGCACGAGGTGGTCGACGGGTTGCGCGGTCGCCTCGGTACCGCGCGGTTCGACGAGATCCACGCCGCAGGGCAGGCGCTGGTGGTCGACGACGCGGTGCGCCGCGCCATCGCCATCATCGCCTCGCTCTGACAGCGCTCGTCGGCGTCTTCGACGGCGCTCGGCAGGCATCCTCAGACCATCCTCAGGCCGTCCCCGAGCATGCGCGGCCTGGAAGGCGGATGCTCACGTCATGAGCGACGACACCACCCCCACCCCGCGCAACTGGCCCGCAGCCGGTACCACCATCGTCACCGACGGTGGGCTGGAGACCTGGCTGGTGTTCCTGAAGGGGGTGGACCTGCCTGCATTCGCCGCCTATCCGCTGGTCGCCACCGAGGACGGCCGGGCGCTGCTGCGCGAGTACTACGCCCACTACGCCGCCATCGCCGCGGCGCACGACGCCGCGGTGCTGCTCGAGACCCCCACCTGGCGCGCCAACCCGGAGTGGGCGGCCACCCTGGGTCACGACCTCGACGACCTGACCGAGTTCATCGGCTCGTCCGTCGACATGCTGCTCGCCGAGAGGACCGAGTGGACGGGAGCACAGCCGTTCCTCGTGAGTGGAGCGGTCGGTCCTCGCGGCGACGGCTACCGCCTCGGTGCGACGATGAGCGTCGCCGAGGCCCAGGACTACCACTCGTTCCAGGTGCAGGCCATGCATGCCGCCGGTGTGGACCTGGCCACCGGCATCACCATGGGGTACGTGGAGGAGGCCGCCGGCCTGGCGCTCGCCGCGAGGGCGGCGGGCCTTCCGGCGGTCGTGTCGTTCACCGTCGAGACCGACGGCCGGCTGCCCTCGGGCATGTCCCTCGGCGACGCCATCACCGCGACCGACGAGGCGACCGACGGGTACCCGCTGTACTACATGATCAACTGCGCACACCCGACGCACTTCGACCAGCACGTGCACGCCGACGCGCCGTGGATCGGTCGAGTCGGTGGCCTGCGGGCCAACGCGTCGCAGCTGAGCCACGCCGAGCTCGACGAGATGGAAGTGCTCGACGACGGGGATCCGAGCGACCTCGCCCGCCACTACGTGGCATTGCGCTCGTCCATGCCGTCGTTGCGGGTGATCGGTGGCTGCTGCGGCACGGACGAGCGGCACGTTGCGGCGATCACCGCGGCCTGGCAGTCCGCGTGACGGGTGCGGGCTACGTTCGGCGCATGCAGCTGGATGGACGGGTGGCCGTGGTCACCGGAGCAGGGAACGGCATCGGGCAGGCGATCGCGCGGCGGTTCGCCGCTGCCGGCGCCGCGGTGTTGGCGGTCGACATCGACGCTGACGCGGCAGCGGCCACCGCCGACGGCATCGTCGCGACCGGCGGTCGAGCTGCGGCGGCCGTCGCCGACGTCGCGGACGACGCACAGGTGGCCGCGGTGGTCGCCGACGCAGTGGCGCGCTGGGGCCGTCTCGACGTGATGGTGAACAACGCGGCGGTGAACCTGCCGGGCCTGGTCACTGACGACGACGCCGACGAGAAGTTCGTGCGCAGCTTCACCGTGAACGTGGGCGGGGTGCTGCACGGCTGCCGCCAGGCCATCCTGCAGTTCCGCCGCCAGGGTGGGGGTGGGGCCATCGTCAACATGAGCTCGGCCAATGCCATCATCGCCGAGCGCTACCTGTCGATCTACTCGGCGACCAAGGGTGCCATTGCGCAGCTCACCCGCGGCATGGCGCTGGACCACGCGGCCGAGGGCATCCGCATCAACGCCATCGCACCGGGACTGGTGATGACCCGCTTCAACGACGCGCACGCGGCCCGCCTGGCTCAGGACGGCGTCAGCGTGTACGAAGACCCGGGTGCCGGTGTGCCCATCGGGCGCGGCGCACAGCCCGACGAGATCGCCGCGGTGGCGTTGTTCCTGGCGAGCGACGACGCGTCGTACGTCACCGGCGCGCTGTGGGGTGTGGACGGCGGCGTGACCGCCGGCGTCTGAACGCCGCCGCCCCGGCTCAGCCGATGCCGTCGGCGCCGCTGGCGTCGGCGACCGGCGGCGAGACGGCGGCCATGGCGATGGCCAGGGCGTGGCCCAGATTCAACGAGTCCACCCCGTTGTGCATGGGGATGCGCACGTCGTAGTGGGTGCGCAAGCGCGTCATCTCGGTGAGGCCCGGACCCTCGGCGCCGGCCACCAGCGCGAGCTTCTCGGGCATGCCCATGGCGAACAGGCTCTCGGCGTCGGTGTCGGGTGTCAGCGCCCACAGCTCGAAGCCCTGCTTCACCAGGTAGGTGAGCGGCTCGGGCCACGAGGCGGCGCGGGTGATGGGCAGGTGCAGGATCTCGCCCATCGACACGCGGATGCTGCGGCGGTAGTACGGGTCGGCGCACGTGGGGTCGAGGAGCATCCCGTCGAACCCAAGGCCGCGGGCCGACCGGGCCACCACGCCGATGTTCTCGTGGTCGTTCGAGCCCTCGAGCACGATGATCCGCTTGGCGCGGCGCACGAGCTCGGGCATGGTGGTCCACGCCCGTCGGCCAGCCGAGGCGAGCACCCCGCGATGCAGGTCGAACCCGGTGATCGACTCCATCACGTCGGGCTCGACCACGTACACCGGTGCGGTTCGCTCGTACGCCTCGATGGCGTCGCGCATGCGCTCCCAACCCTTCGGGGTGAGGAGGAACGAGCGGACGGCGAACTTCGAGTCCATCAACCGTTCGACCACGGGCGCGCTCTCGGCGATGAGGAACTCGTCGCTCTCCTTGCGGTCACGCAGCCGAACGAAGTCGGCGATGCGCTCGTCGGTCGGATCGTCGATGAACGTGGGTTCCACTTCGGACACGGCGTGATGCTACGGCCGGCACCGTCTGGTCCCGCGTGACAGAAGGGGGTTGCGAACACCTGTTCGACCACGCGAGGATGGCGCCCATGCCCCTCACCGCCGACCACGAACTCGACGATCCGGCCCTCATCTGGCAGCAATGCCTGTTCGCGTTCGAGGACCCCGCCGTCGACCCCACCTTCGCCGCGGCGCAGCGCACCTGGCTCGACGACGAGTCGTGGGTCGACCACGTGCCCGGATGGTTGCACGGTGCCGACCTGGTGCTGGCCGAACTGGTGGCCAAGGTGCCGTGGCGTCAGCGCGACGTGGTGATGTACGACCGCGTGGTCGCCGAGCCGCGCCTCACCGGCTGGTGGGGCGGCGAGCCCACCGATCCGCCCCTGCCGGTGCTCGGCGATGCGCTCGCCGCCCTCACGGCGCACTACCACCGGCCCTTCGACTCGATCGGCTTCAACCTGTACCGCGACGGCCGCGACTCGGTGGCCTGGCACGCCGACCGCGAACGGTTCCACCTCGAGAACCCGGTCGTGGCCATCGTCAGCACGGGGACGCCCCGTTCGTTCCACATGCGGCCCAAGGGCGGCGGGCCCTCCACCGCCTGGCAACTCGGGCCCGGCGACCTGCTGGTCATGGGCGGGGCCTGCCAGCACCAGTGGGAGCACAGCGTGCCCAAGAGCGCCGCGGTGCACGGGCCGCGGCTCAGCATCATGTTCCGCCACCACCTGGCCGGCTGGACGCCCGACGATCCCGGCAGCCCGGGCCGCACGCGATACTCGGGGTGATGCCCACCGACACCGACCGCTACGCCTTCCTGCCCGGCGCGCCCGACTTCCCCACCATCGTGGGGGGCGACGGCGTGCACCTCATCACCGCCGACGGCCGGCGACTGCTCGACGCCGCTGCCGGCGCCATCGTGGGCAACATCGGCTGGGGCCGCACCGAGGTGGCCGAGGCCGCCGCGGCGGTCATGCCCATGGGCTACGTGGTGCCGCTGTGGCCCACGCCGTCGCGGTTGGCGCTGCACGACGAACTGGTGCAGCACTGGTTGCCCCAGGGCATGAGCCACGTGTTCTTCACCAGCGGCGGCAGCGAGAGCACCGACTCGGCGCTGCGCCTGGCCCGTGCCTACCAGGTGGCCAAGGGCCGCCCCGACCGGTGGAAGATCATCGGCCGCCACCCCAGCTACCACGGCATGACGCTGGGCAGCATCGCCGCCGCCAGCCACCTCGGCCGTCAGGCCGGCTACGAGCCCATGCTGCTGCCGTTCCCGAAGGTGCCGTGGGACGACCCCGAGCAGGTGCTGAAGGT
>CBHWEI010000066.1:0-16062 GCA_966112835.1 uncultured Acidimicrobiaceae bacterium
ACACGCCGCGGGTGGACGTGGTGGTCCACAGCCGGTCGTAGCTCTCGCAGAACGAGTCGAGCGTGAGCACCAGCTCTGCCTGACCGATGCGCGGCAGCAGCCGCTCGAGGTGCGGGGCCAGGTGCACGCTCGAGCTCTCCTCGCTGGCCTCGATGAGCACCACCAGCCGGGCGTGGCGGCCGCCCTGCTCGTGCACGGCGGCGATGCCGATGAGTGCGGCGAACACGCTGTAACCGTCGTCGGCACCGCCGCGGCCGTACAACCGGTCGCCCCGCAGCACGGGCGACCAGGGGCCCAGACCGGGCGACCACGGCAGCATCTCGGGCTGCTTGTCCAGGTGGCCGTACAGCACCACGGTCCGGTCGGCCAGGTCGGCGTGCGTGGCCGGGATCTCGATGAACAGCACGGGCGTCAGCCCGGGCAGCTCGACCATCTCGACCGTCATGCCGGGGATGGTCTGCGCCGCCGCCCAGTCGCGCAGCATGGTGGCGGCGCGTTGCAGGTGACCGTTCGCCTCCCACTCGGCGTCGAACATGGGCGACCTGGCCGGGATGGCGATGTAGTCCATCAGCACCGGCAGTGCGGCGTCCCAGGCGTCGTCGACGAACGTGCTCATGACCGCTCCTCCGCGCTGCCGCCCGCGACCGGGTCGAACGCCATCAGTTCGTTGCCGTCCACGAGCACGGCGATGCGCGACACCCGCGAGCCGTCGCGCTCGACCTCCAGCGTGGCACCCGTCTCCTCGTCGAGGAACGTGGTCTCGCCCAGCGGCAACATCAGCCGGCGGCCGTACGGCGCCGGACTGAACAGCTCACCGTCGGCGAACTCGAGCTTCATCGGCCGGCCGAACGGACCGACGTAGCGCCCCGCGTACGAGCGCAGCACGTCGTCGGGCACCTCGGCCAGGCGGATGGGCGGCGCACCGATCTCGCCCCACCCGTACTCGTCGGTCAGCGACCGGCGCAGCTCGGCGATGAGCGTGGTGCCACCGTCGGCGTTGGTGAGGATGGCCGCCCCGGTGGGCAGTTCCACCAGGCCGTCGACCTGGCTGCGGAAGCCCTCGTTCGAACCGCTGTGCCCGAACCGGCGCAACGTCCCGTCGCCGCCGGTCTCGGGCCCCAGCCCGAACGTGCCGGGAGCGATGGGCGTGACCATGGCGCGGGCCATGTCGGGCGAGATGGGCCCCGATCGGTCGCCGTGCAGGATGCCCTGCACGCCGATGACCCACCGGGCCAGGTCCACCGCGGTGGTCCACAGCCCGGCCGCCTGCAGTTCGGGGTACACGTGGAAGCCACCCGGCACGGGTGCCCCGGAGGCACCGTGGCCGATGGCGGCACGGCTGCGCCGGGCGTCGGCCAGCGGCTGCTCGTACGCGCTGTCGACCATGCCGAACGGTCGCAGCACCAGGTCGGCCACCACGTCGGGGAACGCACGTCCGGTGACGTCGCCCACCAACTGCTGCACCACCGTGGAACCGCCGCCCGAGTACTGCACCACGGTGCCCGGTGCACAGAACGACTCGACCGCGGGTGTCACCGAGCCGCCGACGCCCGACAGCAGATCGGGCACGCTCGGCACCGGCGTGCCCAGCGGGTAGCCGGGGAAGCCGGGCACCGTGGTGCCGGCGGTGTGGCTGAGCAGCCGCCGCACGGTGACAGGGTTGCCGTCGGTGAACGGGCTGTCGGGCAACCGCCACGAGCGCAGCGCCGAGTTCACGTCGGCGTCGAGGTCGATGTCGCCGGCTTCGACCAGCGCGAGCACCGCGAGCGCGGCCACGGCCTTGCTGATGGACGCGGCCTGGAACAACGTGGTGGGCTCGATGGCACCCTGACCGTCGGAACGTACCCCGTAGCCGGCGGCCCATGACACCTCGCCGTCGGCCACCACGGCCACGGCCACGCCGGGGACGTCGTAGCGCTGCATGCGCTCGGCGAGGGTGAAACGCTCGCCGGGTCGGCCGTCGATCTGCAGCACCGCGCTCAAGCCGGCCTCGACCCGCGCCTGGGCGCTACTCACGACACGCCGCCGATCAGGCCGGCGCGCTGGAGCGCGGCGACCGAGTCGAGCACCACCTGGTGCGGCGGGCGGTTCGACTGGTTGATGGTGCCAGTGATGGTGAGCCCGGTCTGCGGGTGCACGTGCATCCATGCACCCCAGTGCCCGCGATGGCCGCGCAGCAGCAGGCCGTGCACGTCTCGTGCCTCCACACCGAACCCGTACCCCAGGTAGCCCGGCGAGTGACGTTCGGGGTCGAGCGTACGGAACTGCCACTCCAGCATCTGGTCCAGCCACGGCTGGGCGACGATGCGCCCGCCCACGAGTGCCTGGGCGAACACCCCGAGCTCGTCGACGTCGCTCACCAGGCCGCCGCCCGCCCAGTCGGCGGTGCCGTGGATGACCGCGGCGTCGAGGTCACCCTCGTGCGGGTGCGACATGGTGGGCCCGCGATGCGCCTCGTGCCCTTCCAATGTGGTGATGGACATGCCCAGCGGGGTGAGGATGCGCCGCCGGTACGACTCGTGCAACGGCGTGCGGTCGAGGTGCTCGATGACCAGGCCGAGCAGCACGTACCCGGTGTCGCTGTAGGCGTAGCCGTACCCGCCGCCGGGGCGGAAGTGCGGCGTGCCCCACACGATGGAGCCCTCGAGCATCTCGCGAGGCGTCCACACGTGGCCGGGGTCGGCGGCGATGGCCGCGAAGAAGCCGTGGGCCGACGCGTAGTCGAACAGGCCGGCCGAGTGCGTGAGCAGTTGGCGCAGCGTGATCTCCTCGCCGTACGACGCGCCGTCGAGCACGTGCAGGCGCGGGATGAGGTCGAGGTGCTCGGGCGGCAGGTGCTTGCTGAGCAGGTCGTCGAACTTCAGCAGCCCCTCGGCGGCGAGCTGGGTGATGACCGCCGCCGTGAAGGTCGTGGTGATGCTGGCGATGCGGAACGTCGTGTCCACCTGCGCCGGCTCGCCGCCGCGGGTGATGCCGCCGGCGACGTGGCGCCACACCAGCCCCTGCTGCGGCAACTCGACGCGCAGCAGGGTGGCCGCGCCCTCCACCGACGCCTGCGCGTCGACGATCGCCTGCAGGTCGGCCGCAACGGTGTGCTGTGCATCGCTCATGAGGTGGTGCTCCGGTCTTTGGCGTCGAAGGTGAGTGCGTACTGGTGGAGGAACGAGATGGCGTCGTCGCGGTCGGTGGTGGTGCCCAGCGCGGCCATGACGGCCAGCCGGGCCTTCTGCGCGGTGAGGCCGCCGGCACCGACCGCGCCGAGCGAGCGCAGGTCGTCGTCGCCGGCGTTGGGGGTGAACGCCGCCGAGGCGAGCACCACCAGCGCGCCACGGCTGGCAGCGCGGTGCAGCGGCCCCCAGGTGGCGTGCGGCAGGTTCAGGTCGCCGAAGCCCTCGACCACCACGGCCGGGGCGTCGCCGATGGCCGCGTCGATGTGGTCGGCGGCGATGCCCGGGTAGCACACCACCAGCGGCACCGGCCCGCTGACACCGGTGGCGGCGCGGCGCACGGGCGCGGGCTCGTGGAACGCGACCTGCGCGTCGGTCACGTGGCCGACGGGCGCGAACGGCCCCGAGTGGAACGCGTCGACCGAGGCGGCGTGGTGCTTGCGCACGCGGTCCGCGGCGTGGAGCACGCCCTCCAGGCACACCAGCACCTCACGACCCACCGCGGCATCGCTGGCCGCGACCGTGATGGCGTCGCGCAGGTTGCGCGGCCCGTCGGGTGCGGCGTGCGAATGCACGCGCATGGAGCCGGTGAACACCACCGGCCGCCGCTGTGCGTCGGTGCCCAGCAGCAGCTGGACCATGAACGCGGTGAGCTCCATGGTGTCGGTGCCGTGCACCACCACCACACCGGTGGCGCCCTCGTCCAGCGCGGCGCGCACGCTGTGGGCGATGGCCACCATGTCGTCGACGCCCAGGTTCGAGCTGGGGCCGGTGGCCACGTCGTCGACGCGCACGTCGACCGGCAGCGGGCCCAGTTCGGCCACCAGGGTGCGACCGTCGAGGTTGGTCCACTGCTCGCCGTCGAAGTGCGACGAGATGGTGCCGCCGGTGGCAATGACGCGCACGGTCACGCCGGCACTCCCCCACGATGCATGGTCACCTGCGGGACCCACTGGGCGTCGGCGTCGAGCGGGAACGATGGCCGCGGCACGTGCCGGAACTCGAGGCCGTCGAACACCGCGGCGGCCACGCCGGGCGCGCCCACCTCGATGATCTGGTCGTTGCCGAACAGGTGCTGGAAGCCGGCGCGGAAGTGGCCGCGCGACTTCACCACCACCACTTTGGCGAGCGCTGGCTGCAGCCCGACGTGCAGCAGTGTGTCGTCGTCGGCGCACTGCACCTTGTGCGACGACACTGCCACGTGGATGCCGTCGATGTCGAGCGCGCAGCAGCGGCCCGGGTGGCGTTCCATGCGGTCGTACACGCCCTTGGTGGGGACGAGCGGCGACGACACCAACGACAGCACGGTCGCCTCGACGGTGAGCGGGCGGGCGAACGGCCGCTCGCTGCCGTCGTTGAACCGGACGGTGAGGCGGGCACCCACGCCCGCGTCCCACGCGGCGTCGACCACGGCGCGGTCGCAGTGCAGCCCCATGACCACCTCGCCCGGGGCAGCGCCCAGTGATGCGTCGAGCAACGCGGCGAGCAGGTAGGTGCTGTTGCCGGGTGCGCCACCGCCGGGGTTATCGGCCGGGTCGGCCAGGACCACCGGGGCTCGCTCGCCCGCCGCGGCGAGCCGTGCCTGCTCGACGGCGTCGGCGGGTGCGGTGACGGTCACGCGGTAGCGGTCGCGCACGTCCCAGGCCAGGCCGGCGACGTCGAGCGCGGTGGCCGCGGCCACGTCGGGCCGGTCGGCGTCGGCGGTGACCACCGCCGAGAAGCCGCAGTCGGGCACGTCGGCCAGCGAGAAGCCACCGAACAGCGACACGTTCCACACCGGTCCGCCGATGGCGGCTTCGGCCCGCTCGCGCACGTCGCCCAGCGGCTCACCCGGCGTGGTGTTCTGCGACAACTGCGGCAGCACCAGCGGCGGGCGGCACAGCGCGACCGCGGTGCGCTCGCCGTTCAACAGGCGGTGCAGCAGCTCACCGGCTTCGGCGGTGCGTTCGGCGATGTCGACGTGCGGGTTCGTGCGGTAGCCGACGAGTGCGTCGGTGAGGTCGCACATGGCCTGCGACACGTTGGCGTGGAAGTCGAGCACCACAACGACGGGCACGTCGGGGCCCACCGTGTCGCGGACGGCGCGCAGGAACGTGGCGTCGGCGTCGAGGTCCGTGTCGGTGCGACCGGCACCGTGGCCCAGCACCAGCACACCGTCCACCGGGCCTGCGGCACGCAACCCGTCGACCACCTCGTCGACCACGGCGTGGAAGTCGCCGTCGAGCAGTGGCCCGCTGGCGCCGAACTCCCACACCGGCAGGTCGACGAACTCGACCTCGCGCAATTCGCGCAGGCGGGCGATGGCGGGGATGGCCTCCCACGTGTGCTCCAGCCCGCCGGGCGTGTTCGACTGTTGCAGCCCGTGTGCCAAGGTGATGGGGTCGGCGAACGCGTTCACCTCGTGCATGTAGCCGGTGATGGCGACGCGGGGTACGGCAGTCATCAGTTGTACAGCGTACAACAACCCCTCGACCCGCCGATCCGCCCGAGGTCGAGCGTGCTCACACCGGACGCGTGCCGCAGGCCCCGGATTCTGGTTGCGATTCCTCCCAAATCGGCTTCTGGTTGCATCCGTTCCCGGTTTCCGGGAACAGATGCAACCAGTTCCGAGCAGAACGACGAATCGACTCGGGTTAGGCGGGGACGGGGCGGGCGGTGTCGACTCGGTCGTAGAGGGTGCTGCGCTGCTGCAGGCGGCGGCCGAGCGGCGCCACCAGATCGGTGAAGCGCTCCTCGGTCATGCCCTGGCCGTGCGACGCGCCGGCGGCGCGGGAGATGTTCTCGTCCATCAACGTGCCGCCCAGGTCGTTGCAGCCGGCCTGCAGCAACTGCACCGCGCCGGCCTCGCCGATCTTCACCCAACTGAGCTGGATGTTGTCGATGAGCCCGCGGTAGGCGATGCGCGCCACTGCGTGCATGAGCAGGTTCTCGCGGAACGTCGGACCGCGACGCGACTTGCGCTGCAGGTAGATGGGCGACGCCATGTGCACGAACGGCAGGCCGACGAACTCGGTGAACCCGCCGGTGACCTTCTGCAGCTCGCGGGTGCGCACCATGTGCTTCGCCCACGACTCGGGGTGCTCGATGGACCCGAACATGATGGTGACGTTCGAGCGCAGCCCCACCTCGTGCGCGGCCGCGTGACAGTCGAGCCACTCGTCGGTGGTGATCTTGTCGGGGCACAGCACGGCGCGGACGTCGTCGTCCAGGATCTCGGCCGCGGTACCGGGCAGCGAGGCCAGGCCCGCTTCCTTCAGCCGGCGCAGGTAGGTGGCCAGGTCCTCGCCCAGGCGCTTGGCCCCCTCGGTGACCTCGAGCGCGGTGAAGCCGTGCACGTGCATGCCGGGCACGGCGTCCTTCACGGCGCGGGTGACGTCGATGTAGTAGTCGCCGTCGAAGTCGGGGTGGATGCCGCCCTGCAGCGTCACCTCGGTGGCGCCCATCTCCCACGCCTCGGCGGCGCGCTGGGCGATGTCGTCGAGCGTCAGCAGGTAGGGCGTGCCGCGCAGGTTCAGCGACAGCGGCCCCTTCGAGAACCCGCAGAACTTGCACTTGAACGTGCACACGTTCGTGTAGTTGATGTTGCGGTTGTGCACCCACGTGATGGCGTCGCCCACAGCGTCGCGGCGCAGTTGGTCGGCCACCTCGGCGACGGCGACCACTTCGGGGCCGCGCGCCCGGAACAGGGCGACGATCTGGTCGGCGCCCACCTCCAGCCCGGCGAGCACCCCGTCGAGGACCTCGCGCACCGCACCGCGGACCACGCCGCTGCCGTGCGACGGCGTGGGGATGAGCGTGGGCGGCGGCTGGGTGGCGCCCGAGTACCACTGCGTGCTGCGGTGGCCGACGAGCACCACCTCGGCACCGTCGAGCACCACGTCGGCCGCGGTGACCTTCTCGGGCCACATCGCGCCCGGGTCGTCGCGGGCCAGGCACTCGGCGTCGCTGCGGTCCATCACCGGGAAGCGCAGCGCCGGCTGCAGCCAACGCTCCGGTTCCCGCACGAACTCGGGGTAGATGGTCAGCCGCGGCGCCAGTGCGAAGCCGCGCTCCTCGGTGACCTCGCGCAGGCGGTCGAGCGCCGGCCACGGCCGTTCGGGGTTCACGTGGTCGAGCGTCACCGGCGACACGCCACCCCAGTCGTCGATGCCGGCGTCGAGCAGCACGCCGAAGTCGTCGCTCAGGTTCGGCGGCGCCTGCAGGTGGATCTCGGGCGGCAGCAGCAACCGCGCCGCGGCGATGGACCACAGGAACTCGTCACCGTCGCACGGCGCCTCGTGCTGCATGCCGGTGCCCGGCTTGGGCAGGAAGTTCTGGACGATGATCTCCTGGACTTGTCCGTGCTGGAGGTGGGCTGCCCGGATGGCGAGCAGCGCGTCGATGCGGTCCTGCCGGTTCTCGCCCAGCCCCACCAGGATGCCGGTGGTGAACGGGATGCCCAGCCGGCCGGCCGCCTCCAGCGTGGCCAGGCGCCGGGCCGGCACCTTGTCGGGCGCGCCGCGGTGGCAGGGCAGGTCGTCGCGCAGGGTCTCGAGCATCATCCCCTGGCTGGGCGACACCTCGGCCAGCAGGCGCAACTCGTCCTCGTAGAGCGCACCGGCGTTGGCGTGGGGCAGCAGGCCGGTCTCGTCGAGCACCAGCTTCGCCATGGCGTGCAGGTAGTGGACGGTGCTGTCGTAGCCGTGCTCGCGCAGCCAGTCGCGGGCCACGGTGTACCGCTCCTCGGGACGCTCGCCCAGGGTGAAGAGTGCTTCGTGGCAGCCCTGGCGGGCGCCGCGCCGGGCGATCTGCAGCACCTGCTCGGGTGTCAGGTACGGCGCCACCAGCCGGGCGGGCGGCTGGGCGAACGTGCAGTAGCCGCACTTGTCGCGGCACAGCATGGTGAGCGGGATGAACACCTTCGGCGAGTAGGTGATGCGGGTGCCGTGGGCGGCGTCGCGCACCGCACGAGCCCGCGCCATCAGTTCGTCGATCGGCTCGTCGATCGTGGGGGGCTCGATCGCTGCGGTGAGTTCCATTTCAGAACCCTATCGCGTATGAGTTCTGTTCCAGAACCCAGCGCCGACGGACACGCCCGGGTGTCACCCAGGACGGGTGACGCGGCCGGGGGTACAGTCGGAGGACGATGACCGCACAGCAGGCACGGGTGCCCAAGCCCGAGGCGACCACGCTGGAGCGCACGCTCGCGCTCGTGGGCGACCGGTGGAGCATCCTCATCATCCGCGCCGCACTGCGCGGCGTGCGCCGCTTCGACGACTACCAGGCCGACCTGGGCATCGCCCGACCCATCCTCACCGGCCGCCTGCAGCGCCTGGTCGACGGGGGCGTCATGGCCAAGGAGCAGTACCAGGAGCACCCGCCGCGGTACGAGTACAAGCTCACCCCGTCGGGCGTGGCCCTCTCCCCCGCGCTCGTGGCGCTCATCCGCTGGGGCGAGCACCATCTGGACGACGGCACCGAGCAGGGCCGCGGCGACGTCGCGCTGGTCCACGCCCCGTGCGGCACGGAACTGGAGCAGGCGTTCTGGTGCCGGCACTGCGCCACCACGTTCCAACCGACGGCCATCCGCGCGTCACCACGCGCTAGAACGTCGTCATGAGTGTCTCTGCCATCGTGCTCGCCGCCGGCGAGGGCTCGCGCATGCGGTCCTCGCGCCCGAAGCCGCTGCACCTCATCTGCGGCCGCGCCATGGTCATGCACGTCATCCACTCGCTCGAGAGCCTGGCCCCCGACCGCACCGTCGTGGTGGTGGGCCACGGGGCCGAACGGGTCACCAAGAAGGTGCAGGAGCAGGCGCCGCACTGGGCCCACGTCACGTTCGTCGAGCAGACCGTGCAGCGCGGCACCGGCGACGCGGCCATGGTGGGCCTCGGCGCGTTCCCCGGCGACGACCTGGACGACACGTCCACGGTGGTGGTGCTGCCCGGCGACACACCGCTGCTGCAGCCGGCCTCGCTCGACGCCCTGGTCGCGGCGCACAACGCCAACCAGTACGCGGCCACGCTCATCACCAGCGTGCTCGACGACCCCACCGGCTACGGCCGGGTCATCCGCCAGCCCTCGAAGGACGGCAACGGCCGCGTGCTGCGCATCGTCGAGCAGCGTGACGCCAACGACGAGGAACGGGCCGTGCGCGAGGTGTGCACGTCGATGTACGCGTTCCGTCGCGACCTGCTCGGCCCGGCGTTGCGCCACCTCAGCCCCGACAACGCCCAGGGCGAGTACTACCTCACCGACGTCATCGGCTCGCTGGCGGCAATGGGCCACCGCATCGGCTGCGTGCAGATCCCCGAGGCCGAGACCCAGGGCGTGAACGACCGCTGGCAGCTGGCCATGGCCGAACGCGAGCTGCGCGCCCGCACCAACCGCCACTGGCTGCTGAACGGCGTCACCATGCTCGACCCGCGCCAGACGTTCGTCGACGTCACCGTCCAACTGGGCCGCGACGTCACCCTGTACCCGGGCACCATCCTGCAGGGCGACACCGTGGTGGGCGACGGCTGCGAGATCGGCCCCGACACCCGCCTGGTCGACGCGACCGTGGGTGACGGTGCCTTCGTCGAGCACACGGTGGGCCGCGATTGCGAGGTCGGGGCCGACGCGAAGGTGGGTCCGTACGCATTTCTGCCGCCCGGCAGCAGCGTGCATTCCGGCGCGGTGACCGGCGCCTTCTACACTGCCCCTGCAGACTGACGGCACGAGCCACCCGGGAGAGCAATGGAGAAGGTCACCACCAAGCGGATGTCGCTCTACTCGGGGCGCACGCATCCGGCGCTGGCGGAAGAGGTGGCCCAGCACCTGGGTACCGACCTGGGCAATCCCGGGCTCGTCCAGTTCGCCAACGGCGAGATCCGCTGCCGCTTCGGCGAGAGCATCCGCGGCTCCGACGTGTTCATCATGCAGACGCACTGCGGGCACGAGGGCCGGAGCATCAACGACTCCATCATGGAGCAGCTCATCATGATTGACGCCGCCTACCGCGCGTCGGCCAAGCGCATCACCGCCGTCTGCCCGTTCTACGGCTACGCCCGCCAGGACCGCAAGGCCGAGGGCCGCGAGCCCATCACCGCCCGCATGGTGGCCGACCTGTTCAAGGCCGCCGGCGCCAAGCGAATGGTCAGCATCGACCTGCACAGCGGCCAGATCCAGGGCTTCTTCGAGGGCCCCGTCGACCACCTCACGGCCATGCCGGTGCTCGAGAACTTCGTCCGCCAGAACGCCAAGTCGCCGGTCATCGTGGCCCCCGACGCAGGCCGCATCAAGGTGGCCGAGCGCATGGCCTCGCACCTCAGCGACATCGGCAGCGACCTGGCCTTCATCTACAAGCGTCGCCCGAAGGGCACCACCAACGTGGCCGAAGCCAAGGAAGTGATGGGCGACGTCGACGGGCGCCTGTGCATCCTGAACGACGACATGATCGACTCGGGCGGCACCATCGTGTCGGCCGCCGAGGTGCTCATGGCCCGTGGCGCCACCGAGGTGTGGGCCATGGCCACGCACGCCGTGCTCAGCGGCCCGGCCATCGACCGCCTGAAGAACTCGGTCATCACCAAGGTGGTGCTCACCAACACCCTGCCGCTGCCGCCCGAGAAGCAGATCGACAAGATCCAGGTCCTGTCCATCGCCCCGCTCATCGCCGACGCCCTGAACGCCGTGTTCGACGATTCCAGCGTCAGCGAGATCTTCGGCGGCGAGAACCAGGCCTGACCGTTTCGATGGTCGGGACTGGGCTCCGCTTCGCTTCGCCTGCTCCCTCCGGACGGTTCCTCGGCTCTCTACGTTTTGCCGTTGCGCTCCGGCCGGTAGGCTGCCACGTCGTCGTTTTCACGCCTTGATCGAGGGTTCGTCATGTCCACCAAGCTCGCCGCCCAGTCCCGCACCGCCACCGGCTCGGCCGCTTCTCGCCGCATGCGCGCCGAGGGCCACATCCCCGGCGTCGTCTACGGCCTGGGCATGGAGCCCATCAGCGTCTCGGTCGAGCGCCGTGACCTGCGTCTGGCCCTCAGTGGCGCCGCCGGTGTGAACACCGTGCTGTCGCTCGAGGTCGGCGGGAAGACCTACCCGGCCGTCGTGAAGGAACTGCAGCGCCACCCCATCAAGCGCACGGTGTCGCACATCGACTTCCTCACGGTCAACATGAACGAGGAGCTCACGGTGCACGTGCCGCTGCGCCTCGAGGGCGAGGCCAAGGCCGTCGCCGCCGAGGGTGGCCTGGTCGACCCGGCCGTCGACAGCATCGAAGTGAGCTGCACCCCGGGCAACATCCCCGACGAGTTCGTGATCGACATCACCGACATGCAGCCGCACGACATCATCCGTCTCGCCGACGTGCCGATGCCGAAGGGCGTCACCGCCACCGGCGACCCCGACATGCCGGTCGTCACCATCCTCATCACGGCCGCCGCCACGGCTGCCGCCGACGAGGGTGAGGCTGCCGCCGAGGGCGACGCAGCCGCCGACGCCGCCGAGTGAACTGACGCGTGATCGACGCGCTGGTCGTCGGCCTGGGCAATCCGGGACGCGAGTACACGCGCACGCGCCACAACGTGGGTGAAGAGGTCGTCGGCCTGCTGGCCGAACGGCTGGGCGAGAAGCTGAAGGTGGGCCGCGACAAGGCGGCCGTGGCCGAGGCGCGCCTGGGCACGAAGCGCATCGTGCTCGCGTTCCCCACCACCTACATGAACCTCAGCGGCGAGGCCGTCGGCGCCCTGTGGCGCCGGCACAAGCTCACCGACCCGGGCCAGCTCGTCGTGGTGCACGACGAGCTCGACCTTCCGCCCGGCACCATGCGGATGAAGGTGGGCGGCGGCCTGGCCGGCAACAACGGCCTGCGCAGCATCACCCAGCACCTGCACACGCAGGACTACGTACGGGTGCGCATCGGCATCGGCAAGCCGCCCAGCAAGGAGCACGGTGCCAACCACGTGCTCAGCCGCATCCCCAAGGCCGAGCGCGAACTGCTCGACGTGGCCATCCAGCGTGCGGCCGACGCGGTCGAGGCCATCGTGGTCGACGGCGCCGACGCGGCGATGGCCCGCTTCAACGGCCTCTCGTAGGTCCCTGACCGCGAGGTCAGGACTGACGCTTCGCCTCGATGGTGACGGTGCCACTGGGGAACGGGGTGGTCATGGTCATCGTGTCGCCCTGGCACGACGTGACCGTGTAGGTGCCGGTGGTCTCGCCGTTCAGCATGCGGTTGTCGTTCAACTGCTGCAGCGTCTCGTCGAACACGGGTGGCACGGTGCTGCCCAGGGTGATCTCGACCGTGGCCTTCACCGTAGTGAGGTCGGCGAACGTGCCCGACACACCGCCCGAGGCATCCGCCTCCCACGAGCCCTTGCCCACACCCGAGTAGCGGGTGGACAGCGTGCCCTGCTCGCCGGCCTTCGTGAACGAGGCGGTGGTGGGGTTCATGGGCCCGAAGTCGATCTGGAACACGCCGTCGGCGCCGAACTGGATGGCCATGCCGTCGCCACCGCCCACGGGCGTGACGTCGAGTGCGGCTTGGCCCGGCGCGTCCATCGAGGTCGACGTCCAGTTGCCGATGACGCACTGGCGCAGCGCGTCGTTGCCGGCGGTGGAGCCGGTGGCGGTGGTGTCGCCGCCCTCGCCGCCGCCGTCGCTGGAGCAGGACGTCGAGACCAGCAGCAGGCCGAGGATGAGCGGTGCGATCTTCGTCGACACGTTCGTGCGCATCGGGCCATGCTGCCACCGCGATGCCCCCGATCGCCACATTGCCCGATTCAAGCGCCGGCTCGGCGCTGCCGATACGAACTCTTGACTCTTCACGACAGGGAGCTTCGGTGGGCGAGCGTCAGACAACCGGATGGTGGTACCTCTGCAGCGGCCTCGCCGCGTGCACCCTCGTGCTCCTCCTGCCCCGATCCCACGCCACCGATGTCCTGGCGGTCCTCATCGCACTCTCCGCGCCGGCCGCCGGCATCGTGGGAACCCGTCGGCGCCATCGGTCGCGCCGTGCCTGGTGGTGGCTCGTCGCCGGCTCGACGCTGATCGCGCTCGGTGAAGTGGCGGAGCTCGCCCTCCGGTGGACGGCACCCGAGTTCCGCACCGAGACCTCCGTCGACCTCCTGTTCCTGGCCGGGTACACCGTCCAACTGATCGGGTTGATGGCACTCCTGCGCGGCGAGGTCGTCAGTGCACACCGGTTCGGATGGTTCGATGCGACCGCCATCGGCATCGCGGCCGGCGTGGTCGTGTGGACCGTGCTCTTCCGCACCGTGTTCGGTGACCGCGACCTGAACGTGGTCGACCTGACGACCCGGTTCGGCGGGGCCATCATCGGCATCGGCCTGTTCGCGATGTCCAACCGCCTCGTCGCCGGCTTCCCTCGTCGCGGGCGCGGCTTCGACTTCCTGCTCGCTGGCCTGTCACTCCAGTTCGCGTTCGACTGCCTCGCCGCGCTCTGGTCGGGCGCCACTCCCGGCAGCCGCGTCGACGCAGGATGGCTCGTCGGTTACGTGATGATCGGGGCGGCGTACGCGACGACCGAACGCGCCGAGCCCGCCCGGGACGCACCCACCCGAGCGGTGGCGGCGGAGATCCGGCACAGCCTCACACTGCAGTCCGCCGTGATGGTCGTCCTCGCCGGGGTCATCGTCGTCGAGGCCGGGGCCCACATGCCGTTGGCCAGCCTCGTGGTGTGGTCCGTCGCCTGGTTCCTCGTGGCGCTCATCACTCGGCTGCGAGTCGCCGGCCTCCTCAGGCTCGTGGGCGAGGCGTCGGCCACCGAGAACCAACTCAGGCTGTCGGCGATGGTGGCGAGCTCGCAGGACGTGATCGGGCTCGCGGATCCGGACGGCACAGTGCGATACATGAGCCCTGCGATCAGCGGGCTCACCGGGGACGCCCCGGACGCATGGATCGGTCGCCGTTTCGACCAGGCGCTCGGCGAGTCGTTCGCCGGCCTCGACGACCTCGGCTACCGGGTGGCCGCAATGGGACCCGGCGAGCAGTGCCGGTGGGACTGCACGCTGCGGGCGCACGGTGGGCACAACCGGACCTTGCAGTTGACGATCGCGAACCAGGTGGACCTGCCCGAGGTCCGCGGGTGGGTCCTCACGATGCGCGATGTGACCGAGCAGACACGGCTGACCTCCGAGCTCCGCCATCAGGCGTTGCACGACACGCTCACCGGCCTCCCCAACCGGGCGCTGCTGTTCGATCGCATCCAGCACACGATCGATCGGATGCAACGCACCGAGTCCGGGTCGGTCGCGGTCGTCCTCATCGACATCGACGACTTCAAGGCGGTCAACGACAGCCTCGGGCATGCCGCGGGCGACGAACTGCTGCAGGCGACGGCCGACCGCCTGCAGCGCACCATGCGCCACGGCGACACCGTTGCTCGCCTCGGCGGCGACGAGTTCGCCATCCTCCTCGAGGACACCGACGAGGAGACCGCCCGGATGTTGGCCCGGCGCAGCCTCGACAACCTGTCGCTGCCGGTGTCGATCGGCAGCACGGCGCTCGCCGTGCGGGCCAGCGCGGGCGTCGTGTGCACCTCTCGGATCACCGACGACACCGACCCTGTCGACCTGCTCCGCGCAGCCGACATCGCCATGTACGCGTCGAAGCGGCACGCCAAGTCGACCGTCACCGTGTTCCACCCCAGCATGCACGAGTTGGCCGTCGAGGAGCTCGAGCTGCGCATGGACCTCAACGTCGCACTCGAGCGTCGCGAGTTCCGGGTGCTCTACCAGCCCATCGTGCGCACCGGATCCGGTGCCATGATCGGCGCCGAGGCGCTGCTGCGTTGGGTGCACCCCACCCGGGGCGTGGTCGGTCCGACCACGTTCATCCCGATCGCCGAGCAGAGCGGTCAGATCGTCGACATCGGCACGTGGGTGCTTCGTACCGCCTGCGCCGAGGCGGCGACGTGGCCGTCGTCGGCCTACATCAGCGTGAACGTGTCCGTGCCGCAGCTGCATGCACCCGGCTTCGCCGACGTCGTTCGCCTCGCGCTGCGCGACAGCGGTCTGGAGCCGAAGCGTCTGCTCCTGGAGATCACCGAGTCGATGGCGGTCGACGGGGGCGATCGGGTCCGCGCCACGTTGGACGAGCTGCGCGGCGCCGGCATCCGCGTCGCCATCGACGACTTCGGCACCGGCTACTCGTCGCTCGCATCGCTCGGGGAGATCTCCGCCGACGTGCTGAAGATCGACCGCTCCTTCGTGCAGGACCTGGACTCGCGCGCCGATCATCAGTCGCTGACGCGTGCGATCCTGACGCTCGCGCACGGTCTGTCCATGACCACCATCGCCGAGGGCGTCGAAACCGAGAGCGAACGCGAACTGTTGGAGGAGATGGGCTGCGCGACGGCTCAGGGTTTCCTGTTCGCCAGACCCATGCCCGCCGACGAGCTCCGAACCATGATCGGCTCGACGACGATGGCCACCTCCGTGGCAGCCGACACCTCACCGACCGTCTAGAGCCCGGGATCACGCCGGTACCCTGGCCGGTCGGATGTCGCTCTCGTCGCTGCCCCGTCTGCTCCGTTCCGAGCCCGCACTCACCCAGGCCATCGGGTCCGAGAGCGGGTTCGTCGCCGTGCCCGAAGCGGCGCGAGCCATCAGCATCGCCGCGCTGGCCCAGCTGAGCGAGCGCCGCCCGCTGGTGGTGGCCTGCCCCACCGGCACCGACGCCGGGCAGCTCTTCGACGACCTCAGCCAGTACATGCCCGCGGGCGACGTGGTGCTGTTCCCCGCCTGGGAGACACTGCCGTTCGAGCGGGTCAGCCCCAGCGTCGAGACCATGGGCCGCCGCCTGGAGGTGCTGTGGCGGCTGCGTACGCCGGCGCATGCGCCGCGAGTGGTGGTGGCCGGTGTCCGCGCCCTGCTGCAGCACCTGGGCCCCGAGGCCGACCGCACCGACCCCA
>CBHWEI010000067.1:0-15896 GCA_966112835.1 uncultured Acidimicrobiaceae bacterium
GTGCTCGGTGATGCCCAGGGTCCCATCGTCGCCGTCACCGACTTCATGAAGATCGTGCCCGAGCAGGTCGCCCGCTTCCTGCCCGGCCGCACCTTCGTGCCGCTCGGCACCGACGGCATGGGCCGCAGCGACACCCGCGAGGCATTGCGCCGCTACTTCGAGGTCGACGCCGGCCACGTGGTGGTGGGCGTGCTCAGCGCACTGTTGGCCGACGGCAAGGCGGGCGCCGATGAGGTGCGCGCCGCGATGGCTCGTCACGGCATCGACGCCGACGCGGCCGACCCCGTGCACACGCACTGAGGTGGCCGTCTCCCCGGCCATGCGCCGCAACCTGTCCATCGCCGCCGCCGTGCTCATCATGGTGGCCGCGCTGTACGGCCTCGTCCATGCGTTCACGTCGAACTGGGACGAGGTCCGCACCGCGCTTCGGCACGCCAACTGGTGGATGCTGGCAGGATCCGTCGTGGTCGCCACCGTCGCGGTCGCGCTCATCGGCGATCGCTGGCACGCCACGCTCGAAGCGCTCGGTGCCCCCTCGAACCGCGGCCGTTCGCTGCGATGGTTCTTCACCGGCCAGATCGGCAAGTACGCGCCGGGCGGTGTGTGGCACGTGGTCGGCCAGGGCGAGCTCGCCCGCCGCGGCGGCATCCCCCGCCGCACCGCCTACGCGAGCGTGATGATCTGCACGGTCATCCTGGTGGGCGCGGCGGCGCTCACCGTGGCCGTCGGCGCAGCCATCCCGCAGGACACCGACACGCCGTGGTGGGCCGTGTTGCTGGGCGCGGGCATCGTGGCCGCGCTGTTCGAGCCGCACGTGCGCCGGCGCATCCTGCGCGCCGCAGGGATCACCGATCCCGCCGCGCTCCCGGCGCGCACGCTCGCCCGGCTGGTGGTCGGCTCGGTGCCGGCGTGGCTGGCCATCGGCGTGGCGTCGGCAATGGTCAGCGAGGCCTTGCGCCAGGACCTTCCCTTCCTCCGGGTGACGCTCGCATCCATCACCTCGTGGCTGGTGGGCATCGTCACCCTGCCGGCGCCCGGCGGCATCGGCGTGCGCGAAGCGGTGTTCGCCAGGGGCCTCACCGGCGGTGACGACGGCATCTCGAGCGCGGCCGCCGCGCTGGTGGCGCTGATGGCCCGTCTGGTCTTCGTGGTGGCCGACGTGGTGCTGTTCCTGGCCGCCCGTACGAGGGTCGGCGATGCTCCGGTCAGCGGCGAGCCGTCGCCCTGAGCATGGTCCACGGCATGGGGCTGGCGACCTCCTGCACGTCGAAGAACTGACCGACGAGCTTGGCGAACGACCACCGGTTCCAGTGGTTCAGGTGGCCGGGGGTGTTGCCCCACTGCTTCAGGTAGCGACCGCGGGCCATGTTGCCGGCACGCCAGATGGGTTCGAACGGCACCGAGAACACCACAGCGCCGCTGCACACGCGGGCCATCTCGCGCAACGCACGCTCGGGCTGCGGGATGTGCTCGAGCACCTCGATCGCGAGGACCAGATCGAACTCGCCGTCGGCGAAGCGCATCGCCGTGGCGTCGCCGATCTCGGCCGTGACACCACGCGACGCCCACTCGGCGGCGAGGTGGTCGTCGGGCAGGTCGATGCCCTGCACGCTGGCCGCAGGGAACCGCGCCGCCAGTCGCTGCAGGATCTCGCCCTCGCCACAGCCCACCTCCAGGACCGCCGACGGCGACAGGCCGTCGATCATCCGATCGAAGGTGGACAGGAACCCTTCCATCATCTTCCGCTCGATGGGGTTCTGGCTGGCGTACTTGTCGTAGTGGTTCCCGATGGGTCCGACAGGCTCGGAGGACATTCGGAGGAGGCTAGCGCACGGCCTCGCCGGCCGCAGGGGGTGCGGTGTGACGGGTGCTGCCCCGAACTGACCGGGGTGAGTCGGTAGCCTTGCGGCCTGTGAGTCTCACCGCCGGGAATTCGAACGAACTGCGCATCATTGCGGCCCGGCGCAGCAACCGGGTCCACGTCCAGGAGATCTGGGAGTACCGCGAGTTGCTGCTCGGCCTGGTGAACAAAGAACTCAAGGTGCGTTACAAGAACTCGGTGCTCGGCTTCTTCTGGTCCATGGCCCAGCCGGTGTTCCTGCTGCTCGTGTACGGAGTGGCGTTCTCCATCCTGAAGGCCGGCTTCGACCAGTTCGCCGTGTGGCTGATGTGCGGCCTCGTGGTGTGGACGTTCGCCGGCACCACCCTGTCCACCTCCGTGCAGAGCATCACCGCCAACCAGCACCTCGTGTCGAAGGTCTCGTTCCCTCGCGCGGTGCTGCCGCTCGCGTCGCTCGGGGCCTCGCTGGTGCACTTCTTCCTGCAGTCGGTCGCGTTCGGTGTGGTGCTGCTGGTGCTGCGCCACCAGATCGCGTGGGGCTGGCTGTGGTTGCTCCCCATCGCCGCGGCGGTGCTCACGCTGTTCCTGTCCAGCCTGGCCCTGCTGCTGTCCACGGTGAACGTCTATGCCCGCGACACCCAGCACCTGCTCGACCTGGCCCTGCAGGGCATGTTCTGGGCCATTCCCATCCTCTACGAGTACCAGCGGGTCACGAACTGGTTCGTCGGGCACGGCTGGCCGTCGTGGACCCCCCTGCTGAACCCGTTCACGCCGGTGGTCATCACGTTCCAACGAGCCATCTACGGCACCCCGTTCGCGGGAGACCGTCAACTGCTGCCGACCGCCGACCAGTGGTGGTACCTGCGCAACCTGGGTGTCCTCGCCCTCTTCTCCCTGGTGCTGTTGTCGATCGGCCTGCGGGCCTTCGACAAGGCCGAGGGCAACTTCGCCGAGATCCTGTGAGCCGCATGGACGCCATCGTCGCCGACGACATCTCCAAGGTCTTCCACCTGAACGAAGACCCCGCGCACTCCATCAAGGAGCGCATCCTGCGGTTCGGCCGCACCCGGCACCGCGACTTCGTGGCGCTGCAGCCGCTGTCGCTCAGCATCGAGGCCGGCACCACGCTGGGCATCCTGGGCCACAACGGGTCGGGCAAGAGCACCCTGCTGAAGTGCCTGAGCGGCATCCTGAAGCCCACCACGGGCAGCATCAAGCTGCGCGGGCGCCTGGCGTCGCTGCTCGAACTGGGCGCGGGCTTCCACCCCGAGCTCACCGGCCGCGAGAACGTGTACATCAACGCCGCGTTCCTCGGCATCAGCCGCAAGGAGATCGACCGCATCTTCGACGACATCGTCGAATTCGCCCAGCTCGACCAGTTCATCGACGAGCCGGTGAAGCACTACTCCAGCGGCATGTACGTGCGGCTCGGCTTCGCCGTCGCAGTGAACGTCGACCCCGACATCCTGCTGGTCGACGAAGTGCTCGCCGTGGGCGACGAGGTGTTCCAACGCCGCTGCCTGGACCGCATCCGCCAGTTCCAGCAGGAGGGCCGCACCATCGTGGTGGTCACGCACGCGGCCGACCTGGTGCGCCAGGTGTGCGACCGGGCCATCGTGCTCGACCACGGCAAGCTGGTGGCCGACGGCCGCCCGGGCGAAGCCATCCGCATCTTCCGCGAGCACCTCCAGGGCAACCTGGTGGAGGGTGGCGCAGCGGCGCCGCCCGAGTCCGGTGCGCTGCGCATCGTCGACGCCGCGGTGCACCATGCGCACCAGGCCGAGCGCCGCTTCATGCTGCCCGGCGAGGCGCTGGAACTGGAAGTGCAGTACGAGAGCGACACCACCATCGACCGGCCCACGTTGAACGTGTCCATCGTGTCGGCGCTGGGTCAGACGGTGTTCGCCCTGGACCTCGACCTCACCGAGCACGGCGTGCCGTCGCTGGGCCGTTCGGGCACCATCGTCGTGCCGTTCAGCGAGGTGCCGTTGCTCGACGGCACCTACACGTTCGACATCGGCCTCATGGACCGCCGCGACACGTCGCACCGTGCGGTGCGGCAGGGCCGCGACGAGTTCTCGGTCGAGAACCCCACCGACGCTCGCGGCGTGGCCGCGCTCACCGTCGGGTCGCTGGCCCACCGGCCCGGTTGAGCCCGCTCAGGGCTCGATCTTGTAGATCACCAGGTCGTACGGGTAGACGATCGCGTGCGACGGCCGCGCCGTGTTCGATTCCTCCCACACGGGCAGCGAACCGGTGATGCGCGCCGACTCGGTGACCACGTAGGGCAGGTCGGCCGGCACCTGGCCCTCGCCGTTCAGCACCAGGTACACGGGGCGATCGCCCGCGGCGGCGACCACGGGCGGCAGGAACGCCGCCCACTCGGCCGCGTCGCGGGGAAGGCGGGCCGAGTCGGCCCCGCCGTAGATCCACGTCGGCGAGCCGAACAGCAGCACGGGTGCCGCGCAGCACGGGGCGTTCTGCCACAGGAACACGCCCTGCTGGTCGCCGGCGACCGCGGCGACGCTCAGCGCGACGCCGTACGAGCCGCCCTTCTCGTCGTGCCCGCGCAGGGCCCACGACTGGCGGGCCTGGAACGCGACCGTGGCCAGCAGCACCAGGGCGACGCCCACGAACACCGGCGTGCGCCGCTTCGCGCGCACCGCGAACGCGGCGCACAACGAGAACGCGGCGAACAGCACGATCGCCGGCACGGCGATGGGGATGAACCGGCGGCCCCACCACATCATCTGCGGTGAGTTGCGGGCGTGCAGCAGGAACAGCGACAGGAAGCCCAGGCACACGGTGACCACGATGGTGCGGCCTGCGGACCAGCGCGTCCACACCGCCCACAGCAGCCCCACCACGGCCAGGCCGAGCAGCGGCCATCCGAAGAACAGCGCCAACCGGTGCAGCGAGCGTTCGTCGTAGCTGCGGATGATCTCGCCGTTGCGGTCGAAGAAGTCCTCGCCGAAGAGCGGGCGCAGCCCGGCCAGCACGAAGCCGACCACCACGCCGACGGTGATGACGAGACGCACTGCGCGCGCCGCCTTCGGGGTTGCCAGGAGGCGGCCGAGGGCATCCCACCAACGGCGCAGCACCGCGAGCCGCGAGCCGACGACGGCGATGACCACCGCCACCACGATGCACAGGCCGAGCACCTTGTCCGACGGGACGTTGTTCCCCACCGAGTAGATCTCGGCGACGTCGTACGCCTGGAGCCACGCGAACGGCAGCAACACCGCCAGCCCTGCTGCGAACCACAGTGCGAGCACGCGGCGCAGCCCCAACGCGATGGCCACGGCCGCGCCGAGCATCGCCAGCATGACCAGCAGCACGCCTTCGCCGCGGTTGAGGAAGCCGGCGGTGACCAGCACGCCGGACGCGAACGCGAAGGGCAGCACCCTGGTCTGCAGGGCCGTCACCAGCCCGAGCGCCGCACCGAGGAACAGCACCTGGGCGAGCACCTCGGTGGTGGGGTACCGGGTCTGCCAGACCTGCATCATGTTGGTCGCGAGGATCAACGAGGCCGCGCCGGCCACCCAGGGCGGGGCCAGCCGCCGTGTGAGGGCGAACATCAGCAGCGCCGCCAGCACGCCCAACATCGGCAGCACGACGGTGAGCGCTCGGAACCCGATGGCCTCGAACGCATCGGCCAGGATGGCCGACCACAGGTGGTAGAAGCTCGGCGTGATGGTGGTGGAGTCGGCCGCACGGGGCTCGAACCCTCGCCACAGCGTGCCGGGCACGTCCTGCACGGTGAAGACGCCACTCATCTGCATGTCGGTGGCCGGGATGCGCAGCTCGCCGGTCTCGGCGATGGAGTGCGCGTGCATGACGTAGATGCCGGGGTCCTTGTCGCCGGTGGCGTAGCGGAAACCGGGGAACGACAGCAGCAGCACGGCGAGCAGCGCCGGCAGCACCATCCACGCACCGGCACCGAACCAACGGAAGCGCAGCCCACCCATGCGACGGCGGCAGAGCAGCACGCACAGGGCCAGCAGGACGACGGAACCGGCGATGACGACCGGCAGCGAGTGGATGCCGAGGTACGCCGCACCGAGCGACCAGGCGCCGACCACTGCGACGACGAATGCCCCGCCCAGCGCGCCGGCATCGAGCAGGTCGAGCGAGTTCGAGTCTTCGGCCATTCGACGGAGGCTAGCGACGGCGGCACCGCTCCCCGGCGATGCGGCCGCTACATTCTGAGCGTGTCCGACGAGCGCAGCCCTGTGAAGTTGATCATCCAGATCCCGTGTTACAACGAGGAGGAGACGCTTCCCCAGACCGTCGCCGATCTGCCCCGGGAGGTGGCCGGCTTCGACGTGGTCGAGTGGCTCGTCATCGACGACGGCAGCGCCGATCGCACCAGCCAGGTGGCCCACGAGCTGGGCGTGCACCACGTGGTGCGCCATCGCCGCAACCGCGGTCTGGCCGCGGCGTTCCTCACCGGCCTCGACGCCGCGCTGAAGCTGGGCGCCACCGTCATCGTGAACACCGACGCCGACAACCAGTACGACGCGTCGTTCATCCCCGACATCACCGCGCCGGTGCTCGACGGGCGGGCCGACATCGTGGTGGGCGAACGGCCCATCGAGTCGGTGCCCGAGTTCTCGGGCATCAAGAAGCGCCTGCAGCGGTTCGGCAGCTGGGTGGTCCGCCGCTTCAGCGGCACCGACATCCTCGACGCGGCCAGCGGCTTCCGGGCGTTCGACCGCGAAGCGGCCATGAAGCTGCACGTGTACGGCAAGTACACGTACACCATGGAGACGCTGTTCCAGGCGGGGGCCGAGGGCCTGAAGGTGGTCAGCGTGCCCATCAAGGTGAACCCGCAGACCCGCGAGTCGCGGCTGGTGAAGAGCTCGTTCCAGTACGTGAAGCGGTCGGCCTCCACCATCATCCGCAGCTACGCCATCTACCGACCGTTCCGGTTCTTCGCGTCCATCGCCGTGCCGTTCGCCGTGCTCGGCTCGGCGCTCATCATCCGTTGGATCGTGCTGTACTTCGTCAGCGATCAGTACTCGTCGCGTCTGCCCAGCTTCCTGTTCGGTCTGGGCTTCCTGTTCATCGCCGGGCAGCTACTCGTCATCGCGTTCCTCGCCGACAACACGGCCACGTCGCGCCGCTTGCTCGCCGAGAGCCGATTCGAGGCACGAACCGCCGAGCTCGATCGCATCGCGGCCGAGCGGCCCTCAGCGGCGTAACCGCCGGGCCAGCATCCGGCCGGGCGCACCGAGACGCCACCACACCGACGACCGCATGCGCTCCACCGTCGCGGAGGCCGCGTCGGCGCGGCCATTGGCCGCGGCCAGTTCGTGACCGAGCCGCTGGATCTCGCCACGCTGCGCCGCGACATCGTGGTGCCAGCCGGCGGGCAGCAGCAGCGCGTCGGCCCCGATGACGGGCAGCAGGTCGTTCATGGCCCGCGGCGCCACCGCCGGCAACGGCTGGGCGGTGGTCACGTCGACGAAGCCGACCATCGAGGCGGTGCGCACCATCCACGCCCACCACGGGTCGGGTGCTGCCGCGTCGAACAGGCGCAGCCAGCGGGCGGGCGCGACCGGCACGGCGAACGCACACGTCGGCTCGTCGCGAACCGTCAGCGTCCGCGTGAGCGACCACTGCGTCGGCCCGCTGGGCCAAGCCGCGTGGACCGCGGGGCGCGCCCCGCGGGCGGGGTGGTGCTCCAGCACGTCGGCGAACCCGTGCCAACACGCCGCCGCGGGACGGTGCCCCGGGTCGACGGCGCACACGTGCGTGGTCGCCGCCGCCGCCACGGTGCTCGCCAGCCACACGGCGAGGTCGGCCGACGGCGCGACGAGCACGTGCTCGGCCGGACGGCCCTGCGCCGCCAGCGACTCGAGGGTCGATGCGACCGCCGCTTCGTCGCCCGGCAGCACCACGACGGTGAAGGTGGGCGCCCGCAACGGTGCGGTGGGCGCCACGCCGCTGAACGCCGGGCCTGCGGCACGAGCCCGGTACACCCGCACGAACTGGTACGTGGTGGCGTGCGGGGCCGACAGGTCGCGCAGCCGGCGCAGCCACTCGCCCACCGAGCTGTGCGCGTCGACGAAGGGATGCTCACGCAGCAGGCCCTGCTCGGTGCGGAGCAGGTCGACGTCGTTGCGGTCCACCTCCTCGAACCCGGCGGTGTCCATGGCCTGCGCCAGCCGGCGTTCGTCGAACAGGTTCAGGTGCGTGGCGTCGAGCAGGCCGATGTCGGTGACGTCCCACCGTCCGGCCAGCAGCTTCACTGCGAGATCCTCGTGGGCGACGTTCGGCACGCTGACGCCGAGCAACGCGCCGTGCGCGGCCAGGGTGGACGACAGCGCGGCGAGCAGCCGGTCGAACCCCGGGACGTGCTCCACCACGTCGATGGCCGTGACCGCGGCGAGCGTCCGGCCCGCCAGCGCAGCCGCGACGAGTTGCGCCGGATCGTCGACCGCGAGGTCGCACACGCGCGCATCGATCCCCTGCGCCACCAGCGAGCGCACCACGTCGGCGTCGAGGTCGAAGCCCACGTACTGGAAGCCGGCAGCGGTGAGCGGCGCGGCGAGCTCGGCCGTGCCGCAGCCCAGGTCGACCACCACTCCCGGCGTGGCGTGCGCAGACAGCAGCGCCACGAGCCGGCCGGCCGCCGTGTCGTCGGAGTAGTCGAACTGGTACTTGTGCACGCGGCCGCCGAGCGTACTGCACGCACCGTTAGGCTGGTCAGCCATGAGTGCACGAGTGGGTGTCATCGGTACTGGCTACGTGGGACTTTCCACAGGGGTCTGCATGGCACACCTCGGACACGACGTCATCTGCGTCGACCTGGATGCCGACAAGATCGCCAAGCTGCAGCGCGGTCAGGCCACCATCGTCGAGCACCGGCTCGACGAGCTGCTGTCGTCGGGCATCGAGGCCGGGCGCCTGCGTTTCACCACCGACGCCGAGTCGGCGGTCGCCGATCGCGACGTGGTGTTCCTGTGCGTGCAGACGCCGCAGGGCGACGACGGTGCCGCCGACATGCGCCACGTGCACGCCGCGTTGGCACAGCTGGAACCGCACCTGAAGTCGGGCGCCGTGGTGGTCAACAAGTCCACCGTCCCCGTCGGGTCGGCGCGTTCCATGACCGCCACCCTCAGCCGCACCGACATCCGCATCGCCAGCAACCCCGAGTTCCTGCGCGAGGGCACGGCCATCGACGACTTCCTCACACCCGACCGCGTGGTCGTGGGCTGCGACGACCTGGCCGCCGCCGAACAGGTCGCCGCGCTGTACGCGCCGATCGGCGCCACCACGCTCATCACCGGCCCCGAGACGTCGGAGACCATCAAGTACGCGGCCAACGCCTTCCTGGCCACGAAGCTGAGCTTCGTCAACGCGATCGCCACCCTGTGCGAGCTGGTGGGTGCCGACATGTCCGACGTGGCGAAGGGCATGGGCGCCGACCGCCGCATCGGCCCCGAGTTCCTGAAGCCCGGCCCGGGCTGGGGAGGCAGCTGCTTCCCGAAGGACTCGCGAGCGCTGGTGCACATCGCCGAGACCGCCGGGTTCTCGTTCGACCTGCTGCGCGAGGTCATCGTCAGCAACGACCGGCAGTTCGACCGCACCGCCGACAAGGTCGAGGCCGCCGCCGGCGGTTCGCTCGACGGTGTCATCGTGGCGGTGTGGGGCCTCACGTTCAAGGCCGGCACCGACGACCTGCGCGATTCGCCGTCGCTCGCGATCGTGGAACGCCTGCTGGCCCGTGGTGCCGTCATCCGCGCCTACGACCCGACCGTCGACCAGCCCCGGCCGGGCGTGCCCGCGGGCATCGAGCTGTGCACGAGCAGCATCGAGGCCTGCCGCGGTGCCGCCGTGCTGGCCGTGCTCACCGAGTGGGCCACGTTCACGAAGGTCCGCCCCGACGACGTCGCCGCGGTCATGACCGGGCGCGAGATCGTCGACGGCCGCAACCTGCTCGACCGACAACTGTGGAGCCATGCCGGTTTCCGTCACGTGGGGATCGGGCGATGAGCGGGTTCTTCGCCAGGTTCCGCAAGCCGGCCAAAGCGTGGTACGACCCGGCCCCGTCGCCGTGGACCGCCACCATCCCGGCCAAGGGCGTGTGGTGCCCCATCTGCCGCTGGAGCGGCGACGCCTTCGACGGTGTGGCACATGCCGAGTCGGCCAACTGCCCGCGCTGCGGCTCCATCACGCGCGACCGCTTCCTGTTCTGGTCGTTCATCGCCCGGTCAGAGCCGCGCCTCGGATGCCGAGTGTGGGAGACCAGCCCGCGCATGGGCGAGGATTACCGCACTGACATGCGGTCCTGGTTCGACTACATCTGCTCCGACTACGACGAGCGTCACCACAAGGGCGTCGTCCGCCTCGACCTGCAGCAGATCGACCTGCCCGACGCGTCGGTCGACGTCATGCTCACACCGCACGTGCTCGAGCACGTGCCCGACACCAGCGCGGCGCTGTCCGAGATCCACCGCGTGCTCGCCCCCGGCGGCCGCATGTACCTGCAGGTGCCCGTGCTGCAGGGCACCACGGCGCCCCCCACCGAGCCCGAGTTCCACGGCGACAACACGCCGGTGTTCTGGCGCTTCGGCCCCGACCTCACCGACCGCCTGCGCGATGCCGGCTTCGACACGGTGCTGCTGTGCACCGACGAGTTCCTCGACGCCGTGCGCGACGGTGTCACCCAGTGGCCGGTACCCACGTCGCCCGAGTTCGACGTCACGTCGGTGCTCGCCGGCAGCCGCCTCGACGACCTGGTGAGCATTGCCGATCGCGACGAGGCCGCCCGGCTGGGCGTCGAGCCCGCCTATCAGGTGCTCACGTGGGAGTGCATCAAGCGTTGATCGCTTGCTGCACGAGGCGGCGCACACCCGCCTCGTTGTCGGCCCGGCTGTAGCCCTGGGCCGAGGCCTGCGCCGCAGCGGCCAGACGCACCATGCGCGACGGGTCGTCGATGAGCGCCCGCGTGTGGGCGACCAGTTCGTCGATGCTGCGGTAGAGCAGACCGTTCACGTCGTGCTGGACCACTTCGGCGGGACCGCCCGCGGCGAACACCACCGGAACGGCACCCGCGGACATGGCCTCGACCGGGGCGATGCCGAAGTGCTCGGCCCGATCGGGGTGGGCCTGCAGGTCGCTGTTCAGCCCTGCGGCGTGCCAGTAGATGGACGCGGCAGCCAGGCTGGCGTCGACGAACTCGCCGGGCGCGCTGAGCCGCACCTCCACGGGCAGGCCCTCCGCGGCACGGCGGACCTCCATGGCGTACTCGCGGTGCTCCGGTGAGCAACCGCCGATGAGCACGAGGCGCCAGCCGGTGAGTCCGGCCTCGACGAGATTGCGGAACGCGTGCACCATCTCGAGTTGGCGCTTCGAATGGCCGCTGCCGGCGCCGAAGAAGCGACCGACCGACACGATGAGCTGCTCCTTCGGACCGGGCGAACGCAGGTGCACCGGTGGCGACAGCACCTCGGTGTCCACGCCCCAATACTGCTTGGCCCAGCTGCCGGTGTAGCGGCTGTTGGCGACGAACAGGTCGTAGCTGCCGACGAAGTCGCCGAAGCGCACGGGCGTGAGGCGCTGGGCCAACGAGGCGGGGTCGAACGGCACGTCGCGCCCGTCGACGCGCACGCCGCGCAGCCGCATGGCCTTCTCGGGGACCAGCTGCGCCCCCATGACGGTGGGCGCCACGATGACGTCGCCACCGCCGGTGTCGACGGTGAGCGTCGAGCCCGGGGTGACCTCACGCGCTTCGGGCTGTGCCCCACGTCGCACCTGGCACACCGTCACGTGGGTGGGTGCGAGCGGGTCGAGTTGCAGCTCGAGCGTCCGCGTGCCGGGCGGCAACTGGAAGTGCACCGGGCCGACGATGCGTTCGGCGCCCGCGACATGGCCGACACCGCCGAGCACGCGCACGGGGCTGGCCAAGCGCCGGCCCACGCGACGCATCGCGCCACGCGACGCCGATGTCTCGTCGAGCACGTGCGGGAACATGAGGAAGTAGATGCCCTTCGGCGCGAGGTTCACCAGCGTGCTGCGGTACGTGTGGTTGATGAACACGTCGTACTCGGCGGACACCAACGACGCAGCGCGCTCGTCGCTCTCGACCAGGCGCAGGTCGACGCCCTCCAGGCGCAGGCCCAGCCGCTCGCGCAACGCGCCCAGATCGACGGCCTGTGGGCCGAGCATGTGCACCTCGTGCTCGGACGAGAGCGCGTCGACGATGGAGCCGGCCTGCTGCTCGCCCCCACCGAAGGTGGACCAGTACAGGTCGTAGACGGCGATCTTCATTTGGTGATGGTCCAGGCTTCGATGGCGGCATCGCTGACCACCTGGCGGCGGCGCAGGCTCCGTCGTTGCCGCAGTGCCGACGGCACCGCACCGGCGAACGAGGCGAACCCTTGCACGGCTTCCTTCACGACGGTGGGTGACGGCGGCCGCAACCGGCGCAGGCGCACCACGGTGTGAGCGACGATGGTGCGCAACGGGCGCATCGCCGCTCCCAGACCGGCCCGCAGCGCGACACGCCAGGGCGCGTTCTTGATGAGCGTCAGACGCCGGTTGCGATCGACCCAGTAGGTGAAGAACGCGCTGCCGGCCTTGCTGGAGTACGCATGCTCGTGGAAGACCCGGGCCGAGGGCACGTAGCGGTACGTCCACCCGGACGTGCGGCCGCGCCAGGCCAGGTCGAAGTCCTCGTAGTAGAGGAAGTAGGTGGGGTCGAAGATGCCCACGTCGGTGAGGTACTCGCTGCGCAGCAGCACCGCTCCCCCGCACCACGAGAACACCTCGGTCGGCTCGTCGTACTGGCCGATGTCGGGCTCGAGGAAGCCGCGGTCGCCACCGAACCAACCGCGGTACAGGCCACCGCCGGCGCTGTTCAGGATGCGCACGCGCTGCTCGACCTGCAGCTCGACCGTGGTACCGGCCGGCCCGACCTCCACCGTGCGAACGGCACCGGGCACGCCGACGGTCACCTCCGTGGGAACGGCTGCGTGCAACTGCAACCGCACCGACTGCGAGCCGACTGCGGGAGCGACCGCCCACCACACCGAAGCGAAGCCCTTCGTCCACCGGCCCGGCTCGTGCGGGTGCTCGTCGTGGAAGCGTTCGTCGAAGCGCACCTCGGCCGTGCGGTCGACACCGTCGACCTCAACCCGATCCACGCGGACGCCCACCTTGCGATGGTCCAGCGAATGCAGCTCGGCGGCATCGAACGTGACGGCGTGCGCCTCGACGTTCAGCAACAGCTTCGGCGACGCCGCGCCCACCGTCGGGTCAGCCATGACGGCCAGCAGCGGGGCGAGCCAGTTCGGTTCGACGATGGCGTCGTTGTTGATGAGCGCCACGAAGTCGACCTGGTCGAGGTCACCCATCGCCAGGTTGCAGCCGCGGGCGAAGCCCTCGTTCACGAGCGATTCGATGAGCCGGACCTGCGGGTAGTGCTCCTTGAGCACCCAGTTCAGCCCGTCGACGCTGGCGTTGTCGACCACCACGATCTCGAGCCGATCGGCCGGATGCTCGGTGGCGAGGAGCGCATCGATGCAGCGTCGAGTGACCTCGCCGCCGTCGTAGTTCACGACGACGACCCTGACCGACGGCTGCATCCGGGAGATGTTACCGAGCGGTGGCGGGCTTCGACTCGCGCAGCTCGGTGCGAGCGGCGTCGATCATGAGCGACAGGCCGTCGGCGAGCGACACCTTCGGCGACCACCCGCACTGGGCACGCGTGCGCGACAAGTCGGGCTGGCGGCGCTGCGGGTCGCCCGTGCGCTCGGGCGGCAACGGCACCGACACGACGGGGCTGGCCGACCCGGTGAGCCGCACCACCATGTCGGCCACCTCGCGCACCGTGTACTCCTCCACCGAGCCGACGTTGAACGGGCCGGCAGCACCGCTGTTGATCGCGGCGAGCAGACCTTCGACCTGGTCGGCCACGTAGCAGTAGCTGCGCGTGTGCGAGCCGTCGCCGTGCACGGTGAGCGGCTCGCCGAGGAGGCCCTGGTGGATGAACGTGGACAGCACCCGACCGTCGTCGGGCCGCATGGCCGGGCCGTAGGTGTTGAAGATGCGCACGATGACGGTGTCGACCTGGTGCATGCGCCGGTACGCCGAGATGAGCGCCTCGGCGAAACGCTTCGACTCGTCGTAGCAGGCCCGCGGACCGATGGGGTCGACGTTGCCGAAATACGACTCGGGCTGCGGATGCACCAACGGGTCGCCGTACACCTCGCTGGTGGACGTGAACAGGAACCGGGCCCCGTTCGCGCGGGCGATCTCGAGCATGTGCTTCGTGCCGGTGGCACCCACCTCGAGGATCTCGAGCGGCATCACCAGGAAGTCGCTGGGCGACGCCGGACTGGCCAGGTGGCAGACCAGGTCGACCGGCCCGTCGATGTCGAGCGGTCGGGTGATGTCGTGCTGCACGAACTGGAACCGGTCCGAGGAACTCAGGTCGTCGATGTTGTCGAGCCGACCGGTGACCAGGTTGTCGACGGCGACGACCGTGTGGCCGTCGGCCACGAGGCGACGGCACAGATGCGACCCGATGAACCCGGCTCCCCCCGCCACGACGACCCTCACGGCGGACAATCTATCGACCGGTCAGTTCACCCACCCCACGACGTCGACGGCAATCGTCGCCGCAGCTCGTGTGTACAGCCGCACCGTGCCGTCCGCGCCGACCGGCACGAGCGTCAGCGTCGCGGTGGGCACACCCTTGTTCCACTGCACGGTGGTGGTGCCCGGCCAGCCGATGCCGCCCGGGTACACGCTCGCCGAGCCGATGGTGGTGGCGCTGCTCGCGGTGACGAGCACCCACACACCCTTCGCCCCGGCGGCCACGGTGGGGACACCGGCGACGCCTGCCACGCGGATGGCGCGGCTGGCGCCGGCGGACATCGCAGTGGCGGCGAGCACTCGTGACGGCGGCAGCGCCTGCGTCACCCCACCGGTGCCGGCGCTGTCGGTGACGTATCCGGCGAGGTCGACGAACATCTGACCGGTGCCCATCATGTGCTGCAGCGTCCACTTGCCGTCGGCGCTCACTGCGGCGGCGGCCGTGTTCGATCGGTTCTGACCGACGACGGTGTTGATGGCGGCGACCGACGGACGGGTGCCGCCCGCGGGCCACACCATGTCGTAGCCACGGACCGTGTCGACGAACGAGGTCAGGGTCGCCAGCACCATGTCGGCCGAGGCGGGGATCTTCGCCCCGTCGCGGATCTGCACGTTGCGCATCTCGCGATCGGCGAACGCACCGGGCTTGATGCCCACGCCGGCACGGGAGTCGATGACGCGGGACGGCACGACGGGGACGACGCGCGACCCGGCCTGCCCGGGCTGTTGCGAATCGACCCAGCCGAGCACGTCGACCTGCACGTGCACCGACCCGGACGACACGACGTCCAGTCGCACCTTGCCGCCCACGCCCACGCGGAGCAGTTGCGTGGTCGAGCGCGTCTCACCGGCTGTGAAGAACGCGACCGCGGGTTGTGTGTTCGCCGCGGGGAACGAGCTCTGGTCGGCGAAGACCGACGTGCGTGGCGGTTTGGGGAACAGGCGGACGCCACCGTTGGCGCCGGCGGTCACCGTCACGTTCGCGAGCACGGCGCTGACACCAGCCGTCGGGATACCGGCCCGCCCGAGCACACGGAACTCGTGGTTCACGCGTGCGGCCGTGCGGTTGACGTCGTTGGGGTCGGACAGACGGCCGTCGCCGGGCTTCACCGCACCGGTGATGCCCAGGTTGACGCGGGTGTCGACGATGCGCGTCGGGGTGGTCGGGTGGAACGCGCCCTTCGGCGTGGGGATGGTTCCCGCCCACTGGCATTCGTCGATACCGAAGCACGGCGCGTCGAGGTCGATGTCCAGGGTGGTGTCACCGCGCAGGGTGATGAGGCCGGTTGCCTTGCGGCCGGTGGCCGTGTCGGTGATGAACGTCACGTAGGTGCCGTTCCACAGCGGGTTGGTGACGAACGACGTGCCCGTGGCGACACCGGCCGTGAACGCGTCGAGCACGACGCCCGTGTTCGTCTTCGGCTGGCCCTTCTGCTGGAACATCGAGAAC
>CBHWEI010000068.1:0-15809 GCA_966112835.1 uncultured Acidimicrobiaceae bacterium
TCTCGTGGACCGACAGCGACGGCACCACCGGGTCGCTGGAGGGCGAGGCGCTGAGTGCCGCGGTCGCCCCCATGCGTGACGGCAGCGACAACCCCGACGGCGAGTTCGTGCGCGCCGTGCAGGAGGGTCGCGCCTCCACCCCCGACCTGCACACCGCGGTGGCCGCCCACCGCGTGGTCGACGCGATGTACGCGAGCGCCGCCGCCGGGGGCGCAGTGATGCAGCCGTGACCGCTCGCCCGATGTTCACCGCCGACGACGTGGTCGAGATCGGCACCGCCGAGACCTACCCGTTGCGTCTGGCCGTGCTGCGCGCCGACACGCCCACCAAGGAGGTCGCCTTCAAGGAGGACGACTGGCCCGGCTCGTGGCACCTCGGCCTGCGCGTCGACGGCCAACTGGTCTGCACCTCCACCTGGGTGCCCCGTGAGCTCGACGGCGCGCACGCCGTGCAGCTGCGCGGCATGGCCACGGCGCACCACCTGCAGGGCACGGGTGCGGGTGGTGTGGTGCTGGACCGCGGGTGCGAACTCGCCGCCGAGCGCGGCTTCCCGTTGGTGTGGGCTCGGGCCCGCGATGCCGCGCTGGCCTTCTACGAGCGCCACGGCTTCGTGGTGCAGGGCGACGGCTTCACCGACGAAGCCACGCAGCTCCCCCACCACCTGGTCACCCGCACCCTCGGCTGAAACGCGGGGCGCCCATCGGCTTCTTTGCCGATGCGCCCACCCGGCCGTACCCAGTGTGGGTGATGACGCCCACCACTCCCTCGTCCGCCACGGCGGAGCACCTCCGCCACCGCGCCGTGGCTCTGCGGGCGCTGGCCCGAGCCGTGCAGCACCTCGACGTGCTCGACCTGTTCCGCCACACGGGGACCGACGTGTGGGTGGGCCCGTCGCAGCAGCACTGGTACGACACGCTGCACAGCGACCGGGCCGCGCTGCTGCGCGAGTCGCGCGACCTGTTGAGCGCGGCCCACCGCCTGGAACGGCGGGCCGACGACCTGGAACGGCTGGCCGTCGTGACGGCCCCGCACGTGGCGTGAGCGACCCGACGTGACCTACCTGGCCTACGACCCCATCGGTTTGCGCATCTTCGAAGTGCGCGCCACGCGTGCCCTGGAGCAGTTGCGCCGACTGCGCAGCGACGACCCCGACGCAGCGACGGCGATGCGCACCGTGCGCCGCATCGTGCACCACATGGACGGCGACATGTTGCCCACCGTGCACCGCATCCTGCGCGCCGATCCGCTGCGCGAGGACATCGACGACCGCGACGACCTGCCCGCGGTGCAGAACTCCCTCGCCCGCTTCATGGCCGTCGAGCGCGGCTGGGCCGTGGCGCTGGACCCCCGGGCCGACGACCCCACCCGCACCACCGTCGACGAGGCGAGGGCGCTGGGCCGGCGGCTGCAGGAGCTGTCACCGAAGGACCTGGCCGACGACCCGTCACGCATGCGCTGGATCACGCGCGAGCTGAACCTCATCGGCGCCGACCCGGCGTCGGCCGCAGCATTCGCAGCCGAGTTCGACCGGTGGGCCGAGTGGACGTCGGCGCTCGCCCGCCCGCGTGCCATGCGGGTCGCCCAGCTGGACGGCGGCATGCGCATGGGTCTGGACGACCTGGACATGGCCATCGCGGCATTCGCGCACGTCGCCCATCACCAGGTGGGTGCCGGCGGCACGCTGCCCTGGCTGGACACCGTCGACCCGTACACGGCTGCACTGGTGGTGCGCGACCTGGGTCTGACCGGCCAGGCGCTGGCCGACATGGTGCGACGCCTGCGCGACCGCCCGGCCGAGGAACTGGACGACCTGCCCGGCGAGAACACCGGCGACATCCTGCTGAAGGCGTTGTTGGCCGAACCGTCGGCACTTGCTCCGTACCTGCTCGCCGCCGTGTGGCACCCGGCCTCCATCTTCGACCACCTGGTCGACCCGGGCCTCGCCGCCGAGGTGGCCCGGCGCGGCTCGGACCCCGCCCTGGTCGACCCCGACACGGCGCGCCGCATCGTGGTGCCGCTCCTCGCCTACTTCGCGCAGGACCGCTCGCTCGACCCCGGTCTGCTGCTGGCGGACCTCATCGTGCCGTGGACCGTGTACTTCTCGCCGGCGAACAACCGGTGGAACCTCGACGCCGCGTTCGCCACCAAGCTGGTGAACACGGCGCTGCGCCAGAAGGGCGCATTGAATCGCTTCGTGGAGCAGGCCGACGCCATCGTGGCCGGCGCCCGACGAACGTTCGCGACGGAGGGAGCCCACTCCATCGCCGACTTCACCAGTTACTTGGGCATGATCGGAGTCCTCATCGTGAACGAACGCGTTCGCCGCCTCGACCTTCGCGAGCGTGCCTGGCAGGCCATCTTCAGCCTGGCGTCCATCGCTGCGTCGTTCGTCCCCGGGGCCGTCCTCGGCACCGCAGCCACCCTGACCGTCGTCATCTGGTCCCACGCAGGCGCGCCCGACCTGCGCGAGCAGTTGCGCGACGCCAAGCGCGGCTCCGACGTCGCGCTCGCGCAGGCGGGCGTCGTCGTCGCCCGTTCCGTGTACGACCGGTGGCTGCAGGACGGCCGCATCACCGACCAGGTTCCGCCGCCGCCGCAGCTGGATCTCGACGGGCCGAACATCCCCTCCGTGCAGTTCCTGAACGCCTTCATCGACTGGCTGATGCTCCTGCCCGGTGCCGACACGGGCGAGCTCGGGCTGGAGATGCGCGGCCAGGTGGCCCAGGTGCTGAACGGCTGGACCGTGGGCGAGCACGTCGTCTACAATCTCTGAAATAGTGGGCGGGTGACCCCCGACGAGCTGAACGCGCTGCCCCGCCCGCTGGCGTTCGTGCTGCCGGGCGGCGGTGCGCTGGGCAGTTACCAGGTGGGCGTGCTTCGCGCTCTCACCGATGCGGGCGTGGTGCCCGACGTGCTCATCGGCGTGTCCGCCGGTGCCGTGAACGCCTCACTGTTCGCCTGGCACCAGGGGGCCGAGGGCGTCCGCCGCCTGGAGGGCATCTGGCGGGGCATCCGCCGCCGCGACCTGATGCGGTTGCAGCCCGGGCGCATGGCCATGGCCATGGCCGGCCGCCACCCCTCGTTCCTCGACAACCGCCACGGTGTCGAGTTCCTGCGCCGGCAGCTCGGTGGACGCCTGCTCGAGCACGCCCCGGTGCGCCTCGTGCTGGTCGCCACGGACCTGTCCACCGGTGAGGCCGTGGCGCTGACGCACGGTGAGACCGTCACGGCGGTCATCGCCAGCACGGCGTTCCCCGGCGTGTACCCGCCGGTGCACCTCGACGGGCGCACGCTCATCGACGGCGGCGTCGTGGCCGACATCCCGCTCGACCTCGCGGTGGAGCTGGGTGTGGCCAGTGCGGTGGTGCTGTCGGTGCCGCCACTGTCGGCCGACGATCCGCCCACGAACGCGCTCGAGATCCTCTTCCGCTCCAGCTCCATCGGCGTCGAGGCGCACGGCCGCACCGTGCTGCGCCGGCCGCCGCCCGGGCTGCACGTCGTGGAGATCCCGGCCGGCCCGTCGTCGCTGATGACATTCGACGTGGGCAAGACCGTCGAGATGATCGACGAGGGGCACGCCGCGGCACTCGCCTGGCTGCGCAGCTGACCGGTCGGGCCCTGACGAGTCGGCCGTTCGACCGGCGAGCTAGGGGATGGTGACCGTGGTCTTCAGCAGCGCGCTGTCGCTGGCAGTGACGTTGACGATGAGCTCGAGCGTCCATTCGCCCGACTCGGGGAACGTCACGTTGCCGCTGTAGTGGTTCGAGCCCTCGGGCGTCAGCGTGATGGGCGAGTTCGGGATGCCGGCCGACGGCAGCGACACCCGCGCCGTGACACTGGCGACCGGAGTGAGCGAACCGCCAGGCGGAGTGATGAGCACGTGCATCTCGTTGCTGCCGACGCTGCCGGGGTTGATGGTGACCGCGGCGATGACCCCGCTGGCGGTGACGGCCTGGTTGAACGGGATCGCGGGCACCGACGGCCGGGGCGGCTGGGCGACCATGCCGGCGGCCAGACCAATGACCAGCAGACCGATGACCCCCTCGACCAGCACCGTGCGACGGATGGACGCGGCACCGTCGTGCCGCAGCAACCACCGCGACACGCCGCCGAGGGCGACCATCATGATGACCAGCATCACCTTGCCGAGCAGCAGTCGGCCCCACGTGGTCGCGCTCACGTCGTCGAGGCCGCCACTGAGCTTCAGTGTCTGGGCCACGCCAGTGGCCACGATGACCGGCACGGCGACCAGGGCAGTGGCCGAGTAGCGCTGCACCGGACGCACCGCTTCGGGTTCGGACAGCCAGGCCTTGCCGGCGAGCAGCATGGCGAACAGGCCGCCTACCCACAGCGTGACCGCCGCCAGGTGCGCGACGTCGATGGCGATCCACAGCAGCCGCGGCGACAGCGAGTTCGGGTGCCCCGACGCGGAGAACGTGACCAGCGTGATGAGCGCGGCGGACCCGGCCACTCCCTGCCACCACGTGCGGTCGTGCGCGTCCCACATGGCCAACATGCCGCCCAGCACGATGCCGAGCGTGATGCGCAGCAGCAGCGCCCTACCGGTGTCGGTGCCGGCGATGTCGCCCCACACGGACGGCGAGAACGCATCGCCCATAGAGCCACCCTTGGCCTGCGCGCCGAACATGCCGAAGGCACCGACCGCTCCGACGAGCAGCGACCCCCAACCCACCCACATGGTGCGGCGGATGCGGGCGATGGTGCCCAACTCGGGTCGGCCCTGCAACGACCAGACGCCCACGCCGACCAGCAGGACGACACCGGCGAGCGCCAGGAAGCGGGCGATTCCGTACGACCACTTCAGCGCGGGGTCCACACCGGCGCCACCACTGACGTCGGCGATGAGGTCGTTGCCACTGCCACCGGACGCAGTGCCCACCTGGAAACTGAACGCCCCGTCGACCACGTGGCCGTCGGCCGAGGTGACCCGCCAGACCACCGCGTACAGGCCGTCGTCGAGTGTCGGCAGGTCGGCCTGCACGATCGTGGCGTCGGCACCTGCGCCGGCCGAGCCGAGCTCGATGCGTTGACGCTGGGCGTCGAACAACTGGATGCTGGCCAGCGAGGCCTCGATGTCCTCGTCGAAGTCGAGCACGATCTGCGGCGGGCTGGCCTCGATGACGCTGTTGGCGCTGGGCGTGCTGCTCTCGAGCGCGGCGTGGGCCGACGCCGTGGCGGCGGGGAACGCGACGATCGCCACCGCAGCCAGGAGCACACCGACGACGCGGCGGAACATCACGCGGCTCATCCCATCAACCCCGCAGGTTCCAACCCGTCGATGTCGGCGCGGCCCAGCAGCCACGCGGCACGACGGTGTTCGTCGGCAGCGAGGGCCTCGGGCGGCAGGCCGGTGAGGCCCATGGACCGGCGGCTGTTCCACAGCATGGTGAGCCGCTGGATCTCGACGCGGACGAACTCGGCCGGCCAGTCGGCCCAGCCGTACCCCAGGCCCAAGTCGGCGTGGTGCACTTCCACCTCGGTCCAGCGGCGCTGCGGGATGTCGGCGACGGCCACCGGGCCGAACGCGGCGTTGCCCTGGCCCTGCCAACCGGCGTCGTCGAGCGCGTCGAACGCCATCTCGAGCCGCGCGGCGGAGATGCGCACGTCGTCGACCAGCGCGGCCGCGCTGCGAGCGGCACCGGCCTGGATGTCGGCGGTGCGGCGCTCGAAGCCGTTGGCGTACGAGAGCGCCGGGTACATGTCGGCCACCTCGCCGCGCTGGGCAGCTTCCACCATGTTGCGCAGACCATCGGCGTTGCGGGCGATGTGGGTGAGCACGTGACCGACCGTCCAGTCGGGCAGCAACGACGGGCGGCGCGCCTGTTCGTCGGTGAGGCCGGCCAGCCGCGCCTCGAGCGTGCGGTGCGCAGCAGCGGTCCCCTGGAGTGCCCGTTCCCTGTCGGTCATCGCCGCGAGGGTATCGGCCGCGGACGTGGCAACCTGTGCGCCATGCAAATCGCCATGGTCGGTCTGGGGCGCATGGGCGCCAACATGGTTCGTCGCCTGCTGCGCGACGGACACGACTGCATCGCGTACGACGTCAGCCCCGACGCCGTGGCCGCCATGCAGGCCGAGGGTGCGCGCGGCGCGCTCACCCCGCAGGAGGTGGTCGACGCGCTCGAGGCGCCCCGCCACATCTGGCTGATGGTGCCGGCCGCATTCGTGGCCTCCACCATCGCCCTGTTCGAGCCACTGCTCTCGCCCGGCGACACCATCATCGACGGCGGCAACTCGTGGTACCGCGACGACGTCGATCGTGCCGCGGCGTTGGCCCCCAAGGGCATCAACTACGTCGACGTGGGCACCAGTGGTGGCGTGTTCGGCCTGGAGCGCGGCTACTGCCTGATGGTCGGCGGCCCCGACGACTCGATCCGTCAGCTCACCCCGGTGTTCGAGACGCTGGCCCCGGGCATCGACACCGCGCCACGCACCGAGGGGCGCACCGGCGCCGAGGGCACCGAGGAGCACGGCTGGTTGCACTGCGGGCCCGCCGGCGCCGGCCACTTCGTGAAGATGGTCCACAACGGCATCGAGTACGGGATGATGGCCGCGTACGCCGAGGGCCTGAACGTGCTCGCCAACGCGAACATCGGCAGCGACGACCGTCCGAAGGACGCCGAGACCGCACCGCTCACCCACCCCGAGTACTACCGCTACGACCTGGACCTGGCGGCCATCACAGAGGTGTGGCGCCGCGGCAGCGTGGTGTCCAGTTGGCTGCTCGACCTCACCGCCGCCGCCTTCCACGCCGACCCGCAACTCAGCGCCTACGAGGGCCGGGTGAGCGACTCGGGCGAAGGCCGCTGGACCCTGCATGCCGCCATCGACGAAGGCGTGCCGGTACCCACGTTGTCGGCGTCGCTGTGGGACCGCTTCTACTCGCGGGAGCGGGGCGCGGTCGCGCACAAGATCCTGTCCGCCATGCGCGCCGGTTTCGGCGGCCACCACGAGGTGAAGGAGAACCGCTCGTGACCGTCGCCCAGCAACCCCGAGCCGACGCCCTGGTGCTGTTCGGCGCCACGGGCGACCTCAGCAAGAAGAAGCTGTTCCCCGCGCTGTACCGCATGGAGGAGCACGGCCTGCTGTCGGTGCCGGTCATCGGTGTCGCCCGCAGCGACTGGAGCGACGACGGCTTCCGGCAGCACGCGCACGACTCGATCATCGCCGCCGTGCCCGACGCGAAGGCGTCGGTCATCGAATCGCTGCTGGCCCGGCTGGACCTCATCCAGGGCGACTACGCCGACCCGGCCACGTGGAGCGGGCTGTGCGACGCGCTCGACGCCCACCACAGCCAGCAGGCCGTGTACTACATGGCCATCCCGCCGTCGATGTTCCCGACGGTGGCCCAGTGGCTGGCGTCGGTGGGGCTGAACAACCGCGGCCGCATCGTGGTCGAGAAGCCGTTCGGTCGCGACTACGCCAGCGCCGTCGAGCTCAACGACCTGCTGCACACTGTGTTCCCCGAGGAGCGCATCTTCCGCATCGACCACTACCTGGGCAAGGAGAGCGTGGAGGACCTGTTGGTGTTCCGCTTCTCGAACACCCTGCTCGAGCCGGTGTGGAACCGCAACTACGTGCGCAGCGTGCAGATCACCATGAGCGAGACCATCGGCGTCGAGGGCCGAGGCAGTTTCTACGACGGTGTCGGCGCGGTGCGCGACATCATGCAGAACCACCTGCTGCAGGTGCTGTCGCTGGTGGCGATGGAACCGCCCGTCGGCCCCGAGAGCAGCTTCCTGCAGGACGAGAAGGCCAAGGTCTTCGCGGCCATGCGACCCATCGACCCCGTCGCCATGGTGCGCGGGCAGTACGTGGGCTACCGCGACGAGCCCGGCGTGGCCGCCGACTCGAACGTCGAGACGTTCATCGCGGCCCGCCTGGAGATCGATTCGTGGCGTTGGGCCGGCGTGCCGTGGTACGTCCGCTGCGGCAAGGGGCTCACGTCGGCGGCCACCGAGGTGGTCGTCGAGTTCCGCGAGCCGCCGAGCCTGCTGTTCGACGAGGCCGGTGGCCCCGAGCCGCAACGCAACCTGGTGCGGTTCCGCCTGGGCAAGCACGACGGCGTCACGTTCACCCTGCAGGCGAAGACGCCCGGTCAGCACCTCGACAGCCAGAACGTCGACATCGCCGTCGACTTCGCCGCTGCGCTCGGCGAGCGCCGTGAGGCGTACGAGCGCCTGCTCGACGACGCGCTCGCCGGCCTGCCCCGGCGGTTCGCCCGCGAGGACATCGTCGAACAGACCTGGCGTGTGGTGCAGCCCGCGCTCGACAACCCGGGCCCGGTGCACCCGTACTTCCGCGGCTCGTGGGGCCCGGCCGAGGCCGACCGCATCCTGGGCGGCGACGCCTGGTTCCAGCCCGTCGTCTGACCCCTTCCGCCCGAACTCGAGTTCTGCGTGACACCACTCGCCGCGGGTCCGGCCCGGCAGACTGGGGTGATGCAGGCACATTCGCTCGTCCGTCGTTCGCTCGCCATCGCCCTCGTGGGCGGGTTGGGGCTGCTGGCCTCGGCCTGTTCGTCCGACGGCAAGGACGCGTCGGCCAGCACCGCCGCCGAGACCACTGCGGTGGAGACGACGGTCGTCGAGACCACGGCCGCCGAGACGACGCTGCCCGAGACCACGGCACCCGAGTCGACCGACGTGACCGACACGAGCATCCCCGACGGCACCGGCAGCCGGCCCGACGACGCCGTGGCGTTCGACGACCCCGAAGGCCTGTACACCACCGACGTGTCGCCCGAATGGGAGGCGCAGACCGGTGTCGTCGCCGAGGGCATCGAGTTCTGGACGGTCAAGCCGACGACCGACAAGTTCGCCAACAACGTGAACATCATCAGCCAGTCGGCCGACGGCCGCGACCTGGACGGCTACCTGCAGTTCAGCCTCGACAACATGGGCGACTACGAGGTGGTCGACTCGGGCAAGATCATCGGCGACAAGGGCAACCCGCTCGGCTACATCGAGTTCACGGGCGACGTGCCCACCTCGGGTGCCGGCGAGCCGCTGCACTTCCTGGCGCTGTTCTCGGTGGAGGGCGACAACGTGTCACTGCTGACGCTCACCACCACCGAGTCGACGTTCAACGACGTCACCGACGCCAACGCCGCCTACCTCCTCGGCCTGCAGTCCCTCTGAGTCAGGCGCGGCTGATCACTTCGTCGCCGTAGCGGGCCAGCGCGGCCTCGGTGTCGCCGTAGAAGAGGAACGCCGGCAGCATGACTCGGGCGACGCCCAGGTCGGCGAGCGCCTTCACTTCGTCGAGCGCGCCGCCACCCACTGCGCCGTTGCCGCCGGTGGTCATCTCGATGGCATCGGGGTCGCGGCCGTGCTCGCGGGCAGTGGTGCGGACGATGTCGAACGTGCGCGCCAGCTCCTCGTGCGTGCCCTTGCCCGGGAAGTACCCGTCGCCCAGGCGACCGGCACGGCGCGCGGCGATGTCGGTGTGGCCGCCGACGTGCACCGGGATGGGCCCGTTCACGGGACGCGGGCGCATGATGCACTCGTCGAAGTTGGCGAACTCGCCGTGGAACGTGGCCTTGTCCTCGGTCCACAGAGCGCGCATGGCGGCGACGTACTCGTCGGTGCGCTTGCCGCGCTCGGCGAATGGCACGCCGATGGCGTCGAACTCCTCCTCCAACCAGCCGACGCCGATGCCCAGCAGCATGCGGCCGGCCGACAGGTGGTCGAGCGTGGCGAGCTCCTTGGCCAGCACCACCGGGTTGCGCTGGGGAAGGATGAGGATGCCCGTGGCCAGGTTGATGCGCGTGGTGGCAGCGGCGACGTAGGCCAGCCAGATGAGCGGATCGGGGATGGGCATGTCCTCGGTGCCGGGCATCTTGCCCGTGGGCGAGTACGGGTAGGCCGACTCGTAGTCCGACGGCACGACGACGTGCTCGACGGTCCAGAGCGACTCGAAGCCCGCCTCCTCCGCGGCGCGGGCGAACGTGGCCGCGGCGTCGGGCTGGGTGAACGGACCGGTGTTGGCGAAGACGATGCCGAACTTCATCGGCCGATCATGTCACGACGCCGTGGCCGGTCGATCAGCCAGGGCTTGGCGACCAACTGATCAGCCGGCGCGACCGCGCTTGGGGACGACCACCACGGTGCCGTCGTCCTGTTCGTGCACGCTGACGCTGACGCCGTAGAACTCGCTGAGGATGTCGGGCCGCAGCACGTGCGCCGCCGACCCGGTGGCCACCACGTGGCCGTGGTGCAGCAGCGACAGGCGGTCGGCGTACAGGCCGGCGAGGGTGAGGTCGTGCATGGCCGACACCACGGTCAGCCCGTGCTCGTGGCGCAGACGGTCGACCAGCTCCAGCGCCTGTTGCTGGTGGCCGATGTCGAGCGCGCTGGTGGGCTCGTCGAGCAGCAGGATGGGCGACTCCTGGGCGATGGCCCGGGCGATGACCAGCCGCTGTCGCTCGCCGCCGCTGAGCGTGCCCAGCCGGCGCGGGCCGAACTCGTGCAGGTCGAGCCGCTCGAGCACGTCCTCCACCAGGGCCCGGTCGTGCTTGGTCTCGCTGCCGAAGTAGCCGACGTACGGGTTGCGGCCGAGCAGCACGTACTCGGCACCGGTCATGTCGTCGGGCATGAGCGGCGACTGCGGCACGTACGCCACCATCGCGGCACGGCGCTTGGGCGAGCGCATGTCGATGGGCGCGCCGTCGACCGTGATGACGCCGCGGTACTTCACCAGGCCGGCCACGGCGCGCAGCACCGACGACTTGCCGGCACCGTTCGGGCCGATGAGGCACAGCCACTCGCCGGGCTTCACCTGCTCGTCCAGCGCGTAGACGGCCTCGCGGTCGCCGTACAACACGTTCACGCACTCGAAGCCGAGCGAGCTCATGCCGGTACCCGTCGACTGCGCAGCACGAAGATGAACATCGGCGCGCCGAGCAGCGCGGTGACCACGCCGATGGGCGTCTCGCCGCCGTGCTCGATCATGCGACCGGGGATGTCGGCGAGGATGAGGAACGACGCACCAACCAGGATGCTGAGCGGCAGCACCACCCGGTACGACGAGCCGGCAACCAGGCGCACCAGGTGCGGCACCATGATGCCGACGAAGCCGATGAGGCCGCTCACGCTGACCACCGCGGCCGTGCCCAGGGTGGCGGCGATGACCACCACCAGGCGGATGCGAGCGACCTCCGAGCCGAGCGTGGCTGCTTCCTCGTCGCCCACGCGCAAGACGTCGAGCTGGCGACGGTGCACCAGCAACACGACCGTGGCGACGAGCACGTACGGCGCCACCAACTTCACGTCGTCCCACGTGGCCGTGCTCACCCGACCGCTGATCCAGCTGTAGACCTCTTTGATGACGTCGCTGTTGCGCAGCAGCAGGTACTGCTGCACGGCCGTGCCGAGCGCGGCGACCGCCACGCCGGCCAGCACCAGGCTCAGCCCGCTGCCGCCGAACGACGCGCCCACCACGTAGGTGACGAGCACGGCGAGCAGCGCACCGACGAAGGCGGCCAGTGGCAGGGGGTCCACCGGCCACCCCGAGGTGGCGGAACGGCCGTACGCGAACACCAGCGTGGCGCCAAGGCCCGCGCCCGCGGCCGCCCCCAACAGGTAGGGGTCGACCAGCGGGTTGCGGAACACGCCCTGGTAGCTCGCGCCGGACAGCGACAGCATCGAACCGACGACACCGGCCAGCACCACCCGCGGCAGGCGGATGTTCCAGATGATGTCCCAGTTGGCCGACGAGATGCCGCCGGCCGGCCCGATCATCGCCCCGAGCACGACGGAGCCGACGAGCAGCGCGACGGCTGCGACGATCCACCATGCGTTGAGGCGACGACGGGCGAACACGTCAGGCTCCTGCCGGGACCTTGGCGAGTGCGTCGGACACGGCCTTCACGAAGTCGACCAGGCGCGGTCCCCAACGCGACGCGATGTCGTCGTCGATCGCGATGACGCCACCGTTCTTCACGGCGTCGATGGCGTTCCAGCCCGGTCGGGCGGCGACGGTCTCGGGCGACTCGCCGCAGCACTTCGTGTCGGCCAGGAAGATGAGCGCCGGGTTCTGCTGCACGATGTACTCGGCGTTCAGCTGCGGGTAGTCGTTGCCCGGCTGGGCGCCGTCGGCGATGTTCGTCAGCCCGAAGAGCGCGTACACCTGACCGATGAACGTGTTGCTGGTGACGCTGTAGAGCGTGTTGTCCAGCTCGTGGTACACGCCCACGGGCGTTGCCGAGTCGACCTTCGGTGCCGCGGCGATGGCGGCGTCGATGTCGGTCTTCATGTTGCCCACCAGTTCGGCGGCGCCACCGATGTGGCCGGTGGCCGCGCCGAGCTGTTCGATCTGCGTGTACACGTCGTCGAACGACGACGGCGCGGCACCGATCCACACGGTGATGCCCAGCGCTTCCAGCTGCTCCTGCACGGTGGGGTCCTGCATGATGACGAGGTCGGGCTTCAGCGCGGCGATGGCCTCGACGTTGGGCTCGAAGCCCGACAGGTCGTGCGGCTTGTCGAGCGCCTCGGCCGGGTAGTTGCTCTGGTCGTCGACCGCGATCACCTGGTCGGCGGCACCGATGGCGAAGAGCATCTCGGTGGCCGTCGGCGACAGGCTGACGATGGCCGTCGGCGCATCGGCCGGCAGCGTGCTGTCGGCCGCCGTGGTGTCGACGCCGGCGGTGGTCTCCACCACCGTGGTGTCGGCGCCGGTGGTGTCGGGCGCGGCCGTGTTGGTCGACGACGAGTCGTCGCCGCAGGCCGCGGCCGTGAGCAACATGGCTGTCAGAGCAGCAATGGACGTGAAACGTTGCACGGAAAAATCCTCCGCTTTCCGGAGGACGCTGTCCTCCGTTCGGGAGGACAAGTTGGGAACGGGCGGGTTCTCCGCCGCGGACCGCCCTTGCCTCGAGGGTCTGGTTGTCGCGTATGGCAGCAGGCGACCGGACTCGCCGTGCTGAACACGGACCACCGTTGCGGGACAGTGCCGGGATCTCACCGGACTTCGCTGGCAACCACACATCCGGATCGGGTTCCGAGCCGGACGGGGCAACCGTAGCAAACCCGTGCGTATGCTCCAACCGCCATGAGCAACGACGACCTGCAGCCCCTCACCGACGACCCTCGCCCTTCGGGCGGCCGCCAGGCCGAGTCCCTCGTGCTGGTGAACACCGGCAACGGCAAGGGCAAGAGCTCCGCCGCGTTCGGCGTGATGATCCGCGCCCTCGCCCGCGACTGGAAGGTGGCCGTGCTGCAGTTCGTGAAGAGCGGTGACTGGAAGGTGGGCGAGGAGAAGATCGGCCGCACGCTGGGCGTCGAGTGGCATTCGCTGGGCGGCGGCTTCACGTGGGACTCCGACGACCTGCAGCACGACATCGACCTGGCGAAGGCGGCGTGGGCCACGGCAGCCGGCGTGCTCGCCGCCGGTGAGCACGACCTGGTCATCCTCGACGAGCTCACCTACCTGTGCACATGGGGGTGGGTCTCCACGGCCGACGTGGTGGCCGCCATCGCCGGGCGCCCGAAGCACGTGAACGTCATCGTCACCGGTCGCGACGCGCCGCAGGAGCTCATCGACATCGCCGACACCGTCACCGAGATGCGCCACGTGAAGCACGCGTACGACAGCGGCATCCTGGCCAAGCGCGGCATCGACTACTGATGCTCACGTTGCTGCTCGGTGGCGCCCGCAGCGGCAAGAGCACGCTGGCCGTGCGGATGGCCGAACGGCAGTCGGCGCCCGTCACCTTCGTGGCGACGGCCGAACCGTTCGACGACGACCTGCGCGACCGCGTGGCACGTCATCGCCTGGAGCGGCCGCCGCACTGGGCGACCGTCGAGGAGCCCGTGGCGTTGGCCGACGCCATCCGCAGCGTGCCCGCCGATCAGTTCCTGGTGGTCGACTGCCTCACCGTGTGGCTGGGCAACCTGTTCGCCCACGACGTGGAGCGCGGCGCCGTCTGCGCCGATGCCGTGGCGTCGCTCGCCGAACGCAAGGCGCCGACGGTGGTGGTGAGCAACGAGGTGGGCATGGGCGTTCACCCGGACACGCCGCTGGGCCGCGAGTACCGTGACGAACTCGGCCGCCTGAACCAACAGGTGGCCGCCATCGCCGACACGACGATGCTGATGGTGGCGGGCCGCGCGGTCCGCCTGCACGACCCCTGGGAGTTGCTGTGAACGAATGGTTGCACGACGCGCTGGCATCACTGCCCGCACCCGACGTGGCCGCAGGCGACGCGGTGCGCGAGCGCGCGGCCGACATCCTGCGACCGGCCGGTGCGCTCGCCCGGCTGGACGACGTGGCCGCGTGGGTGGCCGAGTGGCAGCGCACTCCCACCCCGGCCGTGCGCCGTCCCGCAGGGCTCATCTTCGCCGCCGACCACGGCGTGGCGGCAGCCGGCGTGAGCGCCTACCCCATCGAGGTCACCGGGGCCATGCTCGCCGCGTACCGCGCCGGGAAGAGCACGGTGTCGGCGTTCGCGGCCGCGGCTGGCGCCACGGTCGAAGCGATCGACGTCGGCGTGGGCCGGCCCACGGGCGACCTGCGCGTCGAGGCCGCGCTGTCGCCCGAACGTTTAGCCGAATGCGTCGACGCGGCCCGGACCGCTGTCGATGCGCTCGACGCCGACCGGCGCGTGCTGGGCGAGATGGGCATCGGCAACACCACCGCGGCCGCAGCCGTCACCGCGGCACTGCAGGGTGGCGACCCGTCCGACTGGGTGGGCCGCGGCACGGGTGTCGACGACGACGGCCTGGCCCGCAAGCGCGAGGCCGTCGCCGCTGCGGTCGCCCGCATCGGCGCAGTCACCGACCCGCTGGAGGTGCTGCGCGAAGTGGGCGGCGCCGAACTGGTTGCAATGGCCGCGGCCATCGTCGCCGCTCGCCACCGCGGCATCCCGGTGCTGCTCGACGGTTACGTGGTCACCGCGTCGGCGTTGCCGTTGGAGGCCGCCTGCCCTGGCGCGCTCGCCCACTGCCGCCTGGGTCACGTGTCGGCCGAGCCCGGGCACCGACGCCTGGCCGAGCGCCTGGGCCTGGCACCGCTGCTCGACCTCGGCATGCGCCTGGGCGAAGGGTCGGGCGCCATGGCGGCCGTGCCGCTGGTGCGCATGGCATGCGTCGGCATCACCGACGTGCCCACGTTCGGCGAGTGGTTCGGCTGACCCCGTGGGCGTGCTCGCCGCGCTGCAGTTCCTGACGCGCGTCCCCATCCGCTTGCGCAAGGAGCCGTCACTCAGCCGGACGGTTGCGTGGTTCCCCGTGGCGGGGGCCATCATCGGCGCCGCCGTGGGTGGCACCGCGGCCGGCATGTGGCACCTCACCCCGCCGCTGGTCGCCGGCGCGGTCGCGGTGGCGGTGGGCCTGTTGATCACCGGCGCGTTCCACGAGGACGGCCTGGGCGACATCGCCGATGCGTTCGGTGGCGGGTGGACGGTCGAGCGACGGCTCGAGATCCTGAAGGACTCGCGCCACGGCACCTACGGCGTCGCGGCCATCTGCGCGTCCATCGTGCTGCGCATCGTCTCGCTCGGCTCGCTGCCCGGTCCGTGGGCCATGTTCACCGGCGCGGTCGCCGCGCACACCATGGGTCGCGTGGCCGCGGTGGCCATGGCCGGCACCATGCCGCTGGCCACGCACTCGGGCCTGGGTGCCGACTACGGCCGGGGCACCAGCCCGGGTCGGGCCGTCGTCGGGTCACTGGTCGGCGTGGCCATCACCGCGGAGGCCGTGGGCTGGTGGGACGCGCCGCTCGCAGGTGCGGCCGTCGTGGCCGTGCTGGCGACGGGAACGCTGGCGCGCCGCAAGATCGGCGGCATCAGC
>CBHWEI010000069.1:0-15721 GCA_966112835.1 uncultured Acidimicrobiaceae bacterium
GCCAGGGGAGTGGGGCTCCAGTTGTACTCGGGCATGCCCACGATGAGCGCGTCGGCGCCGCGCAGCGCGTCCCACCAACGCTGCAGCACCGGCGGCGGGTCGCTCTCCAGGTCGGGGTTCATCCACGGCAGTTGATCCACCCAGTCGACCCACTCGATCTGCAGCTCGGGCGGCGCCAGGCGCTCGGCCAGGCGGACGAGCGCGGTGTTGGTGGAGCCCTGGCGGAGGCTTCCGCTGAAGGCGAGGGCGCGATATCGGGCGGGCATGCCCGCGAGTATGGGATACCGTCGATGACCGATCCAGTTGAAGCCCCACCCCGAAGGGGAGTCATGACCCTCCCGATCGACAAGTTCCAGGAGCACGGCGGCCGTCTGAAGACCGACGACCTCGACTTCGACGCCTTCCGCGAGCGACCGTTGTCGCCCGAGGTGCTGCGCTGCTTGGGCTACATGCACGACATCGAGTACCAGACCGTCCTGTACACACGCGAGCTGCTCATGCTGCCGCAGTGGAAGGACCCGCAGTTCACCGCGTTCCTGACGCTGTGGAACTACGAGGAGTACTGGCACGGCCAGGCCATCGGGCGGGTGCTCGACGCGCACGACCGCCCTGCGCACGACCCGCGCCTGGCCGACATGCGCCGGTTCAACAACCGGTACCTGTTCTGGAGCCCGGCCATCTTCTGGCTGTTGGGGCACGGCGTCCGCAAGTTCCCGGCGGTGCACATGACCTGGGGCGCCATCAACGAGTGGACCGCGAACGCCGCCTACAACCGGCTCGCCCAGATCGCCGACCACCCGGTGCTCACCGAACTGCTCGGCCGGATCATGCGCCAGGAGGGCCGCCACGCCGCGTACTACTCGTCAGCGGCGCGCGACCTGTTGGACGGTGACCGCCGGGCACAGCGGGTGACGTCGTGGTTCCTGCGCCACCAGTGGGCGCCGGTGGGCAACGGCGACGTGCCACGCATCGAGACGGCGTTCACCACCGCGTACCTGTTCGGGCACGGTGAAGGGCTGTCGCTCATCGACCGCATCGAGGACCGCATCGACCAGCTGCCGGGCCTGGCCGGGCTCGAACTCGTGCGCAGCGCCATCCGCGACTCGGTCGCGCTCGTCACCCGCGAGGAGGGCGGGGTGCCGTGGCCTGCCGACGCGCCCACCGGTCAGGGCTCCAGCACCACCGGATCGCCGGCCGCGATGGCGCCGGGCTGAAGGACCGTGGCGTAGACCCGGCTCACCGGGCCACGTTCGTGGTGCATCACCTCGAACTCGCCGTCCGTGAACCACGCCCGGTTCTGGAAGCACGGCAGCGCGTACGAGCTGACCTCGCACAGCACGCTGCCCACCTGCAGGCGCACGCCGGGCCGCACGTCGGCCCACGGGATGCCGCGCACGGTGATGTTCTCGCCGGCCAGCCCGGCCGCGATGGGGTGGCCCTGTGCGTGGAGCTCGTCGATGACCTCCTGGCTCCACAGGCACAACGCCTGGAAGGGCCGGCCGTGGTGCACGCGGGTGGCCTGGCGGTCGCCGTCGACGCCCCGCCAACCGACCGTCACTGCCGGCTGGGGCAGCTTCGGCAACCCGCCCTTGCTGGTGTTCAGTTGCACCACCGTGCCGGTGATCGAGGCGGGCAGCTGGCCAGCGGCACGCAGCGCCGGACCGGCCGCCTGCCAGGCCGCCCACACCCGCTGAAGGTCGTCGGCCAGGTCGCCGGTCAGCGTCGGCACGAGCGGCGCGAGGGCGGCGGCATCGCGGCCCTGGGCGTACAGCGGCCACACCTTGGCGAGCGCATCGACGGTCTTGCGTGCGTCCTGCTCGGTGAACGTGTACGGGCCAACGGTGTACATGGGCACACCGTAGGCTGTCGCCGTGACGACCGTGGAGCACGATTTCGCCGACCTGAAGCTCACCGAATGGACCTCGTGCGGGGGGTGTGCGGCGAAGTGGGGTGCCTCGCTGCTCACCGGCCTGGTGCGCGAGATGCCCGCCGGCCTGGACCCGTCGTTGCTCGTCGGCCTGGCGCCGTTCGACGACGCCGCGATCTACCAGGTGGCACCCGATGTGGCGCTGGTGAGCACCACCGACTTCTTCCCGCCGCTCGTCGACCACCCGGCCGACTTCGGTGCCATCGCGGCCGCCAACGCGTGCAGCGACGTGTTCGCCATGGGCGGCCGCGTGGTCATCGCCGTGAACGTCGCCGCGTTCCCTGAGCACTTCCCGCGTGAGGCCATCGTCGCCATCTTCGACGCCGCGGCGGCCGTGGTGGCCGAGGCCGGTGGCACCATCGCCGGCGGCCACACCATCCGCAACCCCGAGCCCATCTTCGGCCTCGCCGTGCAGGGCGTGGTCCACCCCGACCGCGTGTTCCGCAAGGGAGGTGCCCGGCCGGGCGACGTGCTGGTGCTCAGCAAGCCCATCGGCACGGCACTGGCGCTGGCCGGCGGAACCGCCGACGACAAGGCCGCCGCCATCGCCGGCATGCGCCGCGTGAACCGCGCCGCATCGGAGGAACTGCAGGCCCTGGGCGGTGTGGTGCACGCCGTCACCGACGTCACCGGCTACGGCCTGGCCGGCCACGGCTGGGAGATGGCCGAGCGCGGCGCCGTGCAGGTGGTGGTGCACACCGACGGCATCGTGGCCTACCCCGGCGCCCGAGAGGCGGCCGCTCGCGGTGTTCGCACCGGCGGCGACCCGCGCAACCGCGACTACGTGGCCCCCTACGTCACCAGCACCGCCGACCCGGTGGGCGAGGCGCTGTGCATGGACCCGCAGACCTCGGGTGGCCTGCTCGCCGCCGTTGCGCCCGAGGCCGTCGCCCAGCTGTCCCCCATGTGGTGGACGGTGGGCGAGGTGGCCGCGGGCCCGGCCGCACTCGTGCTGCGCTGAGCCATGGTCAAGCGCGCCCCCACCCGCGGGATCGAGAAGGAGTTGTGGTCCGAGGGCCACGACGTGGTGGTCGGCATCGACGAAGTGGGTCGCGGTGCGTGGGCCGGGCCGCTCATGGTGGGTGCGGCCATCCTGCCCCGCGACAAGCGGGTGAACGGCGTGCGCGACTCGAAGATGCTCAGCGAGTCGAACCGCGAGAAGCTCTTCGACCGCATCGCCGACTGGTGCGACGCATGGGCGGTGGGCGCCGCCAGCCAGGAGGAGTGCGATCGCCTGGGCATGGCCGAAGCGCAGCGCCTTGCGGCCCGCCGCGCCATCGACGGACTGGGCGTGCGGCCCGACGCCGCGGTGGTCGACGGCAAGTGGAACTTCGTGCAGGGCGCAGTGCCGCACGTGGAGATGCGGGTGAAGGCCGACATGGTGTGCCTTTCGGTGGCCGCGGCGAGCATCCTGGCCAAGGTCACCCGCGACCGGCTGATGCGCGAGATGGCCGTGAGCTACCCGCACTGGAGCTTCGACACCAACAAGGGCTACCCGTGCGCGGTGCACCGCGCTGCGCTGCAGGGCTACGGCCCGTCCGCCATCCACCGGCGCACCTGGGTGTTCATGGACAACTACGTCCCCTGGACCGGCGTGCGGCGCGCCGTGAAGTTCGACCAGCCCACCCTGTTCTGATGGGCGACGCATCCACCCACGACGTGATCGTCATCGGTGCCGGCCTGGCCGGGCTGCAGTGCGCGACCGACCTCGTTGCCGCCGGTCTGGACGTGGTGGTGCTCGAGGCACGCGATCGTGTGGGCGGGCGCGTGTTCAGTCACACGTTCGGCAACGGGCAGGTGTGCGAGCGCGGCGCCGAGTTCCTGGACGGCAACCACACCGCCGCACTCGCGTTGGCCGCCGACCTGGGCCTGGCGCTGAGCCAACGCGACGAGGACATCGACTGGCGGGCCATCCTGGTCGACGCCGGTGGCCGTGCGGTCCCCATGCACCTGCATGCCTCGCTCGCACCCGACTGGGAGCGATGGGACCAGGCCGTCGCGGCGTTGCGACCCACCGACGAGTTCGAGCAGGCGACGCTGGGCGACCTGCTGGCGGGCTTGGGCCTGTCGGTCATCGCCCGCGTGGTGATCGGCCGCGACGTGCGCACCGAGTACATGCTGCCGCCCGAGGAGATCAGCCAGCGCTTCGCCGCGCAGGTGGCGTCGAACCAGGTGCGCGGGCAGCGTGAGCGGCACCGCGTGGTGGGCGGCAACGACCAGCTCGCCACCGGGCTGGCCGCACGGCTGGGCGACCGTGTGCGGTGCGGCACGGCGGTGCGCGAGGTCCGACCCGACGCGGGCGAGGTGCTGCTGCACGACGGCTCGGTGCTGCAGGCCGGCACCGTGGTGGCGGCGGTGCCCCTGCCGGTGCTGTCGCGGCTGTGGCCCGACATGCCGCTGGAACTGGGTGCGGTGGGCTACGGCATCGGCGCCAAGATCAGCGTGCAGTTCTCGCGCCGCATCTGGCTGGACTACGGCCGCAACGGTCTGGTGCTGTCCGACCGTGCGTGGGGTCATCTGTGGGAGACCACCGACGACCAGTCGGGCGACACGGGCATCCTGACCAACCTGATGGCGTCGCACGACGGTGCCGCGTTCGCCTCGATGCCCGAGGCGACCGATCGCATCGTCAACGAGATCGAGCGCATCTTCCCCGGCGCCCGCGGGCTTGCCGGCGAACGGGTGCTCACCGACTGGACGAACGACCCCTTCAGCCTCGGGTGCTACACGTGCTTCGGCCCCGGGCAGTGGGCAGCGGCGCAGCCCGAGTTGCGGCGGGCGCACGGGCGGATGTGGCTGGCCGGCGAGCACGCCGACGGCTTCGCCGGGTTCATGGAGGGCGCGCTGCGTAGCGGCACCAGAGTCGCCGCCGCCGTGCTCGCCTGACTACCGTCGCCCCGATGCGTACTCGTTCCACGTTCCTCGCCGCCGTGCTCGCGGCCGTCCTGCTGGCCGCGTGCGGCGGCGATTCGTCCTCGGTCGCGACCGTGCCCGAGACGACGGTGCCCCCGACGACCGTGCCCCCGACGACCGTGCCCGAGACGACCGTGCCGGCCGTGGGGCATGTGCGCGGCACCGCGTACACGTTCAACACGCCCGACCCCATCGTCGGCGCGACCATCAAGGTGGAGGAGCTGCCCGACGTGTCGGCGGTGACAGGTGCCGACGGCAGCTACGAGTTGGAGGTGCCGGCCGGGTCGGTCATCACGCCCTACATCGAAGCCCAGGGTCACCACAGCATCCACACGCAGACCTTCACCGTCAGCGCCGACGGCGACGGGCTGGAGCTCGACGGCGTGAACTTCCAGACGCCGCTCGACGCCATCTACGACGGCCTGAAGGCGCTCGTCGGTGGCTTCACGGGCAAGGACCCGTTCGAGGGCGGCTGTGTCATCGTCACCACCGTCGGCGACAAGAAGATGGTCGGCATGTCGTTCGCCGAGTTCATCGACTTCCACCCCCACGGCGTGGAGGGTGCGACGGTGCAGATCGAGCCGGCGTCGGCGACGCCGGTGTACTTCAACGCCGACGTGCTGCCCGACGCCGCGCAGCAGACCACGTCCGTCGACGGTGGCGTCCTGTGGCCGAACGTGCCGCCGGGCGAGTACACGCTGACGGCCACGAAGGCCGGCACCTCGTTCGTCGAGGTGCACGTGCGCTGCGAGGACGGCTGGGTGGTGAACGCCAACCCCGTGTGGGGTCTGCACGAGCAGCCCTGAGTGCGCTCAGGCGCGTTCGAGCGCCTGCGACAGGTCGGCGAGCAGGTCGTCGGCCGACTCGATGCCGACCGACAGACGGATGAGGTCGTCGGGCACCTCGAGCGGTGAACCGGCGGCCGACGCATGGGTCATCTGCCCCGGATGCTCGATGAGGCTCTCGACCGCGCCGAGCGACTCGCCCAGCGTGAACAGCGACGTGGCCGACGCCACCTTCAACGCCGCATCCAGGCCGCCGCGCAGACGGAAGCTGACCATGCCGCCGAAGTCGCGCATCTGCTTCGCCGCGGCGGCGTGGCCGGGGTGGTCGGGCAGTTGCGGGTACAGCACGGTGGACACCGCCGGGTGCCCGAGCAACAGGTCGACCACGGCGCGGGCGTTGCTGCAGTGCCGCTCCATGCGCACGGCCAGCGTCTTCACGCCGCGCAGTGCCAGGTAGCAGTCGAACGGCGCGGGCACCGCGCCGGCGGCGTTCTGCGTGAATCGCAGCCGTGCGGCCAGATCGTCGTCGCTGAGCGCCAGGAAGCCGCCCACCACGTCGCTGTGGCCGCCGAGGTACTTCGTGGCCGAGTGCACCACCACGTCGGCGCCCAGGGTCATCGGCTGCTGCAGGAACGGCGTGGCGAACGTGTTGTCGACGCACACCAGTGCGCCGCGCTCGTGGGCGATGGCAGCAATGGCCTCGATGTCGAAGCAGCGCAGCAACGGGTTCGTGGGCGTCTCGAGCCAGATGAGGCGCGTGTCGGCCGGCCAGTCGCGCACCAGGCCGTCGAGGTCGAGCAGGTCGACCGCCGTCCACGCCAGATGGGTGTGCACCTTGCTGATGAGGCGGAACGTGCCGCCATACGCGTCGTTGCCCAGCAGCACGCGGTCGCCCGGCGCCAGCAGACGCAGCACGTTGTCCTCGGCTGCGAGGCCACTGGCGAACGCCAGGCCGTGACCGGCGCCCTCCAGCGCCGCCACCTGCGTCTCGTACGCGGTGCGCGTGGGGTTGCCACTGCGGCTGTACTCGTAGCCCTGGTGCACACCTACCTCGCTCTGGGCGAACGTGGTGCTCAGGCTGATGGGCACCACCACCGCGCCGGTGCTGGGGTCGGGGTCCTGCCCGGCGTGGATGGCGCGGGTCTCGAAGCCCCAGCCGTCGGTCTGTTCGGTGTCACCCATTGCTCAGCTCCTCGAAGTACGACAGCAGGTCGGTACGCGTGAGCACACTCAGCGGGCGGCCGCCCGACAGCACCAGCAGCGCCGGTGCGCGGTCCAGCATGGCCACCGCGGTGGCCACCTGCTGGCCGACGCCGATGGTGGGCAGCTTCGGGCCCATCACGTGCTCGACCGGGCGAGCCATCACCGTGGGGTCGCGGTAGACGGCTTCCATCAGCTCCAGCTCGTCGACCGCGCCCGACACCTCGGCATTCGCGAACGGCGGCGTGTTCTTGCAGACGGGCAGCTGGCTGATGCTGTTGGCGCGCATGATCTCGATGGCGTCGCGGACGGTGTGGTCGGGGTTCACGTACAGCAGCGACGGCGTGTCGCCGCGAGCGTCGAGCACCGCGGCGATGCACTCGTCGCACTCGCGCAGGAACCCGAAGTTCGCCATCCAGTCGTCGTCGAACACGCGCGACAGGTAGCCGCGACCCGAGTCGGGGTTCAGCACCACCACGATGTCGTCGGGTTGGGCCTGCTTGGCCACCTGGATGGCGGCGGCGACGGCCATGCCGCCGGAGCCGCCGATGAGGATGCCTTCCTCGCGGCTGACCTCGCGGGCCGTGGTGAAGCTCAACTCGTCGCTGATGGGGATGACACCGTCGTACAGCTCGGGCGACCAGGCAGCGGGGAAGAAGTCCTCGCCCACACCCTCCACGAGGTACGGCCGACCGGAACCGCCGCTGAACACCGACGCGTCAGGGTCGGCGGCGATGACCTTCACGTCAGGGTTCATCGACTTCAGGTAGCGGGCCGTGCCGGTGATGGTGCCGCACGTGCCGGCGCCGGCCACGAAGTGGGTGATGCGGCCGCCAGTCTGCGCCCACAGTTCGGGCCCGGTGGTCTTCTCGTGGGCGAGCGGGTTGTTCGGGTTGGCGTACTGGTTGGGCCGGAACGCGTTGCGCTCGACCGTCAGCCGTTCGGCCACGCTGTAGTAGCTCTGCGGGTCGTCCGGCGCCACGGCCACCGGGCACACCACCACCTCGGCACCGTACGCGCGCAGCAGGCTGACCTTCTCGGGTGCCACCTTGTCGGTCATCACGAACACGCAGCGGTAGCCGCGCTGGGCGGCCACGATGGCCAGCCCGACGCCCGTGTTGCCGCTGGTGGGCTCGACGATGGTGCCACCCGGCTGCAACAGCCCGTCGCGCTCGGCCGCGAGGATCATCTCGAGCGCCGGGCGGTCCTTGGCCGAGCCGCCCGGGTTCGTGGTCTCGAGCTTCATCGCCAGCACGCAGGGCAGCTGATGGATCTCGCTGATCCGCTTCAGGCGAACCAGCGGGGTGTTGCCGATGAGGTCGATGACGCTCTCGGCGATGGTCGTTCCGTGCAGTCGCGGGTCTGCCGCGTCGTTTCCCGATGCCATGCGCGGAGGGTACTGCGCCGGAGCGGGTGCGCGTTCCGCGTCAGGCGGCGACGTTGATGAGGAACTCGCCCTCGGGGTTCATCTGGCACACGCCCGACAGCTGGCCGGGCTGGGTGAACCGCATGGCCAGCTCCTGGCCGGCGGTGACGAAGAACGGGCCGATCATGTAGTCGCGGCCGTCCTGGTTCTTGATGCGGATGCTGTCGCCCACCTTCACGTCGAGGTGCTGCGGCATGAGATCGACCTGCTGACCCTGGTCGATCTTCACGCTGGTGCCGTAGGGCACGACGAACTCGTACGTGGCCTTCTCGCCCTCCTGCAGGGCACCCCACTGAGCGCGGGGACCCGAGCTGGTGGATCCCGCATTGCCGTCGTTCGTGCAGGCTCCGAGCCCGACCAGGGCGACCGGCACGAGGACGGCCACGAGGATGCGGCGGATGGAGTGGCGACGGTTCATGGTCAGGCCTTCCCGTTCAGGATCTGCAGGTCGGTGGCGATGGCGGAGGACTTGATGCCGAACAGCCATTCCAGCACCACATCGCCGTTGGGGTCGACGACGTAGAGCTTGCCGTCGTGCACCACTTCGATGTCGCCCTTGGCGTTGGTGGTGACGCTGTACGACGTGCCGAAGCCCTTGGCCACCGCCTTCAGGCGGGTGTCGTCGTCGGTGCGCAGCGAGTGCGCGCCGTCGATGAAGCTCTGCACGTAGCTGGTGAGCAGCTCGTCGGAGTCGCGGTTGGGGTCGACGGTGATCATGGCCATCTCGGTGTTGGCGGCCACATCGGGGCCGGCCTTCACCAGCGCCTTCTTCACCTCGGCGAGGGTGGTGGGGCACACGTCGGGGCACTGCGTGTACCCGAAGTAGACGATGAGGAACTTGCCCGGCGACGCCTTGAACGTGAAGTCGTCGCCGCCGTTGCTGGCGTCGGGCAGCGACAGCGCGCCCACCGCCGGGGGAGGGGTGAGCTGCAATCCGCTGAGCGACGCGGGGGCCTTGTCGCTGCTGCACGCGGCGAGCAGCAGGGCCATGCCGGCGGCGGCGAGGGCGAGGTTTCGGAACTTCACGACTTGGAGCCCTCCGTGGGGAAGTCGGCGGCGATGCGGGCGCGCAGCTCGTCGGCGGTGAGCGCGCCCGAGTGCACCTCCACCACCTTGCCACTGGCATCGACGAACGCGGTCGCGGGCAACCCGGTGACCTCGAACGCATCGCTCAGCTCGCCGGCGGGGTCGTTGAACTGCTCGTACTGCACGCCCAGCTGCTGGGCGAAGGCCGACGCGTCGTCGGCCGAGTCGGCCACGTTGACGCCGATGATGCGCACCCCGTCGACCGACGAGGCGACGCTGTCGAAGTCGGGCATCTCGCGCACGCACGGCTTGCACCACGTGGCCCACATGTTCAGCACCACCGGTGTGCCCTTCATGTCGGCCAGCGAGGTGGAGCTGCCGTCGGCGGCGGTGAACTGGACCGTGGTGGCCTTGCTGCTGCCCGACGACGACGAACCCCCGCCACACGCGGCGATGGCGACCGCGGCGAGCGCGACCAGCGTCAGTCGGGCGCGACAGGTCACGGCGCCTCGTCGAGCACCGGCACGTCGACGTCGATGGTGCCGGCCTTCTCGAACGTGAGGGTGATGGTGAACGTGTCGCCCTTCACGAGCGGCTTCACCAGGTCCATGAGCATGATGTGGTAGCCGCCGGGCTCGAACGCGAACGCGTCGCCACCCTTCAGCGCGATGGAGTCCACCGGGCTCATCTGCATGCCGCCGCCCATGGTGGTCTCGGTGCTGCCGGCCATCGTGGTGCCCGAGCCCATCTGCATGGTCTGGTGCATCTCGGCGCTGCCGGCCACGGTGGCGAGCACGCTGACGCCGGTGAGCGTGTCGTCGGCCGCGGGTTGAATGGTGAGGTACACGGCGCCGGTGGTGGCACCGCCGGGCGACGTGCGGGCCCACTGGCCGAACACGCCGAGCTCACCCACGGTGGAGGCCGTGGAGGTCTTCGTGCCTTCGCTGGTGCTGTCGCTCCCGCACGCGACCAGCGTGAGGGTGAGGGCGCCGACGGCGATGGTGGCCCCGGCGACGCGGCGAAGGAGGGACGTGTTGGTACGCATACCCTTCATGTCGTTCATCATGCCCGTCCAGTTCCCGAATCGCGGGTGACGAGGGGCCGGACTTGCCCGGGACCAAGGTCCTCACCACCGCTGCGACCCATCGTACGACCGGTTCCACCGAGGGTGACGGCGGGGGAGGCCGCTGGAGCGTCTTTGAGCCGTACGACTCACCGTGTCGCACCCCATGGCTACCGTGGCGACATGGCTGAAGAGCACGGTCGTTGGCAGGTCGAACAGGTCCTCGCCCTCGCGCCGCGCCCCACTTCGGTGGCCGCGGCGCAGCCGCTGGCCGTGCCCACGCGCTGGGTGGCCACCGGGTGCGACGACCGTGCCGTGTGGGGGCGGTGCACGGGCAGCAGCGCCGAACCCTACGACTGCGTGGTCGACCACGTGGCGGTGGGCATGCGCTGCTCGTGCCCCAGCCGCATCCATCCCTGCAAGCACACGCTGGCGCTGCTGCTGCTGTGGGCCCGCGGCCAGGTGGCGCACGGCGAGGCCCCGCCGTTCGCCACCGGGTGGCTGGCCGGCCGGGCCGGCGCCGCGGCCGCCCCCACCGAGCCCGCCGCACCCCAGCCCGACGCCGACGCCGCCGACACGGCACCCGCCCCGGCCTCGGCCGCGCCACCACCGCCGCCGCCCGACCCCGGCCAGCGCGACGACCGCGTGGCCCGCATGGCCGCCGGCCTGGCCGAGCTGGACCGGTGGCTCGACGACCGGCTGCGCACCGGCCTGGCCGACCCCGCCCTCGCCGCGTACCGCACGTGGGACCAGTTGGCGGCACGGCTGGTCGACGCGCAGGTGGGCGGCCTCGCCAACCGTGTGCGCCGTGTCGCCGGTGCGGTGGGCGACGGCCCCGACTGGCACGAGCGGGTGCTGTCGGAACTGGGCCTGCTGCACCTGCTGGCCAACGGCGGGCGTCACCTGGGCGCGCTGCCACCCGACCTGGCCGACAGCGTCGCCGTCGCCATCGGCTGGCAGGTCCGCCAGGCCGACGTGCTCGCCGGGGTGCCGGCCACCGACGGGTGGGTGGTCATGGGCCGTAGCGACGTGCGCGAAGACCGCATCGAGGTCCGGCGCATGTGGCTGCGCGGCCAGTCCACCGGCCAGTGGGCCATGGTGCTGTCGTTCGCCGCCTACCAGCAGAGCCTCGACACGTCGTTGCAGGTGGGCACGCGGGTGCATGCCGACCTGTTCCGTTATCCCGGCGCCCTCGGTCTGCGCGTACTCGTCGGGCCGCGCCACGGCGAGGCCGAGGTGGTGCACCAGGTGGCGGCCGTCGACGTGGCCGAGGCCTGCGACCAGGTGGGTGCGGCGCTGGCCCGCGAGCCGTGGATCGACCGCTACCCCGTGTGCGTGCAGGCCGCGCCCGCTCGCGTGGGCGGGCGCTGGGTGCTCACCGATCGGCACGGTTCGTTGCCCATCGCCGAGGGCGCACCGGGTGTGGGTGCCCTGCTGGCCTGCAGCGCCGGTCGCCCCGTCGCAGTCACCGCCGAGTGGACGCCCGCCGGCCTGGTGCCGCTCACCGTGCACCTGCCCGACCGCGCCATCGACGTGGGACCGGTCGCCGATTCGTCGTTCGTGGTGTCGGCATGAGCACGGTCGACGAGTACTGGAGCGACATGGTCACGGTCGCCCTGCTCGGCACCGACCGTCGCGAGCCACCGGTGCCGCCACCCGGTGGCCTGGCCGACCTGGCCGCCGACGACCCTGCCCCCACGGCGTCGCAGCGGCTGCTGCAGCAGGTCAGCGCCACCGCCGTGGTGCGACGCGCCGGCCTGGTGCCCGGGCCGCCCGTCGCCCTGATGGCCCCGCCCGACACAGACCCGCGGCCGCTCACCCCGCCGTCGGCCACCGCCACGTGGCGACGGGTGGTCGCCGACTGGGCCGTGCTGGAGGACGAATGGGTGCTCACGGTGGTGCGCAGCGGGCGGCGTTTTTCGCCCGAACTGGCGCCGCCGCTGCTGGCCCGCCACCGCGGCGACCCCACCCGCCACGCCCGCGTGCGCGCCGCTGCGGGGCCTCTCGGCGAGTGGATGATCTCGTGGTCGCCGCGCCTGGCGTGCTCGTCGCGCCAACGGGTGGTGCCCGAGCTGGTGGGCGAGCTGCCGGAACTGCCCATCACGCCCGACCTGGTCGCCATGCTGGCCGCGCCGCCCCGCCATGTCGCCGACGTGCTGGCCAACGGCCTGTCGGGCGGCGCGTTCGCCAACAGCCATCGCGCCGTGCTCGTCAACCTCATCGCCCGCATGAACCCGGCGTCGCTGCCGGCTGTCGTCGCCGCACTCGACGGTGTCTCGACGTCGGCGTCGGCCCTCGGCCTGGCGTTCGCGCTGGCCGACCTCGCCCGTCTCCGTCACCATCTGCTCACCGAACTGGAGTCCGAATGACCCCCACCACGCCCCCGGTGCTGCGCCCGCACGCCGAGCACGAGTACGCCCACGAGCTGGCCGCGCTGGCCGCCGTCGATCGTCGTGAGCGGCCCCCCAGCTGGCGGCTGTCGCCGTGGGCCGTGGTCACCTACGTGCTGGGTGGCACGCTCGACGACGGCACGGTCATCACCCCCAAGTACGTCGGCCAGCGGCGCCTGGTCGAGATCGCCGTGGCCACACTGGCCACCGACCGCGCCCTGCTGCTGCTGGGCGTGCCCGGCACGGCCAAGACCTGGGTGAGCGAGCACCTGGCCGCGGCCATCAGCGGCGACTCCACCCTGCTGGTGCAGGGCACCGCGGGCACGGCGGAGGAGTCGCTGCGCTACGGCTGGAACTACGCCCGCCTGCTGGCCGAGGGCCCGTCGCCCGCGGCGCTGGTGCCCAGCCCCGTGTACCGCGCGATGGAACGCGGTGGCATCGTGCGCGTGGAAGAGCTCACCCGCATGCCCAGCGACGTGCAGGACGCGTTGGTCACCGTGCTCAGCGAGAAGACGCTGCCCATCCCCGAACTGGGCGGCGAGATGCAGGCCGTGCCCGGCTTCAACCTCATCGCCACGGCGAACGACCGCGACCGTGGCGTGAACGACCTGTCGGCCGCGCTGCGCCGCCGGTTCAACACCGTGGTGCTGCCCCTGCCCGCCGATGCGGCGGAAGAGGTCGCCATCGTCGAACGCCGCGTGGCCGAACTGGGTGCCGCGCTGCAGCTGCCGCCGGTGCCGCCGGCCGACGACGAGATCCGCCGCGTTGTCACCGTGTTCCGCGAGCTGCGCAGTGGTGCCACCGAGGACGGCCGCATCAGCCTGAAGGTGCCCACCGGCTCGCTCAGCACGGCCGAGGCCATCAGCGTGGTCACCAACGGCGTGGCGCTGGCCGCGCACTTCGGCGACGGCCGCCTCAGCTGTGCCGACGTGGCGGCCGGCATCGTCGGTGCCGTCGTGAAGGACCCCGTGCACGACGCCGTGGCGTGGCGCGAGTACCTCGAGGCCGTCGTGCGCGACCGGCCCGACTGGGGCGACTTCTACGAGGCGTGCCGCGAGCTCTGACCACGTGAGCGCCGCGGAGGTTCGTCTGTTGGGTGTGCGTCACCACGGCCCGGGCTCGGCCCGGTCGGTGGTGCGCGCCCTCGACGAGTTCGAACCCACGGCGGTGCTCGTCGAGCTGCCGGCCGACTGCGAGGCCGCGCTGTCGTGGGTGGCGCACCCGCAACTGCAACCGCCCGTCGCGCTGCTCGGCCACGTGGTCGACCAGCCGCACCGGGCCGCGTTCCTGCCGTTCGCGTCGTTCAGCCCCGAGTGGCAGGCGTTCCGGTGGGCTCGGGCGCACGACGCCGAGCTGCGCGCCATCGACCTGCCGTTGTCCATGGCGCTGGCCCGGTCCGACGACGCAGAACTGCAGCTCGACATCGCCCCGGTGGCCGACCCGCTGGGCGCGCTCGCAGCGGCCGCCGGCGACCCCGACCCTGAGCGCTGGTGGGACGACGTCATCGAGCACCGTGGCGACGGTGCGCCGGCGTTCCAGGCCGTGGCCGACGCCATGCGCGCCGTGCGCGGCAGCCGCGACGCCGCCTCGGTGGGCGAGGCACAGCGCGAAGCCCACATGCGCCAGTCGCTTCGTTCGGCGCTCGCCGCCGGGCACGAGCGTGTCGCCGTGGTGTGCGGCGCGTGGCACGTCCCGGCCCTCGAACTGCCGCTGCCACCGGCGAAGGTCGACCAGGCCACGTTGCGCGGGTTGCCCAAGGTGAAGGTGGGCATCAGTTGGGTGCCGTGGACGCACCGCCGGCTGGCCACGTCCACCGGGTACGGCGCCGGCGTGCGCAGCCCCGGCTGGTACGCGCACGTGTTCCGCCACCCCGGCCCGGCGGGTGTGAGCGCGTGGTTCGTCGACGCGGCGCGCCTGCTGCGCGACCGTGGCATGTCGGCATCGCCCGACCACCTCATCGCGGCCACGCGTGCCGCGTCGGCGTTGGCGGCGCTGCGCGGCCGGCCGCGCCCGGGCCTGGCCGAGATGCTCGACGCCGCCGACACGGTGATGGCCGGGTCCACCGGCCTGTCGCTCATCCAACGCGAGCTGGTGGTGGGCGACGCCATCGGCGAGGTGCCCGACGACGCGCCGCAGGTGCCGCTGGCGCGCGACCTGGCCGCCCAGCAACGGTCCGTGCGCCTGAAGCCCACCGCCGATGCGAAGACCGTCGAGCTCGACGTGCGCACGCCCAACGCCCGTGCCCGCTCCGTGCTGCTGCACCGCCTGGTGGCGCTCGGTGTGCCGTGGGGTCGTGTGGAGGAGGGGCGCGGCTCCAGCGGCACGTTCCGCGAGACGTGGACGCTGCGGTGGGAGCCCGAGCTCACCATCCGGCTCATCGAACTGTCGGCGCACGGCACCACCGTGCGCAGCGCGGCGGCGCACCGTCTGCTCGAACAGGCCGACGCGGCCGACAGCCTGGCCGACCTGGTGCTGGTGCTCGACAAGGCCCTGCTGGCCGACCTGCCCGAGGTGGTGCAGCCGGTGGTGGCCCGCGTCGAGGCGCACGCTGCGCACGACCCCGATGTGGTGCAGGTCATCGACACACTGGGCCCGCTCGCCCGTGCACTGCGCTACGGCGACGTGCGCGGCACCGACGCGCCGGCCCTGCGCCGTGTGTTCGACGGCCTCGTGGTGCGGGTGGTGGCCGGCGTGGTCATGGCCTGCCGCTCGCTGGCGCCCGATGCCGCCGCGGCGATGGTCGAGCGCCTCGCCGCGGTGCAGACTGCGCTCGCGCTGGTCGACCATCCGGCGCGCCGGGGCGAATGGCCGGCCACGCTCACCCTGGTGGCCGAGCGGTCCGACGTGCACGGGTTGGTGCAGGGGCGCGCCACGCGGCTGCTGCACGACGGTGGTTCGTGGAACCGGCAGCGGGTCGCGGCCCCCCGGGCGCGGGCAGTGTAGGTGGGGGGCACCCCGGCCAACGGCGCGGGGGTGGTGGAAGGGTTGCTG
>CBHWEI010000070.1:0-15651 GCA_966112835.1 uncultured Acidimicrobiaceae bacterium
GTTTGGGCGGCGATACCCCCGATTCGTGAGGTCGATGTGAAGTTCAAGAAGGGCGACACCGTCATCTATCCCCAGCACGGTGCATGCATCGTGGTGGGGACGAAGAAGATGGAAGCCTTCGGCTCCATGCAGGAGTACCTCATCCTGAAGACCGTCATCAACGAGATGACGCTCTCGGTGCCGGTGCTCAAGGCCGAAGAAGTGGGCGTGCGTCCGCCGGTCAGCGCCGACGAGTTGGAAGACCTCGTCGCGGTGCTGAGCAAGCCCGACCCGCGCGTGCCCTCCAACTGGAGCCGCCGGTTCAAGAACCACCAGGAGAAGCTGAAGAGCGGCGACGTGTACCAGGTGGCGGAAGTGGTCCGGAACCTGGCGGCCCGCAACCGCGACGCCTCGCTGTCGGCCGCCGAGCGCACCATGTACGACCGGGCGCGCATCAACCTCATCAGCGAGATCGCGCCGGCCCTGAAGGTCAGCGCCGAGGAAGCCGAGAAGTACCTCGACGACGCGCTCGCCAAGGGTGTCCTCAAGCCGGCCAAGGAGCCGGCGAAGAAAAAGGCCTGAGCCTCCGCTCGTCTAGTGTCCAGGCTCATGTCTGGAACCATCACCCGCGATCAGCTCGAGGGACTCATCCGTAGCGGCGAGATCGACACCGTCCTCATGGTGTTCCCCGACCTGCAGGGTCGTCTCGTCGGCAAGCGCACCACCGGTCGCTTCTTCCTGCAGAGCGTCGCCGACGCCGGCACCGAGAACTGCGACTACCTCATCGCCTGCGACATGGACAACAACCCTGTCCCCGGGTACCGGTTCGCCAGCTACGCGCAGGGCTACGGCGACATGCTCGCCAAGGCCGACTGGAACACCGTCCGCCTCATCCCGTGGGTCGAGAAGACCGCGATGATCATGTGCGACCTGCTGAACGTCGAGTCGCACGAGCTCGTCGAGGTGGCGCCGCGGTCCATCCTGCAGCACCAGGTCGACGCGGCCGCGGCCATGGGGTTCCTGCCCATGGTGGCCAGTGAGATCGAGTTCTACCTGTTCCGCGACACCTACGACGAGGCTCACGACAAGGGCTACCGCGACCTGAAGCCGCACTCGCCGTGGCTCGAGGACTACCACATCCTCCAGACGACGAAGGACGAGTACGTGCTCGGCGCCATCCGCCGCGGGCTCGAGGCGGCCGGCGTGCCGGTGGAGTTCAGCAAGGGCGAGGCCGGCCGTGGCCAGCACGAGATCAACCTCGACTACACCACCGCCGTCGAGATGGCCGACCGCAACAGCGTCTACAAGCTGGCCGCCAAGGAGATCGCCCACTTCCACGGCCGCTCGGTGAGCTTCATGGCGAAATACGACTTCAACGACACCGGGTCGTCGTGCCACATCCACTCCAGCCTGTGGACCCCCGACGGCCAGACCGCCGTGTTCGAGGACCACCACGGCCCGCACGGCATGAGCGAGACGTTCCAGCACTACCTGGCCGGCCAGATCGCCACCGCCCGCGAGTTCAGCCTGCTGTGGGCGCCCACCATCAACTCGTACAAGCGGTTCCAGCTGGGTTCGTGGGCTCCCACCGGTGTGGGCTGGGGTGTCGACAACCGCACGCTCGGCTTCCGCAAGGTGGGCCACGGCAAGGGCACCCGCGTCGAGTGCCGCATCCCCGGTAGCGACGCCAACAGCTACTTCGCGTTCGCCGGCACCATCGCCGGTGGCCTGCACGGCATCCGCAACAAGATGGAGCTCGGCGCGCCGTTCGTGGGCAACGGCTACGAGACCGACGAGATCCCGCGCATCCCGTGGAGCATCGTCGAGGCCATCGACCTGTGGGAGCGCAGCGAGGTGGCCCGTGAGTGCTTCGGCGAGGAAGTGCACCACCACATCCTCACCATGGCCAAGGCCGAGTGGATGGCCTTCAACCAGACCGTGACCGACTGGGAGCTCCGCCGCTACTGGGAGCGCATCTAGTCGTCACCGGGATCACACGCTGGCTTCTGGGCGGGATTCTTCCCAGATCGGCGTCTGGGCGGGATTCTTCCCGGTTTCCGGGAACCAAACCGCCCAGTTCAATCCGGCCGGGCTTGCTTGGTCGCGATTCGCGCCGGACCAACCTGCCGAGATGAGGCAACCTTTCGGAGTGGTCGAGCGTTATGAGGGGGTGACCGCGTCGTTCACCCAACAATTCGAGGAGTTGTACGCCACGGCCTATCGCTCGGCCTTCGTCCTGCTCGGCGATCGGGCGGACGCCGAGGACTGCGCGCAGGAGGCTCTCGCTCGGGCGCTGGTGCGTTGGCGCAAGGTGGAGAGCTACGCCGTCGCCTGGGTCGCGAGGGTGTCGAGCAACTTGGCACTCGATCGTCTGCGCCGCAATATGCGCCATCGCCCGGCCGAGCGGTCGCGATCGTCGGCGGACCCGATGCGTGAGCGCCGGTTCGATCTCGTCGTGGCACTGCGATCGCTGCCCTCACGGCAGCGTGAGGCAGTGGTGCTTCGGTACGTGCTCGATCGACCCGAGGCCGAAGTCGCCGCTGCAATGGGATGCACTGTCGGAACCGTGAAGAGCGCTGCCTCGCGGGGGCTGGACGGGCTGCGTGCGCACCTCGGCGAGACGTGGATGCTGGAGGCCTGACATGTTCGACGAACTCTTCGATACCGCACCGCCGTCGGCCGGACCGGTCGAGGTTGCTGCGGTGCAACGACGGGCCGCCGTGATCTCGCATCGGCGCCGAGCGCTCGTCGGTGGAGGCGTCGGCGTTCTCGTCGTGGCCGCGGTCTTCGCCGTTACCAGCTCGCTGCTCAGTGCCCGGCACGGTGTCGATGACGATGGATCATGCTCTTCCGGCGTCAAGTGGGACGGCAGGTTCTATGCGGACGACGCCGCGATCAACTCGGGGGTGCTCGATCCGGCCGACCTCGGCGATGTACTCGGCACGATTCGTCGAACCGACGTCTGCGCAACTCGCGATCTCGATGCGAGCCTCCTGCCGGTGGGTACGGAGATCAGGGTGGTCGAAGGCATCGATCCGAAGATCGGCATCGGGGCGCTTGTGGGCGGGCGGGTCGAGTTCTTCCGCACCAGCGATGGCCTGTTCGACTTCACTGCTGAGCAGGCACTCCTCCTCGACGACGTCGTGGAGATCGGCGTCAACTCGAACTACGACGGTTCGACGCGATGGAACACGATCGAGGATGCCGCCGATGTGAAGGCAGTCATCGATGGAATACGGGCCGCACAACGAGTCCCGGCGTTGCCGTTCTACGACGCCGGCTTTCGTCGTATCTTCCTGGAGTTCGTCCGATCCGACGGCCTCCGAATTCGAGCGGCCTACGCTTTCGAGGAAGGGGCGCTGTTGTTTCGCGACGACGCGCGACGGATCGGCGGGGTGGCGCGGGGAATCATCGATGCGGCCTTGTCCAGCGCTCCTCTCGCACCGGTGGTGAGTGGGCTGTCGATCTCCGACGATGAGAGGTCCGGAGCCGTCCACCCGATCGGCTACTGCCGAACCGACCGGCCGGACCTGACTGCGGTTGCGGGATCCGTTCTGACCGCTGACGGCGCCAGTAGCCGTAGCGTGCTCGCCTTCTTCGTCAGCGGGGAGGGTATCGAGGCCTACGGAGCGGATGACGGGACCAGGCAGGTCCGATTGCCGGATGTTGCGGCCACCGTCATCGTTGAGATGTCGACATCCGTCGAGCAGTACTGCAGCACTGTTCGAGTGACGGACTGACAGCGCAGACCGGCCGCGGAAGTCAGGCGTCGAATTCGACCATGACGGGGAGGTGGTCGCTGATGCGCGACCACGACTCGCCGCCGTCGGGGGTGTGGCGGTCGACGACCGTGGCGGTCTCGGGCAGCAGCACACGATCGAGGCGTTGCTGCGGCACGGTGGCCGGGCTGGTCGACTCGCCGCCGGGGTCGCGCAGGCCGGCGCTGTGGAACTCGCGTACCACCTCGATCTCGTCGTCGGTGTGCGTGTTCAGGTCGCCCGCCACCACGGCGATGGGCGCCGCATCGGCCACCACGTGCTCGGCCACGCGGCGCGCCTGGGTGATGCGCGCATCGGTGTCGTCGCTGGCCAGATGGGTGTCGTACACGCGCAGGGCCGAGTCGGGTCGGGTGACGGTGACCACCAGCAGCACGCGGCGTCGGTAGGTCCACGAGCTCGCCCCGTGCGACACGGTGGTGCGCACCACGTGGCTCATCGGGTGCGGCGACAGCACGGCGATTCCCTCGGTGCGCCACCACACCAGCGGGCTGTACGGGTGGTGCTTGCGGGCCCACACGCGCTGCCAGCCGAGGCGCTTGGCGAGCCGGCGTGCCTGACGGCGCTGCACCTCCTGCAGGGCCAGCACGTGCGGTGCGTAGCCCTCGGTCACCTCGGCCACGAGCTCGAGGTTGGGGTGCGCCGACCCGTGCAGGTTCCAGGTCATCACCCGCCACCGAGCACTCGGTCGTTCGGTCATTGAACGACAGTCTTGCGCGTCCACTACCGTCGCGCCTCATGAGTCGTCTCTCGGGCAAGGTTGCCATCATCACCGGTGCATCGTCGGGTCTCGGTCGCGTGGGCGCAGAGCGCTTCGCCGCCGAGGGGGCCAAGGTCGTCATCGCCGACATCGTCGATGGCGACGAGGCGGTCGAGGCCATCGACGCCGCGGGTGGCGAAGCCAGCTTCGTGCGCTGCGATGTCACCGACGACGCGTCGGTGAAGAACGCCATCGACTTCGCGGTCGAGACGTACGGCGGCCTGCACGTGCTCTACAACAACGCGGGCGTCATGCTCGGCGACGACGACAACCCCGTCACCACCAGCATCGAGACCTACCAGAAGACCATGGACATCAACGTCCTGGGCACGCTGCTGGGCTGCAAGCACGCCATCCCCGCGATGCAGGCGTCGGCGAAGGAGACCGGCGAGGCCGGCAGCATCGTGAACGTCGCCTCGTTCGTCGCCCACATGGGTGCCGCCACGCCGCAGATCGCGTACACCGCGTCGAAAGGCGCCGTGCTGGCCATGACCCGCGAGATGGCGGTCATCTACGCCCGCCAGGGCATCCGCGTGAACGCGCTGTGCCCCGGGCCGATCATGACCCCGCTGCTCGCCAAGTTCCTCAGCGACGACGCCAAGCGCAACCGCCGCCTGGTGCACATCCCCATGGGTCGCTTCGGCGAGCCCGTCGAGATCGCCAACGGCGCGCTGTTCCTGGCCAGCAACGAGAGCAGCTGGATGACCGGCCAGAGCCTCATCATCGACGGCGGCATCACCGCGGCGTACGTCACGCCCGAGTGATGTCCCCGCTGCACGGCCCCGAGGCCCTGCCGCCCGAGTTCGGCCGCACCGTGGCCGAGTGGATGCAGGCCAGGGTCGAGCACGCACCGCTCGGCCGCCCGGTCGAGCCGAGCGAGATGTCCCCGCTGCTCGACGGCACCATCACCGCGTCGGGCCTGGGTGTCGACGCGGCCTGGCAGCGCTTCGTGGAACGCGTTGCGCCGAACACGGTGTCGCTCGACAGCGAGCGCTACCTGGCGTTCATCCCCGTGTCGCCCTCGGTGGCCGGCGTGTGGATGGAGGCCGCGGTGGGTGCGGCCACCTTCAGCGCCGAGTCGTGGCTGGAGGCCGCGGGCGTGGTGGCGGCCGAGAACCAGACGCTGCGCTGGCTGGCCGACCTGATGGGCCTGCCCGAAGGTGCGGGTGGCTGCTTCATGAGCGGCGGGTCCATCGGCAACCTGTCGGCGCTCACCGTGGCGCGCGATCGATGCGCGCCGGGCAAGCGAACGGTCGCCTGCGCCGACACCGCGCACGCGTCGGTCTTCAACTCCATGCACATGCTGGGGCTCACCGACGTGGTGGTGGTGCCCACCGGGGCCGACGGGCGCTTCACCGGCGCAGCGCTGGCCGCGGCGATCGGCGACCGCACCGACATCGGCATCGTGGTCGCTGCCGCGGGGTCCACCAACGCCGGCGTGGTCGACGACCTCGACGGGTTGGCCGACATCGCCGAGCGCCTGGGCGCGTGGCTGCACGTCGACGGTGCGTACGGTGCAGCGGCGTTGCTGCTGCCCGAACGACGCGACCTCTTCCACGGCATCGGCAGGGCGAACTCGGTCATCGTCGACCCACACAAGTGGCTGTTCGCCCCCGAGGGGTCGTGCGCGCTGCTGTACCGCGAGCCGGCACTCGCGGCCGAGGTGCACACCCAGCACGGCCCGTACATCGACGTGCTGCACGGCGACGAGCCGCTGTGGAACCCCAGCGACTACGGCTACCAGCTCACCCGCCGGGCCACCGGCATGCCGCTGTGGTTCGCACTCGCGGTGCACGGTGTCGATGCGCACGTGCAGGCCGTCCGTGCGGGGGTGCGCCTGGCCGAACTGGCGGCGGCCCGCCTGGCTGCGACGCCCTGCGTGTCGCTGGTGATGCAGCCCAGCCTGGGCGTGGTGCTGTTCCGCCGCGACGGCTGGGGTCGTGAGGAGTGGAAGCACTGGGGCGATCGCGTGCTGCGCGACGGCATCGCATTCGTCGCCGCGTCCACGTGGAAGGGCGAGCCGGTGGGCCGCCTGGTGTTCATGCACCCGCGCACGCCCGACTCGGTGATCGACCAGATCATCGCCACGCTCGCCGACTGACCGCCGGCGACCGGCCGACCGCGCCGCGGATCAGGTCACAGTCGGCGCTCGCCGCTCGGTGTCTGCACCACGGCCGCAAGACCGGGCGGCCCGGACGTCACCTCGATGCGCGGGTCGTCACCCACCTCGCGCAGCACCGCTCGCACCAGGTCGGCCTCGGGGTGGGTGAGCTGCAGGCTGCGCAGCGTGCAGTCGTGGGGGAGCGAGGCCGACGGGTGCGGCGAGGCCCGCCAGTCGATCAGGAACGGCACCACGCCGTGCAGCGGCGGACCGAGCAACGGGAACGTCAGGCGCCATTGCAGCAGCACGCCGTCGGGGCGGGCACGCGACATCTCGGTGGCGTCGCCCATGTCGATGCCCGCGGCCCGGCACGCGGTGATGACCTCGTCGAGCGGACGTGCGGGTCGGGCGCACCAGGCCACCAGCGTCGGGCCGGCCAGGTCGTCGACGCCGAACGGTCGGGGGAACGGCGGCTCGGGCTGGTCGGCGTCGGGGCCGACCACCTCCAGGTACGCGTCGCCACCCAGGCCGGTGAGCTCGTTGCGCGTGCCCCGGCCGACGTGTGCGCCGCCGGGCGTCAGGGCGATGCCCCATTCGCCGCCCACCGTACGGGAGGTCGTGGCGACGTCGGGCGTGGCCAGCACGAGATGATCGATCATCCGGTCAGTCTGCATCGTCGGCCTGGTCCGCTCGTGCCTTCGTGACCGGCAACAATGGCCACATGAGCAATGTCGCATTCCTGGGTCTGGGCGTGATGGGAGCGCCGATGGCGCGCCATCTGGCAGCGAACGGCCACCAGGTCACCGTCTACAACCGCACGCCCGAGAAGGCCCTGGCCTGGGTGGCGCTCTACGGCAACCGGGCCGCCCCCACGCCCCGCGAGGCGGCCGAGGGTGCCGAGTTCGTCTTCATGTGCGTCGGCAACGACAACGACGTACGCGACGTCGTCTACGGCGTCGACGGCGCACTGGCCGGCGCCGAGGCCGGTGCCGTGCTGGTGGACCACACCACCGACTCGGCCGAGGTGGCCAAGGAGTTGGCCGAGGCGTGCGCCGAGTTCGGCGTCGGGTTCGTCGACGCGCCCGTGTCGGGCGGCCAGGCGGGTGCCGAGAACGGTCAGCTCACCATCATGTGCGGCGCCGACGACGAGGCGTTCTACCAACTGTCGCAGCCGGTGATGGCGTCGTACGCGAAGGCCACGGCGCTGATGGGCAAGGCGGGGTCGGGTCAGCTGACGAAGATGGTCAACCAGATCCTCATCGCCGGAATCGTGCAGGGTCTGGCCGAGGGGCTGAACTTCGCCATGAAGGCCGGGCTCGACCCCGAGCAGGTCACCGAGGTCATCAAGTACGGCGCAGCCCAGAGCTGGCAGCTCGAGAACCGCGGGCACACCATGGTGAAGGGCGAGTTCGACTTCGGCTTCGCCGTCGAGTGGATGCGCAAGGACCTGGGCATCGTGCTCGACGAGGCGAACCGTCTTGGCGCGCGCCTGCCGGTCACCGCGCTCATCGACCAGTTCTACGCACAGGTCATGGCACGGGGCGGCAAGCGCTGGGACACCAGCAGCCTCATCCACGTCCTCGCCAACGACTGACCCTCGCCGGCCGGCGGTTCAGTCCTGCCTATCGCAGCGACAGGGGAAGGTGGTCGACGCCGCGGATGGTCAGACGGTCGCGCCAGCCGGGCTCGCCGGCCAACTGCACATCGGGGAAGCGGCGGATGAGCCGCGTGATCGCGGTGCTCGCCTCGAGCTTGGCCAGCGATGCGCCCAGGCAGTAGTGCACGCCGGCGGCGAAGCCCAGGTGGCGGTTCGCGTTCGGCCGCTGCAGCCACAGGTCGTCGGGCCGTTCGAACACGGCCGGGTCGTGGCTGGCTGCGCCGAGCACGGTCATGACCAGCGAGCCCTTGGGCACCACGATCTCGCCGTCGAGCCCCTCGTAGGTGACGTCGACCGTGGGCACGCGCACTGTCTGCTGCACCGGGCCGTCGTAGCGCAGCAGTTCGTCGATGGCGTTCGCGTCCATCGACGGGTCGGCGGCCCATTGGCGCAGCTGGTCGGGGTGCCGCAGCAGTGCCAGGGTGCCGTTGCCGATGAGGTTCACCGTGGTCTCGTGGCCGGCCACGTACAGCAGGATGACGAACGTGCGCAGCTCAGCCGGGGTGAGCCGGTCGCCCGCCTCCTCCACCTGGATGAGCGCCGACAGCAGATCGTCGCCCAGGTGCCGGCGGCGGTGGTCGATGATCTCGGTGAGGTACTCGCCCATGGCGATGCCGGCCTGCTCGGCCTGGTCCAGCGTCGCCTCGTCGACGGTCGGCTCGAGGCCGGCCGTGAGCACCTGCGACCAGGCGCGCACGTCGTCGCTGCGGTCCGTGGGGATGTCGAGCAGGTCGCTGATCACCTGGAACGGCACGGGGAAGGCGAGCTCTTCGACCAGTTCCATCGAGCCGCGCTCGGCGGCCACGTCGAGCACGTCGTCGACCAGTTGCTGCACTCGCGGCCGCAGCCGTTCGATGGCGCTCGGGGTGAACGCCTGCGACACCAGCCGACGCAGGCGGGTGTGGTCGGGCGGGTCCAGGTTCAGGATGCTCTTCGCCGCGGTGCCGTCCTCGATGCGTTGCCGCTGGCGGTCGCGTCGTGCACGCCGCGGGTCGTCGGGTCGCTCGGTGACGTTGGCCTCGATGTCGCGGGCGAACTCGGCGCCGCGCAGGGTGCGGGCCACGTCGTCGTAGCGGGTGAGCACGGTGAAGCCCAGCGGCGACACCTGCACCGGGTCGTTCGTGCGCAGCGCGTCGTAGAACGGGTACGGGTCGGCCCGGAACGCCGGGTCGAACGGGTTGAAGACGGCGTCGGCCATCAGAGGTCGAACTCCGGCTGCACGTGCTGGCGGATGGTGTCGCCCCACACGATCCATTGCGACCCGTTGGCCCTCGTCTCGATGGCCTGCATCGCGGCCTCGGCCACCCGTGACGGATCGATGACCGGCATGCCCAGTGCGGTGATGAACTCCTGCGCCTCGGCGGGCACGAGTGGCGTGTTCACGAAGCCCGGGCAGATGGCGCTGACGCACACACCCGAGTTGCCCGACTGCTCGAGCGTCGCGCCCAGCGACTTCACCAGGCCGACGACCGCGTGCTTGGTGGCGGTGTAGGCGACGTCGCCCGGCATGCCACCCAGGCCGGCCATCGACGCGGTGACCACGATGTTGCCGATGCCCCGCTCGACCATGCCGGGCAGCACGGCCTGCGCACCGAAGAACACACCGTCCAGGTTCACACCCACGATGGCGCGGTAGGCGTCGACCGTCACGTCGGCCAGCGGTGCCGCCGGCGCGTCCTCGAGCGCGCGTCCTGGCGTGGTGATGCCGGCGTTCAGGTGCACCATGTCCAGCGGCGGCAGGCGGTCGATGAGCGCCGCCCATGCGGCAGGGTCGGCGACGTCCAGCTGGATTTCGTCGCTCGACTGCGGGTGCAGGTCGGCCACGAACACGGTCGCACCCTCGGCGCGGTAGCGGACTGCGCAGGCCTTGCCGATGCCGCTCGACCCGCCGGTCACCAACACGTTCTGGCCGTCGAGCGCGCCATGTCCTTCAGTCGTCATCCGCAGAGCCTCGCACCCCCCGGTCACCCCGCGACGAATCAGGCCCTCCCGAACTCGAGTTCTGCGTGACGACCGAACTCGCCGTACCCAGTGTGGGCATGAAGGACGTGGACTCGCTGTTGCTCGCCCTGGCCGCCGACGAGCACCACCTGGTGGACCTGAGTGTGGTGCACCGAAGTGGCATGACCGCCCGGCAGTGGCAACGCCGGGTGCGCCTGGGTGAGTGGGTGGCGATGCACCCTGGCGTGTGGCGCCATCGGGCCACGCCGGTCACCTGGGAGCTGCGCGTGCGAGCCGCTGCCCGTTGGCTCGGTCCCGAGGCCGCGCTCGCCGGTATCTCGGCCGCACGGTGGTGGGGTCTCGATGGCTTCGCCGACGTCGACGATGTGGCGTTCGTCGTCCCCCGCATCCGGCGGTCGACGAAGGGCGTGGTGCTGCACACGACGGAGCAATGGGAACCGAGCGATCTGCTCTGGAAGGACGGTGTACGTCTGACCAGCGTCACCCGGACCGTCATCGACATGGCCGGCCACGGCGTGTCGGTCCGGCGACTCGAGTCCGCCATCGACAGTGGTGTCCGGCTCCGAAGGACATCGCTCCCGACGCTGACCAACCGCCTGAAGGAGTTCGATCGCCCTGGGCGCCGCGGGATCCGGCTGCTCCGGGAGTTGCTGCTCGACTCGGGTGGCGAGTCGGATCTGGAGCGTCGCTTCCTGCGGCTGATGCGCACGAACGGCCTGCCGCGCCCGACACGTTCAGACGCGACGAGGGCAGAGTGATGCGGGTCGACTTCCTGTTCGAGGGCGCAGCGCTGGTCGTCGAGGTGTCGGGGCGGTTGGGTCACACCTCGGACGCCGATCGTCAGCGTGATGGCCGGCGCCGCAACCAACTCGGCGAACGCGGGCTGCGGTACAGGGAGTTCACCACGGTCGATGTCGTTGCCGATCCCGAGTACGTGATTCGGGTCGTCCGCACCGCGATTGCCGCATCGAAGTCAGCCTGAAACGACCGAAACGGTCGTTTTCGCGCGACCTCGATGCGGAATCCTTGGGCTGGGTCGGGTGGGTCAGCGGGTGGTGGCGGCGGCGACGGCGTCGACGATGCGGTCCACCTGGGCGTCGGTGGTGACCAGGGGCGGGCAGAACAGCAGCGAGTCGGCGTTCAGGGCCCTGCACACCACGCCGCCCTGGTCCAGCATGTGGTCGCGGATGGGCATCGCGTTCTGGTCGGCGTGCAGGCCGACGGCCCACATGGCGCCCAGGCCGCGGATGTGGTCCACCTGGCCGTCGTCGGCCAGGGCGCGCAGGCCGGCCGACAGGCGGTCGCCCACGTGCGTGGCGCGGGCCACCAGGTCCTCGCGGCGCATGATCTCCAGGTTCTTCAGCGCCGCCGCGCATGCGGTGGCGTGGCCCGAGTAGGTGAACCCGGTGCGCAGGAAGAAGTCGGGGTCGCCCTCCAGCGCGGCGCGCGGCGCGGGGCCGACGAACACGCCACCCAGCGGCTGGTAGCCCGAGGTGACGGCCTTGGCGAACGTGACGAAGTCGGGCCGCACGCCGTAGTGGTGCGCGGCGAACCAGCTGCCCAGGCGGCCGTAGCCGGTGATGACCTCGTCGAACACCAGGTAGGCGCCGTGCTGATCGCACAGGCGGCGGACACCCTCCAGGTAGCCCTCGGTGGCGGGGAAGATGCCGCCCGCACCCTGCACCGGCTCGACGATGACGGCGGCCACCTCGTTGCCGCGCTCGGCCATGAGCGACGCGAGCGCCTCGACGTCGTCGGCCGGCACCTGCACCACGTCGTCGACGAACGGGCCGAAGTCCTGCCGGTTGGGAGCGATGCCCTGCGCGCTGGTGCCGCCGTAGGCGGTGCCGTGGTAGCCGCGCACCCGGGAGATGATGAGCTTGCGATGGCCCTGGCCGGCCTGCACGTGGGCGATGCGAGCCAGCTTCATGGCCGTGTCGATGGACTCGCTGCCCGAGCAGGTGAAGAAGATGCGTGCGTCGGCCATGGGGGCGATGCCGGCCAGTTCCTCGGCCAGTTGTTCGGCCGGGTCGGTGGTGAACGGGTCGAAGCACGAGTACGCCTCGAGCGTGGACACCTGTGCGGCGATGGCCTCGGCCATCTCGGTGCGGCCGTGGCCGATGGCGCAGTACCAGAGGCTGGCCATGCCATCGACGAGCTCGCGGCCGTCGGCGTCCCACAGCAGTGCGCCCTGACCGCGCACGATGCGCGTGAACGACTCGCGGGTGGGCTTGGCGAACGGGTGCAGGAAGGCCTTGGGCATGCCCCGACGGTACTCAGGTCGCGGCGACCGCGCAGATCTCGGCGAAGCCCGAGCGCAGGCACTGCACCAGCACGTCGGGGTCGGGAACGGCGGCGGCGTCGGAGTTCACGCCGATGCAGCAGGTGCCGTCGTACGACATGAGCGTGACGTTCACGGCCGAACCGGCGGTGGGGCCGAACGGGAAGAACCGCTGGACCTTGCGCCCGACCAGCCACATGGGCATGGGGACGCCGGGCACGTTGCTGGCCAGGAAGTCGACGCCCTTCAGCATGGCGCCCACCACGCCCTTGGGCATGAGGTTCAAGAACCCGGCGATGGTCTCGGTGTGCTCGAGCGACCGTTCGGCCCGCACGCCCTCCACCACGGCGCGCATGGCCTCGATGCGGTGCTCGGGGGTGGGCGAGTCCACCGGCAGGACGAACCGCATGACCGACACATGGTTGCCGCCCTCGTGGTGTGCCGCCTCGCGCTGGCTGATGGGCATGGCGACGCGCAGCTCGTGGATGTCATGCCCGTGTTGTGCATGGTAGTGGTGCAGCCCGGCGGTGATGCCGGCCAGGAACCCGTCGTTCAACCGTCCACCCGCGGCCTTCGACGCGGTGCGCAGGTCGGCCATGGGCACCTCGAGGGTGCGGTAGTTCGACGACAGCATGCGACCGACCATGACGCTGGACTTCGGGGTGGTGGTGGGCGCCAGGATGCGACCGACCGAGCGCGCCGTCTCGACCACTTCGGTGGCGGTGCGTTGGGGGTGCCGCACCACGTCGAGCAGGTTGGGCACCACCGAGCCCAGCTGGTGGCGGGCGAAGTCGACCGCGCCGGCCACGTCGTGGGCCACCACGTCGCGCAACATGTGCAGCGAGCCCGTGCGCCGTACGGCGGTGGGCTGCACCGGTTCGTGCGCCGGAGGGTCGGGTTCGAAGTCGTACAGGTGGGCGGCCAACTGCACCGCACCGATGCCGTCGGTGACGACGTGGTGGGCCTTCATCACCAGCGCTGCACGGTCGTCGGGCAGGCCCTCCACCACGGTGAACTCCCACAGCGGGCGGGCCGAGTCGAAGCCGCTCATCGCCTGGGTGCGGGCCCAGTCGAGCAGGTCCTGCATGGTGCTGCCCTCCGGCAGGCGGATGTGGCGCAGGTGGTAGTGCAGGTCGAAGTCGTGGTCGTGCACCCACTGCAGCGTGGTGCGGTGCAATGGAGCGGACACCACCTTCTCGCGAAGGGCGGGCACGTGGTGCGTCACCTGCTCCATCCGCTGTTGCAACCGATGCCAGTCGGGTGGGCCGTCCAGCACCACCACGCCCAGGATGGTGCTGCGCAGCAACGGGTCTGCTTCGACCATCCACATGATCGTGTCGTTCTGACTGAGGTACGAACCCGGCATGACCAATCCCCTCCGAGGACGCATCGTGCGCGCGGCGGGTGGCGCTCCGCCAGGGACCTTCGCCCGCAGTGATGTCGGGCCACCGACGGTGGGGCGTCAGCCCAGTGCGTCGCCCAGCGACTCGAGCGACGGCACCCACCAGTACCCGCCGGTGACCGGGGTGCTGAACTCGATGAGCCGGTCGTGCACGCCGTCGCCCACACCGAACATGCGCTCGAGCATGATGGTGAACCGGCTGGGGTCGGCACTGAACGCCACGAAGTGCAGGCCGTGCTCGGCGACGGTGCCGTAGGGGACACTGCGCCGGTAGATGGCCAGCTCCTCGCCGTCGTCGCCCTCCACCACCATGCGGCTGACGTGCGACGACGGTGGTTGCACGTCGTCGTCCAGCTCGACGCTGTCGACCTTGGTGCGGCCCACCACCTGCTCCTGCTCCGCCACGTCGAGCGCGCCGAACGCCTCGAGGTCGTGCACCCACCGCTGGGTGACCGCGAACGAGCCGCCCGCTCCGGCGCCGTCGGCGACGACGGCCACCTCGAACGCCTCCTCCACACCGGGGTTCTCGGTGCCGTCCTCGAAGCCGATGAGGTCGCGGCTGTCGTGGTAGACGAAGCCGGTCACCTCGTGCGCCACGGTGGCGACGGACGACAGCAGCCGTGCCACACCGAGTGCCACGTCGAACAGTTCGTCCTGGCCGCCGCCGTGCAGCCACACCCACACGTCGTGCTGGGTGGCCGGGCAGCCGGGGATGGTGGGGAAGTCGACCAGCGCGTCGGGTGCACCGCTCGCCGAGAGCGATCGCCAGAGCGTGGGGGAGAACCCGACCACGATGTTCACGCCACCCGCGGCGGCCGACGGCTGGCGCAGGCCCTGCAGCGCGGCGAGCACCTGGTCGGGCGACGCGGTGGGCCGCAGGTCGAGCTCGAGGTGGCGGTGGGCGCGGGTGCCCTGGGCGAAGATGGCCGGCTGGGGGGTTGCCATGGTCCCCCAGGGTAAGCGCCGGTCGGGGGTGGTGAGAACACCTGCCCGTGGGGGACGAAATGCCCTAGTGGCCGCGCCCGTCCGTTCATAGCGTGACCTCGTGAGCCCCCGATCGATCGTCGACGCGAATGAAGCCGTCGCGGCGGTCGCTCACCTGCTCTCCGAGGTCATCGCGATCTACCCGATCACGCCCGCCTCGCCGATGGGTGAGCACGCCGACCAGTGGAGTGCCAGAGGCCGTCCGAACCTGTGGGGCACCGTCCCCGAGGTCATCGAGATGCAGAGCGAGGCCGGCGCGGCCGGTGCCCTGCACGGTGCCGTGTTGCGCGGCGCGATGGCCACCACGTTCACCGCCAGCCAGGGTCTGCTGCTGATGCTGCCCGAGATGTTCAAGTTGGCGGGCGAGCTGACGCCGACCGTCATCCACGTGGCGGCGCGCAGCGTGGCCACGCACGCGTTGAGCATCTTCGGCGACCACAGCGACGTGATGGCGGCGCGCAGCACCGGCTTCACCATGCTGGCTGCGGCCGGTGTGCAGGAGGCTGCCGACATGGCGGTCGTCGCCCATGCGGCGTCGCTCGGGACCCGCGTGCCCGTGCTGCACTTGTTCGACGGGGTCCGCACCAGCCACGAGCTGAACACGGTCGACGTGCCGGACGCCGAGGTGCTACGCGGCATGGTCAGCGACGAGCGAATCAGCGATCACCGCCTGCGCGGCCTGGACCCCGATCGTCCGGTGCTGCGCGGCAGCGCGCAGAACCCCGACGTGTTCTTCCAGGCCCGCGAGG
>CBHWEI010000071.1:0-15609 GCA_966112835.1 uncultured Acidimicrobiaceae bacterium
ACAACCACGGCGGCGGCCTGAACCACGCGCCACGCACACCGGCCACCACCAGCCGACGCTGCAACACCCACCAGGGAACCCGCGCCACGGCGCGGACAGTGGCGCGCTCCGGGCCCGATGGGCGATGAGCACTAGGTTCGGGTGCGTGAGGGCCTGGGTGATCGCCGCGGACGACCGCACCGGGGCGCTGGAGGTGGCGGCCGAGGTGGCCCGTGCGGGGGCGCCCGTGACGGTCACCGTCGGTGTGGCGCCCGTGGGCGACGGCGTGGTCGACCTGGGCAGCCGCGGCCTCGACGAAGCCGCCGCCGTCCGGGCTGTCGCCGCGTTGCCCCGTGCGCAGTGGGAGGCCCACAAGATCGACTCGACGCTGCGCGGCAACTGGGCCGCCGAACTGCGGGCCCGGGCGGTGCGCACCCTGGTGGTGCCGGCCTGGCCGGCCATGGGGCGAACCTGCCACGGGGGAGTGGTGCACGTCCACGGCGCGCCCGGCCCTGCCGTGTGCGACCGGATGCCCGAGGCCGTGCTGCTGCCCGGGCTCGACGCGCTCGAGGGGTGGCTGGCGGCAGGCGAGGGGATCGCCGCGGTCGATGTGGGCGACACGCCAGGGCTGCACGCCGCCGCCCGGCTCGCCGCGGCGAGCGACGTGCTGGTGGCCGGGCCGGCCGGCGCGATCGGGGCGGTGTTCACTGCCCGCTTCGGGGGCGCGACGCCTGCCGCGCCCCCGGCGTTGCATCCGCCGTTCATGGTGGTGTGCGGCAGCGCCACGGCCATCTCGCGGGAGCAGGTCGACCGGCTCCACGTGACCCAGCCCGATGTGCAGGTGGTGCAGGCACCGCCGGCCCGGGGTGAGCTGTCGCCCGAGGTGGCGCGGGCGCTGGTCGCCGCGGTCGACCTGCAGGGGGTCGGCACGCTGGTGGTCATCGGCGGCGACACGGCCGCCGCGCTGTTGGGCGACGGGCCACGCCAGGTGGGCGGGTACGCGGCGCCGGGCATGCCCTGCAGCCTGGACCAGCACGGCGCCGGGCCGGTGGTGGTCACCAAGGCCGGCGGCTTCGGTGGCCCCGATGCGCTGGTCGACCTGTTGCGCGGGTCGGCCCTCAGCGGGGGTTGAGGAGCACTTCGGCGCCGACGGGCGTGAAGCCGGCGGCCAGGAAGGCGCGCAGCGAGGCGGCGTTGCCGGGGGCCACCTGGGCCCACACGGGCTCGGTGCGCGGCGCGGCGCGCAGGCCCACGTCGATGAGCCGTCGGCCGTGGCCGCGGCCGCGCTCGGTGTGGTCGAACAGCTCGAGCGCCAACTCCAGCCGGTCGGCCACGCCGCGGCCCAGCAGCACCACACCGGACTCGTCGCCGAACGCGCGCACGTCGTGTCGGTAGCGGTGCGCGCGCACCACCCGCAAGTGGTCGGCGCCGTGGCCGTCGTCGTCGGCCAGCTCGTCGCCCAGTCCGTGGCGCACCATCAGCACGTCGATGGAGCCGACGCCGCGGCTGCCGTCGGCCAGCCACAGCAGCACGTCGGGATGAGTGCAGCCGCCGTAGCCGTGCAACCCTCGCGCTGCCACGTCGGCCGGCGACACGTCGGCACAGATGACGGTGTGGGCGGTGAACTCGGTGACCGCGACGATGTCGCCGCGCAGCAACGGCAGCACGTCGACCCCGCCGTCGGCGGGCGGGAACCGGCCTGCGACCACCTCGGCCAACACGGCGGCGAACGGGTGAGGAGCGGCGCCGGGCATGCGTCGGACGATACCGTGCGCCCCATGACTGCACCGTTGGCCATCACCATGGGCGACCCGTCTGGCATCGGGCCCGAGATCGTGCTGCGCAGTTGGGCGCAGGGCGAACTGGGCGACGGCCCGGACGCGGGTGTGGTCGTGTACGGCGATGCCGCGGTGCTGCGTCACGGCGCCGGCCTGTTGGGCCTGACGATCGACTGGGATGCGTTCCCGCTGTTGGACCTGGGGCTGTTGTCGGCCGACGACCACCGCCCGGGCGTGCTCGACGCGAAGAGCGGTGCCGCGGCTCGCGCCTACGTCGAGCGGGCGACGCTCGACGCGCTGGCCGGCACCGTCGCGGGCATCGTCACGATGCCGATGAACAAGGAGGCCACGCAGCTCACCGACCCCACGTTCGTGGGGCACACCGAGTTCGTGGCCGGGCTGTGCGGGGTCGAGAAGGTGACCATGATGCTCACCGCGGCGACGCCGTCGGGGTCCATCGCGGTCACGCACGTGAGCACGCACTGCTCGCTGCAGCAGGCAATCGAGCGGGTGCGCCTGGAACGCGTGCTCGACGTGGTGCACCTGACGAACGACGTGCTGCGACGCTTCCTGCCGGCGCCGCGCATCGCGGTGTGCGGGCTGAACCCGCACGCGGGCGAGCACGGGCTGTTCGGGCGGGAGGACATCGACCACATCGCGCCCGCCATCGAGGCGGCGCGTGCCGAGGGCATCGACGCCACGGGCCCGCACCCGGCCGACACGGTGTTCTTCCAGGCGGTGCACCGCGACCGGTACGACGCCATCGTGTGCATGTACCACGACCAGGGGCACGGGCCCATGAAGCTGCTCGCGTTCGACAGTGGGGTGAACGTCACGCTCGGCCTGCCCATCGTGCGCACCTCGGTGGACCACGGCACCGCGTTCGACATCGCCTGGCAGGGTGTCGCGTTCACCGATTCGGTGCGTCACGCCGTCGCCTATGCCCGGAAACTGGTGTCAGTCTGACTGTCAGATGTTGGGTGACGTCGTGTTAGGTTGCCGGCCATGACGCTGGGGAGCATCCGCCACGACATCCGCATCCATCGCAGCGCCGACGACGTGTGGGCGCGGGTGCGCGACGCCGCCGGCCTGCACACCTGGTTCCCGGGCCTCACCAACTGCACGGTCGAGGGCAACAACCGGGTCATCTTCCTGGGATCGGGCATGGCCATGCCCGAGGAGATCCTGGTGATCGACGACGTGCAGCGGCGCTTCCAGTACCGCATCACCGCGCCGGTGTTCCGCCACCACCGCGGCACCATCGACGTCATCGCCCTCACCGACGACGAGTGCCTGGTGGTGTACAGCACCGAGGCCGACCCGCGCACCATGGCCCTCACCATCTCGGGTGGCACCGCCGGCGCGCTCGACGAACTGAAGCGCCAGATGGAAACCAGCACCGCACTCGACAGCGAAGGAGCCCACTGATGGGTCGCAAGATCCTGTTCGTCACCACCGATCAGCAGCGCTACGACGCCATCGGCTGCAACGGCGGGGCCATCGCCCGCACGCCGGTCATCGACGCGCTCGCCGCGCAGGGCATCCGCTACGAGCGGGCCCAACCGCAGTCGGTCGTGTGCATGCCGTCGCGCAGCACCATGATCACCGGCCAGCACGTCAGCACGCACGGTGTGTGGATGAACGGTGTGGCGCTGCCCGCCGACGCGCCGTCGGTGGCGCAGGTGCTGCACGACGCCGGCTACCGCACGGCCATCATCGGCAAGCCGCACTTCGAGCCGTTCCTCGACCCGTTCCTGCGCTTCGCCGAGAACCGCTTCGCGCGCGAGCCGCTGGTGGGCACCCACCGCGGCTTCGAGCACTTCGAGGGCGCCACGCACGGCGGCCAGGGCATGCTCGCCTACGCCCGCTGGCTGGCCGCGAACCACCCCGAAGTGGTCGGCATGTTCTACCCGGTGCTCGACGGCAGCCTGGAGGTGAACGCACTGGGCGGTGGCGACACGGGCGCACCGCAGGTGTGGGAGAACGCCATCCCGAAGGAGTGGTACCACACCGATTGGGTGGCCGACCGCACCATCGCCTGGCTCGACTCACTGCCGGCCGACGACGACTGGTTCTGCTGGATGAGCTTTCCCGACCCGCACCACCCGTGGGACCCGCCGAAGAGCGAGCTCGGTCGCATCGACTGGCGCGACGTGCCGCTGCCCGAGGGCTACATCGAGGATGCCGCGCAGCGCGAGGCCGTGCTCGACGCCAAGCCGCGCCACTGGAAGGCGTGGTACGAGGGCTCGCTGGTGAGCAACTACGAGGCGCCGCTCGACTGGGTGCCGGCCACCATGACCGCCGACCACGTGCGCGAGGTGAACCAGCGCAACGCCATCGAGTGCGAGCTCATCGACGAGGCCCTCGGACGCGTCATGGACGCCATCGCCGCCCGCGGCTGGGGCGACGACGTCGACGTGGTGTTCACCACCGACCACGGCGAGTTCCAGGGCGACTTCGGCCTGCTGTTCAAGGGCCCGTACCACGTCGATGCGCTCATGCGGCTGCCGCTCGTGTGGCGTCCGGCGCCGTCCAGCGCGCCGGCACCGTCGGCCGTCACCCGGCCGGTCGGCCTGGTCGACCTGGCGCCCACCTTCTGCGCCATCGCCGGTCTGCCCGTGCCCGAGTGGATGGAGGGCAAGCCGCTGCCGGTCGACGACAGCGACGCCGACTCGCGCGGCTTCGAGCGGTCGCTCACCGAATGGGACAGCGTGCTGTTCGGCGTGAACGTGCACCTGCGCACCATCACCCGCGACGGCTGGGTGTGCACCGCCTACCTGCCGGGCTCGCAGCACGACGGCAGCGAGGGCGAGCTGTACAGCCTGGCCGACGACCCGCTGCAGCGGGTGAACCGTTGGGACGACCCGGCGTGCGCGTCACTGCGCAGCGACCTGCTGGCCGACCTGTGGGATCACCAGCCGACCATGCAGCTGCCGCTACGCCGCGTGGAGGCGCCGGTCTGACTTCTTGGCGCTCTGCGGCTTGCGCGTGCGTGGGTTCGCCAGCAGCCACAGCAGCAGCACGCTGATGAGCTCGGGCAGGTGCGTGGCCTCGCCCAGCAACGGCACGCGACCGTTCAGCAGGTCGATCATCGCGGTGATGAACAGCGCGCCCGCCAGCACCGCGGCCACGGGCAGCATGGTGCGCGCCCGCGCCGGACGCACGATGACCACCAGCAGACCCACGCCGTAGGCGATGCTGAATGCGCCGAGGTGGCGTGCGGCGTGCACGCCGGCGTCCGTCTCGCTCCCCAGCACCAGGTCGCGTGCTGCGAAGAAGATGACGTCGAAGGCCACCAGCGCGAGCAGGATGCGCACGATGCTCCAGCTGGCGGCGCGATCGGCGGCGGCGTTGAGCTTCGACATGCGGCGCGACAGGTCGGGCATCGCGGCGGCCGGCTGGATCCGTGCGGCACGGTGCCCGGCATCGGCGACGGCCTCGAAACGGCGGCACTCGGCGCAGGTGGCCAGGTGCGCGTCGAGCAGGCGCGGCTCGAGGCCCAGCTCCTCACCGTCCACTCGTGCCGAGATGGCTTCCTGCCAGCGGTCACAGCTCATGATGGAGAGGTCGTCGCACGACGTTGGTTGGTTCCCAGAGGGCCGAACGACCCAATTCGGCTGCGTGTCATTGACGTGGAAGGGTAGTCCCAGCAGACTTTCCCCATGCGGGAGAGTGAGCTGGATCCTCTGCGCCGTCATGTCGAGGCGGCCATCGAGGGCGACGACGTCGCCTTCGCCGCGCTCGTCCGCAGCACTCAGCCCGCCGTGTGGCGTCTGTGCACCGCGTTGGGCTCGCCCGGCGTCGAGGAAGACCTGGTACAGGAGACCTACCTGCGGGCCATCAAGTCGCTGCCGGGCTTCCGTTTCGAGGTGCCGTTCCAGGGCTGGCTGCTGTCCATCGCCCGGCGGGTGTGCGCCGACGACGTCCGCCGCCGGACGCGGCTCAGGCGGTTGAACGACCGTCTCACCGGTTTCGCCAGCGAACCCGTGGTCGTCGACCACGAGTCGGTCGACGACCTGCTCGACGGTCTGGCGCCCGATCGGCGCGATGCGTTCGTCCTCACCCAGGTGCTCGGCCTCAGCTACGAGGAGGCGGCCGAGGTCATGGACTGTCCCATCGGGACGGTCCGCTCACGTGTCGCCCGTGCCCGGGCCGACCTGGCCGATACCGTCGGCCGCTCCCAGGCGATCTGAGCGTCGGTCATGCCTGCCACCCACGACGTGTGGGTCGCATGCACGACGACCCTGTCCCAGGTCCAGCGGGCCGGAAGTCCCTTGCCGGATCTTGACCGCACAGACACAATTGGATGCACACAAGGTGGTGCCCCAGCCACGACCGGCAGCTCTCCAGCGGCGATCGTCGAGCGCGAGGTGAGCGATCGGAGGGATCGAGGTGATGACCACGTCGGAAGAGACCTCGAACCTCACTCGCGTGCTGCTGGATTGCCTGCCTGACCCGTGCGGTGTCCTCCGCGCTGTGCGCGACGAACGCGGACGTGTCCTCGACTTCGTGTGGGAGGATGCGAATGCCGCGGCCTGCGCGTTCGTGGGGTTGGACCGTGACGAGCTGCTGGGCGTCGGGGTGTTCGACACGGTGCCGGGCCATCGCGCCGAGTACCTGCGGCGTGAGTACATCCGGGTGATCGATTCAGGGACACGCCTGGTGTTGCACGACTTCGAGTACGTGGGAAGTGAACGAACGCTGCCGTTCGAGCGCTTCGATCTCCACGTGGTCCCGCTCGAGAACCATCTCATGGTGTCGTGGCGCGACACATCACGCGAGCATCGCCAAGCGACGGATCTCGAGGAGATGGACCGTCGGTACCGGATCCTCGCCCGTCACACGACGGACGTCGTCGTCGACTGCACGTTCGACGGGACCATCACCTGGGTGTCGCCCTCGATCACGAAGGCGCTGGGGTTCCATCCGGAGCAATGGCTCGGCCGACGACCCGAGGACCTGGTTGCTGTCGGTGATCGGGCCGCCATGCTCGCGGGCCGCGAACGACTGATCGCGGCAGGTTCAGCGGACCACTCCGATGCCGTGCGCTTCATCGCTCGATCAGGAGACGTGCGCTGGATGACGGTTGGCGCCCATGCGTACGACGACGAGAGCGGCGGTCACAGGGCCGTGCTGGAACTTCGGGACGTGCACGACGAGACGCTGGTACGCCGCGCCGCCACGACACTGTCCGCATCGAACGCGATCCTCGTTCGCGCCACCGAGGAGTCGGAGTTGCTCGCCGACATGTGCGAGATTGCCGTCGACGGAGCCGGATACCTGTTCTGTTGGTACGGCCGGCCGGTGGACGACGAGGAGAGGAGCGTACGCGCCGTCGCCTCTGCCACTGCTCACCAGGACTACCTCGCGGATGTGAAGATCTCCTGGGGTGACGGCCCGCTGGGGCGCGGACCGACCGGTCTCTGCCTTCGGACCGGAGAGCCTGCGATCGTCGACGACTTCCTGCTCGAGGACGCGTTCCGGCCGTGGATCGCGCCGGCATCGCGACACGGATTCCGCTCGTCGCTGAGCCTGCCGGTGGTCGTTCGTGGAGAGCTGGATGGCGCCTTGATGGTCTACGCGGCCGAGCCATGCGCGTTCGACGAGCGTGCGGTCGCCGTGCTGAAGGACCTGGCCACGCAACTCGGCTACGGCATCGCCCGCATCCGCGACGCGCGACGCCTGGCGCGAGCGCTCGAGGACCGTCGGCTGCTGGGAACGGCGATCGACCAGGCAGCCGAAGCCATCGTGGTGACGGACACCGACGCCCGTGTCCTCTATGCGAACCCAGCGGCGACCCGCATCAGCGGATACGACCTGAACGAAGTGCTCGGGCAGAACCCCAGGATCTTCAAGAGCGGGCTCCACGATGACCGCTTCTACGACGACATGTGGCGTCGGCTGCTCGGCGGCCAACCATGGCATGGCGTGCTGATGAACCGGCGGAAGAACGGCGAGATCTACGAGGAGGACGCGACGATCGCCCCCGTGCACGACGACGCGGGTCAGCGAATTGCCTACGTGGCGGTGAAGCGAGACCTCACCCGTGAGCGGGAGCTCCAGGAGGTGGTCCAGCGCGATCAGCTCGACCGTGACACGATCGTCGAACTGATGCGCGCCGTCCGCCCGGGGGATTCGCTGCAGGCCAGCGCGGCCGCTCTCTCCGCAGCAGTCCGAGGCTTCGAACAGATCGACATTTGCATGGTCGCGCTGCTCGGTCAGGACGGCACGGCCGAGACCATCGCCGTCGTCGGTCCTGGGGTGCCGGAGCTGCAAGCCGCGGGTCGGTCGGATGGTGCCGATCGGCTTGCACGGCTCATGGACGTGAGTCAGACAGGTGCGTGGTGGATGGATCTGCGCGCCGCGGACGGCATCGCAGCCTCCGACCCCGCCCTGCAGGCGGTGATGTTGCAGCACGGATTCACCGCCACTGCGCACACTCCGGTTCGTTGGGATGAGAAGGTCATCGGCGTGCTGTCGGTCGTCACGTCTGCGCCCGACGCGGAGCAGTGGATGCCGACGCGACTGGGTGTCCTGACCGAGATCGGCACCTTCGCCGGCATGTTGCTGGGGCCGCAGGCAGCGCAGCACGCCCGCCGTGAGGCGCTGCACGGCGAGATCCAGCAGATCATCGCCGACGAGGCGTTCCGAACCGTCTACGAGCCAGTGGTCCACCTGCCCTCGGGCGCCATCGTCGGCTACGAGGCGCTCACCCGGTTCTCCGACGGCGTGCCGCCCGACCGACGGTTCGACGCCGCGCAGGCCGTGGGCCTGGGGTCGGCGCTCGAGAGCGCGTGTGCCCGTCGCGCCCTGGCCGACGCGTACGGGCTGCCCGAGCACGTGTGGTTGAGCGTGAACTTCTCGCCGTCGTCCATCGTCGACGGTGCGGCTGCGGAGGTGGTCCGGGGTGCCACCCGGCAGATCATCCTCGAGATCACCGAGCACAACGCCATCGAGCACTACCCGTCGGTGCGCCGGGCCATCAGCGAGTGCGGCAGCGTGCTGGTGGCGGTCGACGACGCCGGCTCGGGGTTCGCCAGCCTGCGGCACATCCTCGAGCTCGAGCCCGACATCATCAAGCTCGACATCGCCCTGGTGCGCGATATCGACACCGACCCGGCCCGTCAGGCGCTCGCAGCCGGCATGCGCCACTTCGCGGCGCTCACGGGCACCACGCTCATCGCCGAAGGGGTCGAGACCGAGGCCGAGGCGAAGGCCATCCGCCAGTTGGGCGTCGAGCTGGCGCAGGGCTTCCTGTTCGCCGACGACGCTGGTCGCCGCGGCGACGCGGCGCACTGAGCCGGCGCCGACCTACCATCGGTCCGTGACCTGGACCGATCGTTGGCTGCGGGCCGAGCACCACCCGTCGCTGCTGGTGGTGGGTGGAGCGTCGCTCGACGTCATCCACGTCGGCGGGGTGCCCACGCCCACGCCCGGGGGTGCCGGCCTGTACACCGCGCTCGCCGCGGCACGCGCCGGTGCGTCGGTCACGATGCTCGCCCCGGTGCCCGATCCCATGCCGCCCGAGCTGGAGCCGGCGCGGGCACGCATCCGCTGGATCGGGCCCACCGTGCCCATCGACGGGTTGCCGCGCTTCGAGATCGCCTACGACGACGACGGCGCCGTCACCCTGTTCCGCGAGCACCTGGGCGCCGAGCCCGACATGACGCCGGACTTGCTGGACCTGCTCGACGAGGTGCCCGGCTGTGCGTACTGCGTGCCGTTCCTCGATGCCCGCCTCCAGCAGGCGTTCGTCGTCGCGCTGGCCGAACGCGGCTGCCTGACGGTCGCGTCGACGTACGGCAAGGCGGCCCGCCAAGAGGCCGACGTGGTGCGCCGCACGGCGGGGCTCGCCGACCTGTTCTTCTGCAACGCCGACGAAGCCGCGGTGCTGTTCGGCGATGTCGGGAACAGCGCGCCCGCGGTGGGGCAGTTGCGCTTCGTCACCCGCGGCCGCGACGGCGCGACCGTGTTCCAGGGCGACCTGCGCACCGACGTGCCCGGCGTGGCCACGCAGCCGCTCGACCCCACGGGCGCGGGCGACACGTTCTGCGGTACCACCGTCGCCCGGCTGCTGGCCGGTGACCACCCGGTGCTGGCCGCCCGACGCGGCACATCAGCCGCGGCCGAGATGGTGGCCGACGTGGGCCCGAGGGCGCTGTGGTCGGCCGACCCGTCGCCGCACGCACCGGCCGACCCTCGCGTGGTGGTGGACCGCGACGCGGTCCAGGGGCTGGCGGCACTGCTGCGCGACCTACCCGCGCTCGACGGGTTCGACTTCGTCGGCCCGCTGTTCCCCGCAGTGGGCGACCCCGCGGCGGTCGACTGGTGGTTCGCCGCCACGCTGCAGCAGTACGGGTTCTGGTCCACCGCCGAGACCGCGACCGGCCCGGTGTACGACCGGCCGATGATCGCCACCATCGACGGCACGGCGCAGAAGGGGAGCGACTACCTGTGGGCGCACTACCAGCGTTGGGCGGGCGACGACGCCGCGGCCATGCGAGCAGCGGGGCAATCGGCGGTCGACGCGGCGCGCTGGTCGGCCACTGCCGCCGACGACGACGGCCGCGACCCGTACCCCGATGCGGAGGAGCGGGCCGCGCTGTGCCGCGCCTACGGCGACACGTCGATGGCGGTGGCCGTCACGCCCGCAGCGTTGGTGCAGGCTGCGGCCGCCACGCCACGCCCGCTGCGCTCACTGTTGCGCCTGCTGGACCATGTCGGTGGCTATCGGGAGGACCCGTGGCGCAAGAAGGCCGCGCTGTTGGCGGTGGTCCTGCGGCAGCGGCCGGAGCGGTTCATCCCCACGGTCGAGGGTGACGACGCGCCGCCCATCGTCGACTACCACGTGCAGCGGACGTCGCTGCGCACCGGCATGGTGCGCGTGGTCGACCCGGCAATGCACGACGCGGTCGTTGCCCGGCGGATGGTCAGCGCCGCCGACGAGCAGGCCATCCGTGCGGCCACGTTCCAGGCGGTGCAGCTGCTGGCCGACCTGAGCGGCCGACCGATGGGCGCGGTCGACTGGTTCCTGTTCCAGATGCGGCACCGCTGCCCCGAGATGTCGGTGCCGGCGTGCGACGCATGCCCGGCGGCACCCGCGTGCGCGCGGCGCATCGACCTGTTCCAGCCGGTGTTCCGGACGACGGCCTACTGACCGTCGCCCGGAACCGTCCGGAACCGTTGGGTGATCAGCCCGGCTGCTGGGTCGGGATGAGCACCCCGTCGATGGGGATGACGATGCCGTTCGACGCCCGCAGTTCGGGGGCGATGGTGGACACGCCGTTCACCTTCACGACGTCGCCTTCCTTGGTGACGGTCAGCGCCTCGCCGTACATGGTGGGCACCGAGCTGAGCGTGCCCAGGAACGAGAGCGTGATGCCGGCGTCGACCAGGTGGAACGACAGCGCCTGGGTGAGGGCTTCGGGGTCCTGCTTCAGGGCGTCGAGCACGGCCGGGTCGACGGCGTCGAATGCGTCGTTCGTGGGTGCGAACAACGTGATCGGGCCGAGCACCGACGTGTCCTCGGTGAAGCCCGCTGCGGTGAGCAGCTCGACCAGCGTGGAGAACCGCGGGTCGGCCTTCAGGGTCTCGAGCACCGTGGGGGCCGTCGGGTCCGGCGGCACCACGGGGATGCTGGTCGTCGGCGTCGGGATGGTGGTGGGCGGCACGGTGCTGGCCGGCGGGACGGTCGACGGCGGCGTGCCGGCGACGATGCCCTGCTCGTAGGCGGCCTGCAGCGTGGCCGCATCGAGGATGCCGGTCTCGGGCACGCCGAGCTCGCGCTGCAGGGCGCGGATGGCGTCGATGGTCTGCTGCGAGTACACACCGTCGATGGGGCCGTTGTAGAAGCCCAGTTCGGTGAGCAGCAGCTGGATGCCGATGACCGAGTCGGTCAGGGCGCCGGTGATGTCGCCGTACTTGGCGCGGGCGGCGGCGTCGGTCTCGGCGTCCCAGACGCCGGTGACGGGCACGCCGAGGTCACTCTGGAAGGCGGCGACGCTGGCGGTGAGCTGATCGCTCCACTGGCCGTCGATGGGGCCGGTGTAGTAGCCGAGCACGGCGAGCAGCTGCTGCAGGCGGCTGATCATGATGGCCGAGGCCATGGCCTCCTGCTGGCGCAGGTCGTCGAGGTTCAGGTCGGACGAGCCGACTTCGCTCATCTCGCCGGCGGCGAAGGTGGCGGTGGTGAGCCGCACCTCGGCCGGGTCACCGGCCTCGTCGAAGCGGACGCCACCACTGACGCCCTCGTAGTCGACGTCCTCACCGGCGCCGAGCTTCTCGAGGCAGTCGGCGACGGTGGAGCACGAGCGGCCGCCGTCGGTGACGGTGGCGATCATCGGCGAGAACACCTTGGGGTCCGACGACTTGGCGGCGGCTGCCGCCAGCGCACCGATGATGGTGCAGTCGTACGCCTGGGCGCCGTACACCAGCTGGGTGAGGTTCGGGGTGGCCGCGAGGCGGTCGAGGAACGCACGGTCGCCGGTGGAGCCGATGACGCGCATGCCGTCGATGCGAGTGGGGTCGGTGTTGCTGGCGCGCTGGGCGAAGTTCGGGTCGAACTGGCCGTCGAGGCCGATGATGGAGGCTGCGGACACGCCGGCGGTGACGAGCGTGTCGACCGCACGGACGCCTTCGCCGTACGACACGAGCACGACGGCGTCGGGCTTGTTGGCGGCGATCTCGGCGGCTTCGGTGGTGAAGATGCTCTGGCGCGGGCTGTAGGTGACCACCTGCACGTCCATGTCGCGGGCGGTGAGCGTGGAGGCCAGGCCGTTGCCCACGTTGATGCCGTAGTCGTCGCCGCGGGCGAGGATGCTCACCTTGTACTTGGTGCCCTCGGGCAGCTTGGCGGTTTCGACGTCCTTGCTGATGCTGTCGGCGACGTAGTTCAGGGTGAACGAGTCGGGCATGGCGGTGCGGTACAGCACGTTGTCGGTGTCGAGCGTGGAGAGCTCGGGCGAGGTGGCCGACGCCGAGCAGGCGACGACACCCTTCGACGCCAGCGTGGCCAGCGCGGCCTTGGCGCCGTTCGAGCTGACCGGACCGAGGATCATGGCGGCACCCTGGCCCACCAGGTCGTCGACGGCTGCGGCGGTGTCGCCCTCCAGCGATTCGTCGACGCTGACCAGCTTCACCGGGCCACCGTTCACGCCGCCGGCGGCGTTGATGTCGGTGATGGCCAGGTTGATGGCGGCCTCCTGGGCGGTGGCAAGTTGCGAGAGCAGGCCGGCTGCGGGCCGCACGTAGCCGAGCACCAGGCCGGGGTCGCGCCCGTCCTGGGTGGTCTCCGGCCCGGTGGAGGTGCCGGGCGCCGACGACGAGGTGGTCGACGCACTGTTGTCGTCGGAGCACGCCGCGAGCAGCAGGGTGCCGACGAGCCCGACGGCCAGCAGTCGCCGGGTGCGATGGGGGTGGGGGTGGGACATGGCAGCTCCAGTCATGGTCGCAATCGTGCGTCGACCGGTGTTCGCGCTGCGCCACCCGGAAGGGGTGATTCGACCACGCGAACGCCGCTCATGCGCGCGGAGCGTGAGATCAGCGGCGGCGCTTCTTCTGCTGGAAATATGCCACGACCACCAGGATCGCGACGAGCATGATGACACCGGCACCGATGAAGTACATGCGGGCGAGACTAGCCCCGGTCGCAGGGAGATCCGCTCACTGCCGCGTTCGGCGCCGTACGCTCGCGCCGAGGAGGACCTGCGATGATCCCGAGCACCAGCCCTGCCGCCCGGCGCGCCAGGTTGCGGGAGACAGCACGGCTGATCGGCTTCACCGCAGCGCTGTGCGTGCTCTACGCGTTCATGCCGATGCAGTCCGATCTGTGGTGGACCGGGCTCGTGCTCGGGGTGCTCGGTCTGGCGGCGATCGTGCCAGTGGCGATCCGCAGCGCGAACGCCGTCGCGGTCGCCGAACGGCCCTTCCGCACCGCAGTCGAGGCCATCGTGCTCGTCGTGGCGCTGCTGGTGTTCGGCTTCAGCAGCGTGTTCGTCGCGATCAACCACGGCGATGGCCAGTTCGTGGGTCTCGTGACCAGGGTCGATTCGGTGTACTTCACCGTCACCACGATGTCCACCGTCGGTTTCGGCGATATCCACGCCGCCGGTCAGGCTGCGCGGGTGGCCGTCTCCATCCAGATCGCGTTCGATCTGTCCTTCCTCGCGCTGTCGGTCCGGTTGCTCGCCAGCGCCGTCCGGCAACGTGCCATCGCCGACGGTTCGCAGGGCTGATCACGCGGCCGATCGCACGCGGGGCCGATCGCCGGGTCTACCGTGGATCGGGCCATGCCTTCCCGTGACGACCATCCGAACCCCATCTTCCCGGTGTTCCTCACCGTGTTCATCGACCTGGTGGGTTTCAGCATCCTCATCCCGGTGTTCCCGCTGCTCATCAGCCCGGGGTCGCCGTTCCGTGTGACGCCCGACTCGTGGTCGTTCCAGGACGGCCTGATCATGCTCGGGTTCCTACAGGCCATCTACCCGCTGTGCACGTTCGTCGCGGCTCCCATCCTGGGGCAGCTGTCCGACCGGTTCGGCCGCCGTCCGGTGCTGGCCTTCAGCATCGCCGGCACCGCGATCGGCTACGTCGTGTTCGCGTTGGGCATCTCGACGTTGTCGATCCCGTTGCTGTTCATCGGCCGGGCCATCGACGGCCTGACGGGTGGCAACATCGCGGTCGCCCAGGCGGCCATCGGCGACATCAGCAACGACTCGAATCGCCAGAAGAACTTCGGTCTGCTCGGTGCCGCGTTCGGCCTGGGCTTCATCATCGGCCCGTACCTGGGCGGCAAGCTGAGCCAGCCCAACGTCAGCTTCTACGGGTTGTTCACCACGCCCGACTGGTTCTCGGCCACCACGCCGTTCTGGTTCGCCGGTGCACTCTGCGTCGTCAACGTCGTCCTCATCCTCACCCGGTTCCCCGAGACCATTGCCCACAAGGACGCCGACAAGAAGATCGACGTCGCCACGTCCATCCACAACGTCGCGCGTGGCTTCGGCTCGCCGCGGTTGCGAGTGCCGCTGATCTCGTCGTTCCTGTTCAACGGCGGGTTCACCTTCTTCACCACGTTCTTCGGTGTGTACCTGGCCAACAGCTTCGGGTTCACCGCCAGCAAGACCGGCGACTACTTCGCGTTCGTCGGCCTGTTCATCGCGCTCAGCCAGGCGTTGCTGGTGCCGCGGGTGGCCCGCCAGCTGCGCGACTACCAGGTGCTGCGTTTCTCGATGTTCGGCCTGGCCGTGGCCATGAGCCTGTTCTTCCTGGCCAACGAGAGCTGGCAGCTGTACGCCATCGTGCCGCTGTTCAGCGCGTTCAACGGCCTCTCGATGGCGAACCAGACCAGCCTCATCTCCCGGTCGGCCGAGCCCGGCCGCCAGGGCGAGGCCATGGGCATCTCCAGCAGCGTCATGAACCTGGCCCAGGTGCCGGCGAGCATCCTGGTCGGTTTCATCACCGGATCGATCACATCGAACATGCCGCTCGTGGTGTCCACCATCTGCATCGCCGCCGCCGGCGTGGTGTTCGTGCTGTTCTTCCGGCCCACGTACGTGAACGACGCGCCGTACGGGCGCACCGAGCCCGCGCCGGTCCACTGACCATGTGGCGTACCCGGTTCGTCGTGCTGTCGGCGTTCAGCCTGTTGGTCGCGGCGTGTGCCGCGGCCGACGGCAGTGACGCGGCCACGACGGTCGCGGCCACCACGAGCGCCGCTCCCACCAGTACGGTCGAGCCCGAGATCACCGTGCCCACGGGTGTGCTCGCAGCGGTGCCGTTCCAGAACCGGCTCGACGTGGCCCAGGGCATCTTCCAGGTGAAGTTGTACAACGGTACCGATCGCGACCTCGACATC
>CBHWEI010000072.1:0-15517 GCA_966112835.1 uncultured Acidimicrobiaceae bacterium
CCCGGCGTCCCCCGCGCCGGCCCCCCCCCCCCCTCCCCCCGCCCCCCCGCGGCCGACCTGTTCATTGCCCAGGAAGGGCATCAAGAGACGGACGAGAGAAGGACCTCGCATGATCTGCCTCCATCGAATCCGCGGCGACGAGCTGTGGGTGAACCCAGACCTGATCGTGTTCGCTGAACACACCGCACACGACACCGTGGTCACGTTGGCCGACGGGAACCGCGTGTCGGTGGTCGAACCGGTCGAAGAGATCGCCTCGGCGGTGATGGAGTTCCGCGCGTCGGTGCTCGCCGCCGCCGAGAACCTGTCGACGATCTTCACGCATGCCGACCGCCCGCTCGTGGGCGCCCGGCGTCGCGGAGGGAGCTGACATGTTGCTCCCTGTCGGAATGGTGCTGGCCCTCGTCTTCATGTTGGGCAGCAACGTGATGGAGGGCGGCGACCCGATGGCGCTGTTCGCCATCCCCTCGGTCGTGCTCGTCATCGGCGGCACGCTCGCCGCCACCGCCACCACGTTCACCGTGGGCGAGGTGTTCAAGATGCCCGGCCTGTTCTTCAAGGCCTTCAAACCGCCGATGGCGCTCGAGGGCACCATCACGCAGCTGTGCGAACTGGCCGAAGTGGCCCGCAAGGACGGTGCGCTCGCACTGGAGAGCCGCATGTCCGACGTGGACGACCCGTTCCTGCGGCACGGCCTGACCCTGCTGGTGGACGGCGCCGACGAGCACCGCATCCAGGACGAGATGGAAGCGGCACTCGGTGGCATCAGCGACCGGCACGCCCGCAACGCGTCGATGTTCACCAAGGCCGCCGGCTACGCCCCGATCTTCGGTCTGATGGGCACCACCATGGGCCTCATCAACATGCTCGGTCACCTGGACCAGCCCGACGAGATCGGCCACAGCCTGGCGGTCGCCATGACCGCCACCCTGTACGGCCTGGTGGCGTCGAACGTGGTGTTCACGCCCATCTCGGACCGGCTGACCCGTTTGCACGAGAACGAGATCCTGGCCCGCGAGATGATGATCGACGGCGTGTGCTCCATCCTGCACGGCTTCAGCAGCCGTGCCATGACCGAGCGCCTCGAGGTGTGGCTGCAGCCCGCGGCACGGGGTGCTTCGAAGAAGGCGGCATGACCCGGCGGCGCAAGGGCGGCCACGGCGGTGGTGGCGGCGGCGGTGGCGGGCACGGCGGCGGCGACTCGCGCTGGCTGGTCACCTATGCCGACCTGCTGACCCTGCTGATGGTGCTGTTCCTGGTGCTCTGGGTCATCTCGACCATCGACCTGAAGAAGTTCGAGAAGTTCAAGTCCGGCCTCGGCGACTTCGGCAACCCGGCCGCCGAGACCGCGAACCCCACGGCCGGCATCGGCGAGGACGCCTCGACCACGACCATCGAGGTCACCGGCACCGGTCCCGATGCCGAGACCACCGTGCCCACCGAGGGCACCGACGCCCAGCCCGGTGGCGGCAGCGGCGACGGCTCCGGCAGCGGGGGAGCGATGCTCGACTCGGGCGAGCTCGGCGGCCTGGTGAACGGGCTGCAGTCGGCCATCGACGCCGCGGGCCTGGACAGCTCGGTGACGGTCTCGGTGGACCAGCGCGGCCTGGTGATCACCGTCACCACCGACGACGTGCTGTTCGCGCCCGGCTCGGCCGAGCTGGATCCGGGGGCCGTCGCCGTGATCGGTGCGGTCGCGCCGGCCCTGGCCGACATCGGCAACTCGGTGATCGTCGAGGGTTATACGGACCGCCGTCCCATCCGCCGGCAGCACTACGACAACTGGGATCTCTCGGTGGACCGCGCGGTCACCGTCGTGAAGCTTCTTCGCGACTCGTTCGGCTTGGCACCGTCTCGCATGGCTGCGACTGGCTACGGTGATCAGCATCCGGTGGCGGAAGGCGACGATGAAGCATCGTTCGCCAAGAATCGTCGGGTGCAGATCGGGGTGGTCGCCGGCGCGGGCCAGGGGGGCGGGGCCGCCGCGGGCGCGGGGGGGGGGGGGCCCGGGGGGGGGGGGGGGGGTTGGGGGGTGGCCGGCCCGGGCCCGGGGCCCCCCGGCACCACCTCGACCGCAGTGAGCACGGCCACGTCGTCGCCGTAGCGCAGTTGCACGGTTCACCGTGTGGGCCAGCACCGACCTGTGGCCCGCACGGTGCCCGGTGTGAGCGATCTGCAACCACCCGACCGTCAGTGGGAGTCGTTCGACCTTCGACGTCCCACGAAGCTGTCCCGCGAGCAACTGCGCGCGTTCGACCTGTTCCACGACACGTTCTCGCGACGGCTGAGCAACAGCGTCGGCCGGCTGGCCCGCGCCGCCGCGACCGTCGACATCGTGCGCATGTCGCAGCTGACGTGGGAGGAGTACCAGCGCACGCTGCCGGCCGTCACCACGCTGGTCACCGCCACTGCGCCGCCCCTGCCGGGCGAGCTGCTGGTGGAGATGGACACGTCGTTGTCGCTGGCGCTCGCCGGCCGTCTGTTGGGCGGTTCGGGGCGCATGGAGCCGCCGCGCCACCCCAGTGAGCTGGAGCTTCCCGCGTTGCAGCGGGTGGGCGCGCTCACCGTGGAGGCCCTGGGCGAGGCGCTCGGCCAGTTCGTCGACGTCACGTCGTACATGCAGCACCTGGACCTCAGCCCGCAGCTGCTGGCCATCGCCGCGCCGTCGCAGGTGGTGCTGGTGCTGACGTTCTCCATGTCCATGCCGTTGCTCGGCACGCAGGGCGACATGAGCCTGGTGATGCCGTTGTCGTCGCTGTCGCCCATGCTCGAGCAGCTCCTCTCGCACTCGGCCGACCGGTCGGGCAGCCAGCAGCCGTCGCACATGCAGCCGGTGGTCGAGACCATCCCGGTGGTGCTGCACGCCACGCTGAACCCCATCCGCATGCCCGCGACCGCCGTCGCCGCACTCACCCCCGGTGACGTGATCGTGCTCGACCACCGCGTCGGCCAGCCGGCCGTCGTGTCGGTGGGCGGGCAGGAATTGCTGCGCGGCCACCTGGGCCGCCGCGGTGCGCGCCTGGCGATCGCCGTGTCGGAGCATCCCTTCGACGCCCCGCCGCCGCCCGTGGCCACCACGTCGGCCGCCTCGTCGATGAACTTCAGCGGGCCGGTCGCACCCGCCGGGCCGGATCTCACCAGTGGCCAGCACGGTTACGCCCAGACCGCAGTGGACACCGAACCCGTCTTCGAAAGGGCAGCACGATGATCGAGACCCCGTCTCCCGCACCCGCACAGTTCACGGCCTTCGGCGAAGGCATCGCCAACCAGCAGGTCGCGAACATCGACGTGATCGCCGGCGTGCAGCTGGAGATCGTCGTGTCGCTGGGCCGCACCCGCATGTCGGTGCAGCAGCTGCTGCAGCTGCGTTCCGGCTCGGTGATCGAGGTCGGCCAGGCCGGTGGCCTGGTGGAAGTGCTCGCCAACGGTTCGCTCGTCGCGCACGGTGAGGTCGTGGTGGTCGGCGACGACCTGGGCGTCCGCATCGTCGACGGTCCCAACGCTCGGGCGTCATGACTCGCCTGATCATCGTGACGGTCCTGTTGGCCGTCGTTGCCGTGGTGGTGTTCTGGCGTGGCCGGAGCGCGAGCCCGCAACGCACGGTCCGGGTGACGGCGCGCGCCGGTCTGGCGCGCGGCTCGTCGGTCGCGGTGGTCGAAGTGGACGGTCGCCGGTTCCTGCTCGGCGCCGCCGGCAACGCCGTGAACATCCTCGCCGAGCTCGGTGCGGCCCCGGCCGCCGATGCCGTCGAGGCCGCCGGTGTCGCCGACGAGCCCGTCGCCGCGCCGGCCACGGTGACGTTCGCCGCGCCTGTCGCGGTGCAGCCCTCCGACGTCGTCGTGTCGCCCGCAGCGCTGCAGCCCGCCGGCGCCGCTGCTGCCGCTGCCCTCGGCCCGATCGAGCGGCTGAAGTCCATGACCGTGCGCACGCCCATGCCCGCACGCCGTGCGTTGCGGAGCGAGCTGTGATCGACACCCCGCCCGCGACCCGCGAGCGCCGCGCCCACCGTGCCCTTCGCCGGGCCGTTCGCCGCGCCGGTGTGCTGCTGGCCGTCGGCGTCGCCACGCTCGCCGTGTCTGCCGGCGCCGCCGCTGCCGCCACCACCCCCACCGACCCGGGCATCACCGTGCCGCCCGTCGACACCTCGCTGTCCACCGCAGGTGGCACCGACGTGAACCAGACCGGCACCCAGACTCCCGACGGCACCGGCATCACGGTGCCGACGCCCGACCCCATCGCCGAACCGTCGGTGTCCACCGACGGCAGCAACAGCATCGTCATCAACTCGCCCGCCGGCACCAGCAACGCCGTGCTGTTGGTGCTGCTCGTCACCGTCGTGGCCCTGGTGCCCGGCCTGCTGCTGCTCACCACCACGTTCCCGCGCTTCCTGGTGGTGCTCGGCCTGGCCCGTCAGGGCCTGGGCCTGAACACCACCCCGCCGAACCAGGTGCTGGCCGGCCTGGCCGCGTTCCTGACCCTGTTCGTCATGGGCCCCACGTTCTCGAAGATCAACGAGACCGCCATCCAGCCGGCCATCAAGGGTGAGCTCACCCAGGGCGAGGCCGTGAAGGCGGCCTGGGTGCCGATGAGCGAGTTCATGCTCGCCCGCACCCGCACGTCGGACCTGAGCATGTTGTACGACATGACCGACACGCCGCGGCCCACCGACGCGACCACGATCGCCCCGCGGTTCCTCATCCCCGCCTTCGTGCTGTCCGAGCTGCGCACGGCGTTCATCATCGGGTTCCTCATCTGGGTCCCGTTCCTGCTGATCGACCTGATCGTGTCGACCGTCCTCGCGTCGTTGGGCATGTTGATGATGCCCCCTGTGGTGGTGTCGCTCCCGGTGAAGCTGGCGCTGTTCGTGCTGGTCGATGGGTGGGCGCTGCTCATCGGTTCGCTGCTGCGATCGGCGGGCGCGGGATGACCGACGCCGACATCGTCCACGTCCTGCGCTCGATGAGCATGACGGGCCTGCGCGTCGCCGGCCCGATCCTGCTGGTCGTGCTCGTCGTCGGCGTGGTGGTCAGCCTGGTGCAGACCATCACCCAGGTGCAGGAGCAGGCCGTCGTGTACGTGCTGAAGTTCGCCGCGGTCGGCGTGCTGCTGCTCCTCGCCGGGCCGTGGATGCTGCACGAGCTGTCGTCGTTCCTGCGCGAGATCTGGGCCCGCGTGGCCGACGTGAGCTGAGCCATGGACATCCAGATCTCCGTCGCCTGGGCGTTGGGCATCGCCCTGGCCCTCGCTCGCTGCGGCGCGTTCATCGCCCTGTGCGCCTTCGTGCCGCGCTCCATCCCCCGCGTGGCCCGCGGCTCGCTGGCCATCGCCATCGCCGTGCTCATCGCCACCCCCGTCGGCAACCCGGACATGGGCGCCGGCGAACTGGCCGTGAACGCCTTCACCAACCTGGTGCTCGGCGCGGTGCTGGGCTGGTTCCTGGGCCTGGCCGTCGCCGCGTTCCAGGTGGCCGGCACCCTGGTGGACCTGGGCAGTGGCGTCACGCTGGGCTCGGTGTTCGACCCCGAGACCGGTGGCACCCCCGGCCCGTTCACCCGCTTCTACACGGTCGCCGTGCAGGCCCTCATCGTGGCCGGTGGTGGCCTCATGCTGGTCACCCAGATCCTGTGGGCCAGCACCCGCGCGGTCGCGCTCGACGGTCGCCTGGTGGGCCTGCGCGCCCTGGGCCCGGCCGCTGCCGACCGGTTCTCGGAGATGTTCCGTTTCGGCGTCCAGCTGGCCCTGCCGGTGGTCGCGTTGCTGTTCGTGGCCGAGCTGGCGTTCGGTCTGCTCAGCCGCATGGCCCCGCAGATCAACATGTTCCTGATCGCCCTGCCCGTGAAGACGCTGCTGGCCATCGCCCTGCTGGGCACCGCCGCGGCCATGTTCCCGGCGGCCGTCGACGAGGTGTTCCGCAGTGGCGTCGCCAGCCTGACCCAGTTCGTCGGCACGTCATGAGCAAGCGCGACGGGAAGACCGAGAAGCCCACCGCCAAACGTCGCAAGGACGCGCGGCGGGAGGGCAACCTGCCCCGCTCGCAGGAGACCAGTTCGCTGGTGGGCGTGGCCGCCGCGCTGGTGACGTTCACCGTGATGGCCCCGAACGCGCTGATGGTGACGGCCGAGGAGCTGCGCAACTGGCTGGCCGGTGCCGACCCCACCATGGGGCTGCGTGCCGGTGCGTTGGCCACGAGCACCGTCCGCCTGGCCCTGGCCTGGTGCCCGCCGGTGCTGGCCGCGGCGTTCGCGGGCATGGCCACCACCATCGCCCAGGGCGGCCTGGTGCTGGCGCCGAAGACGGCGCGCCCGTCGTTGAGCCACCTGTCGTGGAAGAAGGGCATGCGCCAGCTGAGCCCGAAGCAGGCGTTGCCGATGCTGGCCAAGAACGTCGCCAAGTTCCTGGTGGTCGGCGCCTCGATGGTGCCGCCGATGATCGCCCTGTGGCAGGTGCTGCCCAAGGCGGCCACCACCCAGGCCGGCGCGGCCATGGTGGGTGACACGCTGAAGTCGATCGTCACCCGCGTGATCATCGGTGCCGTCCTCGTGGCGGTGGCCGACCAGCTGTGGACCCGCCGCCGGTGGATGGGCGACATGATGATGTCCAAGCAGGAGGTCATCGACGAGGCCAAGCGCCAGGAAGGTGACCCGCGCGCCAAGGCGGCCCGCAAGCGCCGCGGCATGGAGCTGCGCCGCCGCCGCTCGATGGGTGCGGTCGCCACGGCCGACGTGATCGTCACCAACCCGACCCACTTCGCGATCGCCCTGAAGTACACCGAGGGCGGCGTCGCCCCGCAGGTGATCTGCAAGGGCACCGACGCCCAGGCCGCGAAGATCCGCAAGGAAGCCACCCGCCACGGCGTGCCCATCATCGAGAACCGGCCGCTGGCCCGTGCGCTGTACCGGCAGGTGCCGCTGGGCGGCTACGTGCCGCAGAAGTTCTTCGACGACGTGGTGAAGGTGCTCGTAGCCGCGTACTGGCGCAGTGGCCGCATTCCCGGCCACCTGGCCGCCCGGCCCAACACGGTCACTTCACGACCGTCCGTCCACGGTGCACTTGCATGAACCGACTCTTCCGCCTCGCGCTCCCGATGCTCATCGTCTCGATGGTGCTCTGCCTCGTCGTGCCGATGCCGCTCGTCGTGTTGGACATCCTGCTGTCGCTGAACATCATCGGCGGCGTGGTGACGCTGGCCTCGGTGATCAACGTGGCCGACCCGGTGGAGTTCTCGTCGTACCCGTCGCTGCTGCTGGTGACCACCACCGTGCGCATCGCGCTCACCGTGTCCACCACCCGGTCCATCCTGTTGCACGCCGACGCCGGCGACGTGGTCGCCACGTTCGGCCGTGTGGTCGTGGGCGACAACGTGGTGGTCGGCCTGGTCATGTTCCTGGTGCTCACCATCGTGAACCTGGTGGTCATCACCAAGGGCTCGGAACGCGCGGCCGAGGTGGCGGCGCGCTTCAGCCTGGACGCCATGCCCGGCAAGCAGATGGCGGTCGACGCCGACCTGGCCGCCGGGTTGCTCGACGAGGACGGCGCCCGTGCGGCCCGCCGCCGCATCGCCCGCGAGAGCGACTTCTACGGTGCGATGGACGGCGCCGTGAAGTTCGTGAAGGGCGACGCGATCGCCGCGGTCATCATCGTGTTCGTGAACCTGCTCGGCGGGTTCGCCGTGGGCGTGCTCGAGAAGGGCATGCCGGTGGGCGAGGCCATCAGCACCTACGCACTGCTGACCGTGGGTGACGGCCTGGTGGCGCAGATCCCCGCGCTGCTCTACGCGTTGGCCACGGGCATGCTCGTGAACCGCGTGACGGGCGAGAACCCGCACCTGGGCCACGAGTTCTTCGAACAGATGACGGCCAACCCGCTGACGCTGCGCACCGCGGCCGGCGGTGCACTGCTCATCGGTCTCATCCCCGGCATGCCGAAGGCCCCGTTCTTCGCCATGGCCGGGATCCTCTTCGTGATGGGCGGGCGCCTCGCGAAGCGACCGGCGGCCGACGCGTCGACACCAGACGTCGCGGTCGCGACCAACCCCGACGATCCGGAGGTCCTGATGTCTCGTATGCGCGCACCGGCGTTGGAGCTCCGCCTCTCGTACGACCTGGTCCCCGTGGTGGGACAGGGCGATCTGCTCGCCCGCATCCGCGAGCTGCGCCGCCAGCTCGCCACCGAACTGGGCTTCGTCATCCCCGCCGTCGCCACCAGCGACGACGCCAGCCTGGGCGCGGGCGAGTACCGCATCGCCCTGCACGGTGTCGACGTGGGTCGCGGTCGCGCCCTGGCCGACTCGGTGCTGGCCCTTCCCGACCCGACCCGCGGCGACGACCTGAGCCTGGCCGCGCTGGGCGAGCGCGTGGTCGAGCCGGTGTTCGGCCTGGTGGGGTACTGGGTTCCCGAATCGTCGAAGGCCGCCGCGGCGGCCACCGGGGCCACCATCGTCCCGTGCAGTGCCGCCGTGGTCACCCACCTGGCCGAGCTGGTGCGCCGCTACGCGCCCGAACTGCTCACCCGCCAGCAGGTGGCCGACCTGATCGACGCGATGCGCGCCGACCAGCCGCTGCTGGCCAACGAGGTGGGCAACGACCGTGTGCCCATGACCGTGTTGCACCAGGTGATGCGCACGCTGCTGGCCGAGCGGGTGTCCGTCCGCGACCTGCCGCGCATCATCGACACGCTCGCCGTCTCCATCGGGCAGTTCCACGGTGTCGAGGCGTTGGCCGACGAGTGCCGCGCCGCGCTGGGCGCGCAGATCGCCGCGCAGGTGGCTCCCGAGCAGCGCGTGGCCACCATCCTGTTGGTGCCCGAACTGGAGGGCCGACTGATCTCGTCGTTGCGCGAGGTGGACGGCACGTCGCACCTGGCGATCGAACCGGAACTGCTCGACTCGGTGCGCGAGAACGTGCGCGGCGCCTGGGAGCGGCTCGCCGGTGGCGACCCCGTGGTGCTCACGTGTGCGCCGCACCTGCGTCGTCCGCTGGCCCGCGTGCTGCACTCGGCCGGCCTGGAGCTGCCCACGTTGGCGTATCGCGAACTGCCGGCACACCTGACCATCGAGGTCACCGAAGTCGTCGGCGCGTGACATGGGCCACCGGCGAGCGGTGGCCCACAGAGTCTCCGTGACAAGGAGGAATGCGATGAGCAAGCGGGTCTATCCACTGATCGAGTCCCACGGGGACACCGTCACCGTCACGGCGTACACGACGGTCGAAGCACAGGAAGCAGCGGCGAAGGCGCTGGGCACCGACTGCACGATCACTCAGGTCGAGCGGGTGCAGCAGGGCGGCGTCGGGGGCTTCTTCGCCACCGAGCTGGTGCGCCTGACGGCGCGTCCGGCCGTGTCGTCGTCGAAGACGACCGACGACATGGACGCCGTGCTGGCGAGCGCCGACGAGCTGGTCTCGTCGCTGCGCACGCGGGTGCCGCAGTTCGCCGACCGCCTGTTCGAGGAGTGGGAGCGCGAGATGGACGCCCCGGCCGATCTGGTGCCGCCGCGTGCCACGGTCGCCGACAGCGTCCGCTTCGAATCCGTTCGCGCTGGCTCCGACACCGGTCGTTCCGAGTTCGGGCGCCCGACCGACCCGACCACGGAGACCCCCCGCCCCGTGATCGAGCCGCCGCGCCGCACGCCCGATCTGATGCGCGACATCGTCGAGGCCGACACCTCGTGGGTGTCGTCGATGTTCCTCGACGACGACGATGACGACTTCCTCCTGTCGGCCGTTCCCCGCCTGGCCCCGGCCATCCGTCCGATGGTGCCCCAGGAGCCCCGCGAGACCATCGCCGAGCCCGCACCCGTCACCCTGCCGTCGCCGCGCACGTCGCCCGCCTCGGCGCCCATCGTGGACGGCTGGTCCGAGTCGGCGCTGCGCGCCCTCGGCGTGCCCGACTCGATCATCAACGACGCCGTCGCTCTGGCCCCCGAGACCGAAGGCCAGTGGATCGTCGCCCTCATGTCGGCCCTGCGCGAGTACTGCGGGCCGGTGCCGATGATGTCGTCCGTGATGGTCGGCCCGGCCGCCGCCAACCTGGCCCGCCAGCTGAAGCTGGTGAGCGTGATGAGCGACGAACTGGCCGATTCGGTGTCGTCGGTGGCGTTCCCCAACGCCACGGTGCACGACCTGAACAAGGGCCTGCACGGCCGCCATGTCCACCTGGTGGTGGGCGGCTCGTGGCAGCACCTGGTGCGAGTGCCCGCCAACGTGGTCAGCGCCGCCGGCGCCCGCGACCTGCTGGTGGCCCTGCGCACCGCCGCCGCCTGGGGTGCCGTGCTCGGCTGGTACTGGGTGGGCCCCCGTTACGAACGCATCGACGAGTTCGCCGTCGTCGAGTTGATCCGCACTGCCCTGCGCAGTGGTGAGCCGGCGATCCTGTCGTGAGCGAACCGCACGACGCCGACGCGCACGACGGGGGCGCGCTCGCGCCCGCCGACGGTGCGACCGCGTCGCCCGACGGGGGAGCTGCCGAGGGCTCGCCCGTCGCAGTCGTGGCCACCGCCGCGCCCGAGCAACGAGGTCCCGTGGTGTGGGTGCCCGCTGCTCGAGCCGCGGTGGTCGCCGCACTCGAAGCCGGTGACGCGACCGTCATCGACACACCCGACGGCGCGGAGTTCGTGGTGGTCTCCACTCGACTGCCGCGCCATCGCATCGGCGAGTACACCGAACTGGCCATCCGCGAGGAGCACCCGCCCATCGTGCTGGTGCACCCCGGCGGCGAGGTCCTGGCCATCGAGGCGTTGCGCCTCGGTTGCCGCATGGCGATCGCCGAGGGCGACATCGACGCGATCCGTTCGCTCGGCGCCGGTGGCGATCTGAGCGCGAACGGCTCGACCGTCGCCGCGGTCGTCAGCACCGCGACCGGCCGCATGGACGACGACGAAGGTCCCGCCGACCGCGGTGCCGCGCTGCTCGACGCGTTCGAGGCCCGGCTGAGCCGCACCCAGGTGTCCACCCGCGTGCCCGTGTCGTTGGTCGACGCGGCCTCGGGCCTGCCGGCCTCGGGCGCGCTGCAGGCGCGGCTGGCGACCATCACCCCCGACGACGCCATCGACCTGCGCGTCATGTGCATCTGCATCGCTGCGCTCGGCGAACGCCTGCGCACCCGCCTGGGTCCCGACGCGCACGCCATTCTTCACCGCCGCCTGGCGTTGGGGTTGAAGCTGCTGTGCAACGGCGTCGGCGACCTGTACGACCTCGGCGACGGCTCGTTCGTGCTGCTCGCCCACGGGCTCGACGTCGAGCACGCCGAACGCCTCGGTCGGCGCAGGGCCGACATGGTGGAGGGCTACATGCCCGACGGGCACCTGCCGCTGTGGGTGGCCGTGGGCCACGCCGGGCCGGAGTGCTCGCAGGATGCCGGCACACTGCGCGAGCTGGCGGCCCGCGCCGAGCACGCCGCACTGCAGGACGAGCGTTCCGCGGTCCTGGGCGCCGGTGAACTGGTGCGTTCGCTCGCCACCACCACCGAACTGGAAGTGACCATGAGGTTGGCCGAGATGGTGGTCGGCGGTCCGTCGGGCGACGACGTCGCCGCGGCCGCCGTCGCCGTCGCCGCGCGCCTCGGTTTCGAAGGCCGCGAGCGGCTGCTGGTGCGCTTCTGCGCGACCGTCAGCGGCATCGGCCAGGTGCTGGCCACCGAGCCCGACGCACAGCGCGAGGCCGCGGCGGCCCTGATCGGCGCCGTCGCCGGCCCGTTCGCGCAGGCCACCATCGCCGCGCTCGACGAACGCTGGGACGGTGGGGGACCCGGCGGGTTGTCGGGCCCCGACATCCCCATCGCGGCGCGAATCATCGCCGTCGCCCGACAGGTGCTGCTGGACGGCAACTCCACGCACGGCGTGGAGGCCGACTCGGGCACGCGCTTCGACCCGACGGTGGTGCAGGCCGCCACCGATGTCCTGAAGGGAGCGGCGTGAGCACTGCCGGCGCCATGTTGGACGATGCCCCCGAGACCTCCGTCGCCCGTCTGGGACGACTCGCCGACACGGCCGTCGCCGTGCTCGACCGCCTGGAGGTGCTCGCCGTCGCCCGCTACGGGCCGGCGGCCGACCTGGAACGTGCGGTCGAGGACCTGCGCGTGCACCTGGTGGAGTTCGACCGGATCAGCCCGAACCGCACCGGCGTGACCGTGGCCCAGTTGGTGGACGAGAGCGGGGGAGGCCCCGACGCCGCCCTGGCCGCCACGCTGGCCGCGTCGCTGCGCGGCACGGTGAACAGCATCCGCCAGCGAAGCGCGTCGCTGTCCCTTGAACTGGGCCACCTGGTGGCCGATACGCAGCACGTGGTGTCATCCACCGCCGGCGGCGCCGGCACGTATGACGGCACCGGCCGTACGGCCGTCGGACCGATCCGCCGCGGACGCGGCCTCGGCTGACGGCGGCGGGCGAACCGAAGGAACGGACCGCAACCGAGAGGGCCAGGAGGCACAGCATGAGCAGTTCTGCGTTGTCGATCGCAGCGAGCGCACTGCGTGCCCACAACTACGCCGTCGAGACCACCAGCAACAACGTCGCCAACGCGGCCACGCCCGGCTATCGACGCCAGCGCGTCGAGCTGCAGGCGGCGTTCCCGCGCCAGGGTGGCCTGGGCTGGATGGGTGCCGGTGTGGAGGTGGCGCGGATCTCGCGGGCCACCGATCGTCTGGGCGACCTGCGCGTGCGCGGCACCACCGCGAACGCCTCGTTCTTCGGCGAGCGCGCCGAGTTGATGCAGCAGGTGGAGGACGTGTTCGGCGAGCCCGACCACGGCGTGACCACCGCGCTCACGCAGATGTGGACCACGCTGTCGACCTGGGCGGTGAACCCGTCGGACGACGCAGCGCGCAACCAGGTGCTGAGCCGCCTGCAGGGCACGGCCGACCGCATCAACCAGGTGCGCGGCGGGCTGGAGCAGCTGGCCGCCGACGCCGGTGAGCGCCTGGCCGGCGACGTGTCCGACGCCAACGCGATGCTGAAGAAGCTGGTGGAGATCAACACGTTCCCGCGCCCGGCCGAAGGGCTGCCGGCCGACCTGGCCGACCAGCGCGACATCATGCTCGACACGCTCGCCGCCACCATCGGCGCGGTCGCCACCGTGGAGGACGACGGCCAGGTGCGCGTCACCCTGAACGGCCTGGCCCTGGTCGATGGCGACCGGGCGACGCCGCTGCAGTTCTCGGCCGGCCCGCCGCCCACCATCTCGCACCCGAGCGGCCCGGTCACCCTGGGCGGCACCGCCGGCGGCCTGCAGGTGGGCATCACGTCCGACCTGGCCGACACGCGTGCCCAGCTCGACTCGTTCGTCGCCGGGCTCATCTCGGCGCTCAACACGGTGCACGCCGGAGGTTTCACCCCGTCGGGCTCGGCGGGTGGCCCCCTGCTCGCCGAGTCCGCCGGTCGGGTGTCGGTCACCGTGTCGTCACCCGGCGACCTGGCTGCGGCCGACGTGGCCGGTCAACCGTTGAACGGCCGCACCGCCGATGCGTTGGCCCAGCTGCGTGGTTCGCAGGGCGACGCGCTTCGCTCGCTGGTGAGCGCCATGTCCGGCAAGGTGGCCGGGGTGAAGAGCTCGGCCGACACAGCGCACGTGCTGGCCGACAACGCCGCCCAGCAGCGCGATGCGTCGGTGGGCGTGAACGTGGACGAGGAGATGACCGAGCTGATGAGCCAGCAGCGCGCCTACCAGGCGGCCGCTCGGCTGGTGTCGGTCGTCGACGAGATGCTGCAGACGCTGATCGGGATGTGACGGCCATGACCCTCGTGCCCCGCATGTCGTTCATCGGCACCACTCACGCCGCCCAGTCCCGCCTGGCCGCGGCGAGCGCGCGCATGGAGCGCGCCAACGAGCGGGTGTCCACCGGCCGCGCCTACACGCGCCCGTCCGACAACCCCACCGCGGCGTCGCGTGGCGCGGTGCTGCGCGACCAGATCGACCTGCTCGACGTGTACAGCACGAACATCGCCGATGCTCGCTCGCGCCTGTCCATCGCCGACACCAAGCTGCAGCAGTCGATGGACCTGTACCACCGCATCACGGAGCTCACCACGCAGGCCGCGTCGTCCACCAGTTCGGCGCCGGCCCGTCTGGCCGTGCGCGAAGAGGTGCTGCAGATCCGCAAGGAGCTCGAGAACGTGGCGAACACCCAGTACCTGGGTGCGCCGCTGTTCGCCGGGTTCGGTCCCGGACCGGCCGTCACCCAGGTGGGGCCCACATGGACGTTCAACGGCAACCCCGCCGACCAGGTGGACCGCGTGGTCGGCGCCGGCGAGACGGTGTCCACCAGCATCACCGCCCAGGAGCTGTTCTCGGCCCCGACGGGCGACGTGTTCACCGTGCTCGACAACCTGTCGGCGGCGTTGGCGGCCGACGACACCGCAGCCATTCAGGCCACCATCGACCCGATGAAGAACCTGCGGTCCACGCTGTCGGCCGGCCAGTCGCGCATCGGTGCGGCCGTGAACCGGGTGGAAGCGGCGGAGAGCCGCAACTCGGCCATTCGCATCACCCTGTCGACCGAGCGGTCGCAGGTGGAGGACGTGGACCTGAACGACGCCATCACCGAGCAGAGCCGTCTGGCGCTGGCCTACCAGGCCGCGCTGGGTGTGACCGCCAAGGCCAACCAGCAGACCCTGCTCGACTACTGGCGCTGAGAAACCTGCCGGCCGTGGGCCGGGGTGGGTCCGCGGCCCACACGGTCCTCCACGTCTGCACGATGCGGACCCAGCGTCGCTGGTCGAGGCAAGGAGGTTTGCCGATGTTGTTGGTCCACACCCCGGTCGGATTGCCGGGATTCGATCGTGCCCGCGATTGGGTGCTCGAAGGCGACGACACCAAGGTGTTCTCGCTGCTCCGCAACCTCGACGAACCGTCCATCGGTCTGCTCTTGGCCCCGCCGTGGGACATGGCGCCCGGCTACGAGCCCGACCTGCCCGACGAGGAGCTGGTCCAGATGGGCATCGAGGATGCCGGCGACGTGAACCTGTTCGTGGTCGCCACCATCGTCGAGTCGCCGCCGCGTGAGTCGATCGCCGACCACGGCGCCCAGCCGTCTGCCGACTCGTCTGCCGATCGCGCCGCCGAGCCGGCACCGCAGGAGCGGGCCGTCACCGTGCTGTTGAACCTGGCCGCGCCGATCGTGCTGAACCGGCACAGCGGCGTGGCCCGTCAGCTGATCCTGGACCGGCAGGGGTGGCCGTTGCGTCACGCCGTCGTGGCGAAGGGCTGAGCCATGCTGGTCCTGACACGCCGCGAGGGTGAGGTGTTCGTCATCGGTGACGACATCGAGATCGAGATCCTCGACATCAAGCCCGGCGTCGTCCGCGTCGGCATCCGCGCCCCGCGCGACGTGCGCGTCCTGCGCAAGGAACTGGTGGTGGCCGTCGCCGCGGCCAACCAGGAAGCGGCCATGGTGTCGCTCGAGGCCCCGCCCGAGCTCGCCGTCGAAGCCGCCCCCGTCCGCCGCATCTGACCCCCCCACCGGGTTCCCCCAGGGGTTCTGGTTGCGATTCTTCCCAAATCGGCTTCTGGTTGCGTCTGTTCCCGGA
>CBHWEI010000073.1:0-15482 GCA_966112835.1 uncultured Acidimicrobiaceae bacterium
CTCGGGCGCGAGGTCTTCCTTCTGCAGCCACTTGCCGACCTCGGCGAACAGCTGCATGGAGCCGTAGGGACCGGCCTCCATGGGGCCGAGACGGCTCTGCATGAAGCTCATCATCTTGAACAGGAACAGGTACACGATGGTGCCTGCGGGCAGCAGCACCGCGACGGTGCCACCCAGCACGCGCAGCAACGACTGTGCCCAGTACGGAAGATCGACTGCGAGCATCACCGGTCAATGTCTCCCAGGATGAAGTACAGCGAGGCCAGGATGGAGATGACGTCGGGGACGTACACGCCACGCAGCACCCACGGGACGATGGAGATGTTGTTGAAGCTGGCCGAGCGGATCTTCACCCGGAACGGGCCGAGGTCGCCCTTGCTGACCACGTAGTAGCCCATCTCGCCGAGCGGGTTCTCGGTGCTCACCCACGCCTCGCCCTCGGGCACCTTGATGATGCGCGGGACCTTGGCCATGATCGGGCCGCTGGGCAGGATGTCGAGCAGCTGGTCGACGATGAGCGTGGACTCGCGGGTCTCCTGCAGACGCACCCAGCAGCGGGCGAAGCTGTCGCCGTCGGGGTGGGTCCAGACCTTCCAGTCGACCTTGTCGTACGCGAGCGGCAGGGCCTGGTCGCGACGGAGGTCCCAGTCGACGCCGCTGGCGCGCAGGTTCGCGCCGCTCAGGCCGTACTGCTTGGCGACCTCGCCGGGGATCACGCCGATGCCGCGCAGGCGGCTCTGGAAGATCTCGTTGCCGAACAGCAGGTCTTCCATCTCGGTGCAGAAGTTCCGCAGGCGCTTCATGACCTGCTTGGTCTCGGCGATCCAGCCGGCCGGGAGGTCGTCCTTCAGGCCGCCGATGCGGTCGAAGTTCGGGTGGAAGCGGCCGCCGGTGGCGCCCTCGATGAGGTTCAGCACGTGCTCGCGGTCGCGGAACGCCATGAATACGGGCGTGACCGCACCGAGCTGCACGCCCAGGTCGCCCAGGAACAGGCCGACGTTGGCGATGCGGCTGAGCTCGAACAGGATGGTGCGGATGAACTGGGCGCGCGGCGGCGCCTCGATGTCCATCAGCTTCTCGGCGGCGAGGATGAACGGCACCTCGTTGGCGAAGCTGCCCAGCCAGTCGATGCGGTTGACGAGCGCCGTGACCTGCGGGAACGTGCGCACCTCGGTGAGCTTCTCGTAGCCACGGTGCATGTAGCCGGCGCTGGGTTCGGCCCACACCACCTGCTCGCCGTCGAGGCGGACGATGATGCGCAGCGTGCCGTGCGTGGCCGGGTGCTGCGGACCGATGTTCAGGGTCATGCCCTCGGTCTCGAGCTCGACGTTCAGGCGGGCATCGGCGGCCTGCGCCGCGATGTAGCTGAGCTTCTGGCGATCGGCGATGTCGGTCACGACGGCTCTCCGCTTTCGATGGTCGGGCTCATGCTTCGCCCTCTCCCTCTGAATCGTCACCGGGGAGCGGCTCGACGTCGGCGATGCCGGGCCACGGCTTCACCAGACGCGCGAGCAGCGGGAAGTCCTTGCGCAGCGGGTGCCCTTCGAAGTCGGTGGGCAGGTACATGTTGCGCAGGTCGGGGTGGCCGTTGAAGCCGATGCCGAACATCTCGTGGCACTCACGCTCGTGCCAGTTGGCGCCGGCGTACACCGTGGACCAGGTGTCGACCGCCGGAGCGTCGTCGGGCACGTCGGTCTTGATGGTGACGCCGAAGTGCTTGGCGACGCTGGTGACCCGGGCGAACACCTGCATGCGGGTGTCGCCGCCGGTGTAGCCGGGCTTGATCGCGGTGTCGCGCTCGGGTGCCGGCTGGGTGGGGTCGTCCTCGCCACGGCCGAACGGGCTGGGCAGCCAGTCGATACCGGACAGGAAGCAGAAGTAGTCGCAGCCGACGGTGTCGCGCAGCACGCGGCCGGCCTCGGCCCACGCGTCGGTGCGGACTCGCACCCACACGTCGTCGTTCGGCTTGACGAGGCTGTCGAGCAGCGCGTCGCCCAACGCGTCGCGCAGCGCCTGCACCACGCCTTCGCGCAGCGCATCGCCGGGCAGAGCCGCCGGTTCCTGGGTCGCGGTGTCGTCACTCAATGGGACCACCACCCACCACGATGGGTTCACGGACGAGCGGCACGGTGCCCTCGCCACGCCAGCGGGCACCCATGTCCTCGTTCTTGATGCGCTGCTGCAGCAGCACGACGCCCTCGAGCAGGGCCTCGGGACGGGGCGGGCAGCCGGGCACGTAGATGTCGACCGGGATGATCTGGTCGACGCCCTTGGTGACCGAGTAGCTGTCCCAGTAGGGGCCGCCGCAGTTGGCGCACGAACCCATGCTGATGACGTACTTCGGCTCGGGCATCTGCTCGTACAGACGGCGGATCGCCGGGGCCATCTTGTCGGTGACGGTGCCCGAGATGACCACCAGGTCGGCCTGGCGGGGGCTGGCCGGCAGCGGGATGACGCCGAGGCGCATCACGTCGTAGCGAGGCGACGCGAACGCCGCACCCATCTCGATGGCGCAGCAGGCGAGACCCCACTGGTACACCCAGAGGCTGTAGGAACGACCCAGGTTGAACAGGGACGTGAGTGGCTTGGGCAGACGCCCCTTGTCGACGAGACCCATGTGGTTACACCCAGCGCAGAACGCCCTTGCGCCACGCGTACACGAGGCCAAGGAGCAGGACGAAGACGAACAGGCCCATCTCGACGAGGCCGAAGCCTGCGTACCGTTCGAGTTGGGTGGCCCACGGGAACATGAAGACGGCTTCCACGTCGAACACCACGAAGAGCAGGGCGAAGATGTAGTAGCGCACCTGGCTCTGCGACCAGCCGTCGCCGACCGGGTTCACACCGCTCTCGTAGGCGAGCGACTTGTCGGCGGAAGGCTTGTTGGGGCGCAGCAGCGCCGAGAGACCGAGGAGGAGGCTCGCCAGCACCAGAGCAATGGCGGCGAACCAGACCACGGTGAGGTAGTCACGCAGGAATTCGGACATCGGAAACGACGCTACTACGCCGTGTGAACGGCATCACAAATGGTGGGGATCACGACGGCGGCAGGGCCTGGGTGGCGTCGAGCCACCAGGCCACGCCCGCTTCCAACTGTTCGGTCGAACGCCCGCCCGCGTACAGGGCCCCGGACCGGGCCGGAGTGCCCGCATTGGCCTTCGCGTACTCGATGGCCTCGGCCAGATCGGCCCGGAAGTTGTCGACCACGCCGGGCTGGGTGTTCGGCCGGGTGACGCAGAAGTGCACGGCCAGCGGCTTCTGCAGGCCGTTCAACCGCCAGCGCCGCGACGCCAGGAAGTCGTTCACCAGGAAGATGTCCAGGCCGCTCTCGTCGGTGGTGGTGAACGCGATGTTGAAGAACGGGTCGCCCAGCACGCGCAGCTCGGGGAACGACTGGACGGCCGCCTTGATCTCGGCGGCGGTGCGGAAGATGTCGCCGGCGATGGCCAGGTAGCCCTCGCGGCCGAGCGACACCATGGAGGCCCACGCCGCGGCGATGATGCCGCCCGAGCGCGAGCCGCTCATGCCCGGGGAGGTGTAGGCGCCGCCCGGCCAGTCGGGCACGATGAAGTACTGGCGGCGGCGCAGCTCGGGCGTGCGGTACAGGAGCACGCTGGAGCCCTTCAGCCCGAACCCGTACTTGTGCGTGTCGGCGCTGATGGACGTGACGCCGGGCAGGCGGAAGTCGAAGGTGGGCACGTCGTACCCGAGGTCCTGCCCCCAGGCCAGGATGAACCCGCCCAGGCAACCGTCGACGTGCAGGTTGATGCCGCGCTCGAGCGCCAGGTCCGACAGCTGGTCGATGGGGTCGATGAGACCGTGCGGGTAGCTGCCGGCCGAGCCGGCCAGCGCCACGGTGTTCTCGTCGACCAGCGAGCGCACCGAGTCCATGTCGGCCACGTACTGGTCGGTGACCGCGGCGTAACGAATCTCGATGCCGAAGTAGTGGCAGCCCTTCAGCAGGCCGGGGTGCGCGGTGACGGGCATGACCAGGTTCGGGTTGGTGACGCCGCGCTCGCGGCCCCACTCGCGGTACACGAGCAGCGGGTTCATCAGGCTCTCGGTGCCGCCGCTGGTGAGCACACCGCACACCGTCCCACCGGGGACTGCGCTGCCGTGCATCATGTCGGCGGTCATGGCGATGATCTCGCCCTCGAACCGCGTCGCACTGGGGTACATGTCGCGCTGGATGACATTGGCGTGGCTGTAGTGGCCGAACACCTCGTTCAGGAACGCGTAGTGGGCCTCGTCGCCGGAGTAGATGGAGCCGCTGATCTTGCCCTCGTGGTACGGCGAGTCCTCCACCTCCGACATGGCCTCGATCTCGGCGAGGAGCTCCTCGCGGGGCCGGCCGTGCTCGGGGAACTCGCGAACCACGGGGAAGCGTTCGGCGTAGGGGTACAGGCTCATGGAAGGTCCTTACTGCAGCGCATGCGCGGGATGGAGCGCGACGAGGCGTGCCAGGGCACGGTCCATCGTCGCACGGTTGGCGGGATCGGGTTCGTGCACCTGTTGCACCTGCAACAGGTCGGGCACCGTGGCGAGGTCGAGCAGGCCGAGTTGGGCGAACGCCAGGAACGCCGCGCCGCGCGCGTTGGTGGCGCGCGGCTCGGCCAGCCGGTGCACGGGCAGGTTCGTGGCGTCGGCAAGGATCTGGCCCCACAGCGGGCTGAGCGCCCCTCCCCCGCCGAAGCGCAGGTACGGGAAGCGGTTGCCCACGAAGCCTTCCAGGGGCGGCAGCAGCCACGCCAGGTTCAGGGCGATGCCCTCGAGCGTGGCGCGGATGGCGTGGCGGCGGTCGTGGTGCAGGCCGAGCCCGACGAATGCGGCGCGGACGTCGTCGTTCGGGTTCGGCGCGATGGACCCCAGCAGCCACGGCAGGAACAGCGCGCCGTCGCTGCCCGCCGCCACGGTGGCCGCGTCGCCCAGCGCAGTGTCGGGGCTGTCGTAGCCGAGGAAGCGCTGCGACCACTCGAACGCGCGGCCGCCCAGCCCGTTCTCGGCCATGGCGTAGTACATGTGCGGCACCGGGCTGGGCACGCTGAGGATGCCGGCCGTGATGTCGCCACGATGCTCGGTCAGGTGGGTGACCATCACCGACGTGGTGCCGATGATGACCGAACCCGACGTGGGTTCGAGCGCTCCAGCGCCCACGGCCGACGTGATGGAGTCGATGGTGCCGGGCACCACCGGCGTGCCGGCGGCGATGCCCAGCTCGGCCGCCACGGCTGCACCGACTCCGCCGATCACCTCGTCGAGCGGCACCAGCGGCGCGAGCTTCGACGGGTCGAGCCGTGTGGCCGCCAACAGGTCGGGGTCGTGGATGACCGAGCCCCACGCGCGGTTGTCGCACACCAGTTGGCCGAACGCCGTGGACTGCGTGGAGGTGACGCGCCCCACCAGGCGGCCGGTGACGTAGTCCATCGCCTCCACCAGCACATCGGCAGCTGCGTACGCCTCGGGGTGGTGGGTCTGCAGCACATGGCAGTGGGCCACGTTGTCGGCGCCGCTGGGCAGCGGCATGAGGCCGTGGCGCTCGATGAACAGCATGAACGACTCGTCGGTGAGCAGCGAGCGGCTGTGGGCACCACCCCGGGTGTCCATCCACAGAATGCACGGGCCGGTCGGCCGGCCGTCGCTCGTGCAGGGCACGATGCTCATGTACTGGCTGGTGACCGCGACACCAACGATGGGCGGCCGCGGCTGCACGGCGTCGAGCACCTCGCGCGCCGCGGCGACGATGGCGGTCCACATCTCGCCCGGGTCCTGTTCGGCCCCGCCACCGTCGACGAACGTGGTGTGCACGGGGCGGCTGCGCCAGGCGAGCGTGCTGCCGTCGACGCCGACGAGCGCGACCTTGGGCCCGCCCGTGCCGAGGTCGATGGCGAGCACGCAGTCCGTCATCCCGACAGATTGCCAGGTGCTACACCATGTCCATGATTCCGCAGGTCGTCACCGAGTTGGTGGCACGGGTGCCGGCGTGGCAGGGCCACCACGTCGAGCTGACGCCGCTGCACGGCGGCATCACCAACACGAACTACATCGCCGCGTTCCAGGGACGCCGCTACGTCGTCCGTCTGCCCGGCGAGCGCACCGAGTTGCTCGGCATCGACCGCGCCAACGAGGCGGAGGCCGCGGCGCGGGCTGCCGAGCTGGGGCTCGGCCCGGGCATCGCCGGCACACTGCCCGACATCGGCACGCTCATCACCGAGCTCATCCCCGGGCACCACCTCGACCCTTCGCCGTTCATGGCGCGCGTGGGCGACGTGGTCGACCTGTTGCAGCGCTTCCACGAGAGTGGGCCGTTGGCGGGCGCGTTCCCCATCCACCGCGTGGTCGAGTGGCACGCCCGCGACGCCGCCCGCTACGGCGTGCGACCGCCGGCCGCGTACGACCGCCTGCACGAGCAGAGCGAGCGCATCGAAGCGGCCTTCGCCGCGGCGCCCCAGGCACCGGTCCCCTGCCACAACGACCTGCTGCCCGCGAACGTGCTGTTCGACGACCGCGACGGCCGGGCCTGGCTGCTGGACTACGAGTACGCCGGCATGAACGACCGCTGCTTCGACCTGGGCAACCTCAGCGTGAACTGCGGGTTCGACGCCGCGGCCGACGAGGACCTGTTGCGCCGCTACTTCGGCGAGGTGACGGCATCGCGATGGGCCCGCCTGCAGTTGATGAAGGTGATGAGCGAGTTCCGCGAGGGCATGTGGGCCGTGGTGCAGCAGGCCATCAGCACGCTCGACACCGACTTCGTCGGGTACGCCGACGAACGCCTGGGCAACTGCGAGCGCCTCGCCGCGTCGCCCGAGTTCGAGCAGTGGCTGCGCGACGCCGCGCAGCCGGTGGCCTGACTCAGCCCACCCAGGGGCCCATGCCGGTGACGCGCTGCACGACGATGCGCACGATGCGGCCGGGCGGCGGGTCGTCCATGGGCGGGAACTTCACGCCCTCGCCGAGGAAGCGCGGCGCGAGCTCGCGCAACAGCTCGGGCGCGCCGCCGTCGGTGACCGTCGCCGTGCCGTGGAGCACCGCGTAGTTCATCAACCCCGGGCCACTGACGCCGTCGACCTCGAACGAGATGGTGCAGCGCGGGTCGCGTTGCAGGTTGCGGACCTTCTGGCCGGCACCGAGGTGGGCGACGAGCAGGTCGTCGCCCTCGCGGCCCACCCAGATGACCGTCACCTGCGGCGAGCCATCGGGATTGAGCGTGACGAGGTGGCCGTGCACGCCGGCATCGATCGCGGCGGCGAGAGCGGGATGCAGTTCCATGTGCGGACCGTACCGCGGACGAGCCGCCCCCGGGTACCCGGTGGGCGCGGCGCACCCGGTTCGCCGGGTGGCCACGCGGGGGGCAGTGGACCGCGCGCCCCGGCGAGCCCCCGTCGAGCTCGCGCTCGATGGCGAGCAGCTCCTCGCGGGTGCCCTGGACCTTTGGTCCGGTGAACCACTTGCGGCCGCTGAAGTGCCAGTAGCCCAACACGAACACCGCGGCGAGGATGATGAGCGGCCCCGTGAAGTTGAAGTTGTTCACCTTGTAGAGGCCGGTGAACGATCCGTCGGCCGCCAGGATCTTGTTGTCCTCACCCCAGATGGGCCAGAACGGGTAGAACACCGGGGCGACGAAGAGGATCGAGATGAACACGATCCACACCAGCGACGTCCAGCCGACGATCTTGTGGTACCCCTTCAGGTTCCAGGGTCCGACCTGGAAGTCGGGGTTGGTCAGCCGCAGGTAGATGGGAATGGCGTACGAGATGTACAGGCCGATCACGCAGATGCCCGTGAGCGCGAAGAACGCCGTCGAGAAGCCACCCTTCTGGTAGAGCGACAGGGTGCCGACCAGCGCGGCGAGGCTGACGCCGAGCCACACCGAGTTCGTTGGCGTGCGGGTCTTCTTGTTGATCTTGTGCCAGATCTTCGAACCGGGCAACGCGCCGTCGCGGCTGAACGCGTAGATCATGCGACTGTTCGCCGTGACCGACGCCAAGCCGCAGAAGAACTGACCGACGATGGCGATGAACACCAGCAACTTGGCGGCTCCGGATCCGACCGCGGATGAGATGAGACGAGGGGCTGCGTTCACCAGGAAGGTGTCGCCACCGCCGCCGAACGCAATGGCGATGTAGCCGTCGACGTCCTCCTTCTTCGGCAGCGCCGCGATCATGGCCAGGTTCATCACCAGTGCCGCAATGGCGGAGATGTAGATGGAACGCACGATGGCCTTCGGGGCCTCGGTGCGGGCGCCGACCGTTTCCTCGCTCACGTGTGCGGAGGCATCGAAGCCGGTGATGGTGTACTGCGCGAGCAGCAGACCGAGGCTGAAGAGGTACACGGTCAGCATCACGCCACCGGTCCAACCGGTGAGCAACGCGCTGTCGGGCGCCTTGTCGAATGCGCCGCCGATGCCGCGCTTGTTGGTGGGGGCGATGAACAGGAACCCGGCGATGATGACCACGCCGACCACGTGCCACCACACGCTGATGTCACCGAAGATCTTCACCAGGTTGACGCTGAAGGTGTTCAACAGGCCGTGCACCACCAGCACCGCGAGGTAGATGAAGAAGATGTTCCACGACGTGAGCTTGAAGCCGTCGTCGAACATGCGGACGAAGTAGCCGATGAAGATCGCCAGCGCGTAGTCCACGCTGGCGATGACGCCGATCTGTCCGAGCAGGTTGAAGTAGCCGGTGAACCACGCCCAGCGTGCCTGGTTCTTGCGCGCCAACTTGGCGGACCAGTAGTACAGACCGCCTGCTGTCGGATAGGCGGAGCAGATCTCGCCCATCGCCATGCCGACGAGCAGGGCGAAGAAGCCGACGATGATCCACCCCATCGTGATCACGCGCGGTCCGGCGGTGACCATGCCGAGCCAGAAGCTCGTCATGCCACCGGCCAGGATCGAGATGATCGAGAAGCTGATGGCGAAGTTGCTGAACGTACTCATGCCGCGATGCAACTCCTGGGCATAGCCCATGGAATGGAGATGATCGCGGTCTTCATCCACGGTGTCAGCCATGGAGACCTCCTTGTGGCTCAGGAATGCGGGATGATCCGTCGTCCTCCCGAATTTCCCCCTCGGAGGTCAGCGAATCGAGCGCGTGTCTAACACATCCGCGAACTCACTCGGAACGACGGTCTCCACGAACCAGTCGACGAGTCGTTCGGCGTTCGGGCGGCTGGCCACGACGTTGCGTCGTGTGGTCTCGATGAGCTCGTCGGGGCTGCTGCCGATGCGCAGCAATTCCTGCTCGCCGAAACCGGTCGCCCACCGGCGGACAACGCCTTCGTGGACCTCCGGGTGGAACTGCGTCGAGAACATGCGGCCCAGCTGCCAGGCCTGCGGGCCCGACGCGGTGCGAGCCAGTTCGGTGGCGTGCGGCGGCACCGTGACCACGTCGTAGTGCCACTCCATCCACGGTCCAGCGGCGATGACGTCGGGGATGTCGGTCTCGACGTCCTGCCAGCCGATCTCGACGATGTCGGCCTTGTGGGCATCGCCGCCGAACGCGTGCGCCATGACCTGGTTGCCGAAGCAGATGCCGAACACCGGGATGCCGCGGTGGGCGGCGTCGCGCAGCACCGCCACTTCGGCCTGCACCTTGTCGGCCACCTGCGGCCAGTACACGCTCCACTCGCTGCCCAGCAGGAGCACCAGTTCGTGGCCGTCGAGGTCGGGCCAGTCGCCGGGCGACTCGCGGTGGCATTCGTCGAACGCGTAACCGTGTTCACGGAAACGCTCGCCGATGAACCCGGCGTCGGCATCGGCACCGTTGGCGATGAGGAGAGCACGCATCTGGGTAACGGTACCGGCGCTCAGGTGGCGAAGAAGACGTTCTTCAGCTCGGTGTAGTGGTCGAGTACGTGCATGCTGTGCTCACGGCCCAGGCCGCTCTGCTTGAATCCGCCGAACGGGGTGCTGTACCGCACCGACGAGTTCGAGTTCACGCTGAGCGTGCCGGCCTCCATGGCCCGCACGACGCGGATGGCCTTCGCCCCGTCCTGCGTCCACACCGAGCCGGACAGGCCGTAGTCGCTGTCGTTGCAGATGCGGACGGCGTCGGCCTCGTCGTCGAACGGGATGACGACGACCACCGGGCCGAACACTTCCTCGCGGCAGATGGGGTGATCGGCCTCGGGCGTGGCCACCATGACGGGGTGCCAGTAGCCGGGGCCGTCCGGCACTTCGCCCGTGTAGACGGTGTCGAGCCCGTCGGTGTACTTCCGCACGCGGGCCAGGTGCTCGGCGGTGACGAGCGGGCCCATCGCGGTGTCGGCGGCCATCGGGTCGCCCACCTTCCACGCCTTGCACGCCTCGATGAACAGCTCCATGAAACGGTCGTACGCACTGCGCTGCACCAGGATGCGACTGCGCGAGCAGCAGTCCTGACCGGAGTTGTCGAACACCGCACCCGGCGCGGCAGCCGCGGCCTTCTCGAGGTCGGCGTCGGCGAACACGATGTTGGCGCTCTTGCCGCCGAGCTCGAGCGTGAGGCGCTTCACCTGGTCGGCGCAACCGGCCATGAGCCGCTTGCCGACCGCGGTGGAACCGGTGAACGCCACCTTGCGTACGTCGGGGTGCTCGACCAGGCGCCAGCCGACGGTGGAGCCGGGGCCGACGACGACGTTCAGCACGCCCTCGGGGATGCCGGCCTCGAGCGCCAGCTCGCCCAGGCGGATGGCCGTGAGCGGCGTGATCTCGGCCGGCTTCAGCACCGCCGTGTTGCCCGCGGCGAGCGCAGGGCCGATCTTCCACGACGCCATGAGCATGGGGAAGTTCCACGGCGTGATGAGCCCGACCACACCGAGCGGCTCGTGGAACGTGACGTCGATGCCACCGGCGACCGGGATGCTCGAGCCCGTGTGCTTCTCGACCGCGCCGGCGAAGTAGTGCAGCACGTCGGACACGGCGCCCGCGCACCAGCGCGCACTGCCGATGGGCATGCCCATGTTCTGGGTCTCGAGCAACGCCAGTTCGTCGACGTGGTCGGCGACGGTGTCGGCGAAGCGGCGCAGCAGCTTCGTGCGGTCGGCCGGCGTGACGGCCTTCCACGCCGGCGACGCGGCCGACGCCTTGGCGACCGCCGCATCCATCTCGGCGACGGTGGCGTGCGTGAGTTCGGCGACGACCTCTTCGGTCGCCGGGTTGCGGAGGATCAGCGGCTCGGACACGGGATCGAGGGTAGCGGCCTGCCGTCGGTCAGAATGGTGCCGATGAGCACACCGCCGCCCCTGATCGCGCTGTGCGCCCGCACGCTCACGTTCTCGGACGAGGGCAAGCGCGACGCCTTCAGCAGCAGCCAGCCCTACAGCCGCGCCGTCGCCCGTGCCGGCGGCGTGCCCGTGCTGGTCCCGCCCATCAAGGAGCTCGCCCGCAACGCGCACAGCGTGCTGCAGCACTTCGACGGTGTCCTGCTGCCCGGCGGCGGCGACGTCGACCCGCGCCGGTACGGACAGGAGCCCGACGACGACACGCTCTACGGCATCGTCCCCGCCCACGACGACCTGGACATCGCGGTGTGCCTGGCCGCCATCGAGCTGGACCTGCCCATGCTGGCTCTGTGCCGCGGCATGCAGGTGATGAACGTCGCCCTGGGCGGCACGTTGGTGCAGGACATCGGCAACAGCGACCACTGGATGCGCGAGCACTCGGTGCAGCTCACCGAGGGGTGCAAGCTGGCGCTGGCCGCCGGCACCACCGATCTCGAGCACTGCCATTCGGTGCACCATCAGGGCATCGCCGACCTCGCCGAGCCGTTGGTCGCCTGCGGCTGGGCGCCCGACGGCCAGCTGGAAGCCGTCGAACTGCCGTCGGCGTCGTGGGTGGTGGGCGCACAGTGGCACCCCGAGGACACGGCCACGCACAAGCCGCAGCAGCAGGCCATCTACGACGAACTGGTCCGCCGGGCCGCGGCACGCGCCCAGCTCGGTGCCTAGGCTGCGCCCGTGAACCCGCTCGTCCTCATCGTCGGCCGGCTGTCGCCCGAGGCCAAGGGCGTGCGCGGCGAGCCCTTCGCCGCCGGTCGCCGCTACTTCCACGCGGTCGCCCGCGCCGGTGGCACGCCGCTCATGCTGCCGCCCATCCTGTCCCTGGTCGACGACGTGCCGGACCTTCTCCGCCGCGTCGACGCAGTGGTGCTGCACGGCGGCGGCGACGTCGACCCCCGGCACTACGGCCAGCAGGCGACGGCCGAGCAGCTGTACGGCATCGTCGCCGAGCACGACGAGGTCGAGCTGGCAGTGGTGCGCGCCGCGGTCGACCTCGACGTGCCCACGCTCGCCATCTGCCGCGGCATGCAGGTGCTGAACGTCGCCCTGGGCGGCACGTTGCAGCAGCACATCGGCACCGAGGACCACTGGATGGAGTACACCGAGGTGTCGCTCACGCCGGGGTCACGCATCGCCGCGGCGATGGGCAGCGAGACGGTCGAGAAGTGCCACTGCGTCCACCACCAGGCGCTCGATCGCGTGGCAGACGGCCTGGTGGTCACCGGCCACACCGCCGACGGTTTCGTCCACGCCGCCGAGGTCGACGCCGCCCGCTGGATCGTGGCCACCCAATGGCACCCCGAAGACTCCGCCGACGCCGACCCCGAGCAACAGCGCCTCTTCAACGCCCTCCTCACCCACACCTGACCCGAGGGTTGGGCGCGAAACGCGACAGCTGCCCGGTCGGTTGGGCGCGAAACGCGACATCCATGTCGCATTCCGCACACACGGGGGCGAAACACCCACAGATCTGACGCGAATCGCGCCCGTGTGTGCGGTCGGCGACACGGATAGGTTCCTGGACGCGGCTTCCCCCGTCTCCACATCCGGACGAACGGGGAACACCCATGGCCAGCTTTCATCGCAAGGCCGACGAGTGGCTCAGCACTCACCACGGCATCATCGGCGTCGAGGGCATGCGCGCCAGCGGGCTGAGTGCTCGCACCGCCCAACGTTGGGTCGACCAAGGTCGGTTCGAGCGCCTCATGCCCGGCGTGTACCGCAGCGCGCAATGGCCCGAGTCGGTCGAGCAGTGGTGCGTTGCGGCGTGCGCCCGCAACCCGACCGCGCTCATCAGCTTCCCCACCGGTCTGCGGTTGTGGAACCAGCGCGGGGTGCGGGCCGACGGCGTCCACACCCTCGTGTCGCACGGTGCGAGCCCCGAACTGCCGCAGATCACCGTGCACCGCTGCCGGCGCATCGACCCCGTCGACATCGTCGAGCGACCCGACGGCATCCGCGTGGCGAGTCCGCCGCGCTGCCTGTTCGACAGTGCCGACATCATCGGCTTCGATCGCACCCGGTCGGTCATGGAGCAGATGCTGAACGATCGGATGTGCACCCTCGACACCATCGCCGACACGCTGTCACGGCTGTACCACCCCAACCGCCCCGGCTCCCGGACGATGCGCTCGGTGATCCATTCAAAGCCGAAATGGCAGCGGGCGCTGCAGTCCGAGCTCGAGTTGCGGGTGCTGCGCGAGATCGAGCGTCAGGGACTACCCGCCCCGGTCACGCAGTGTCCCTTGATGCTGCCTGACGGCAGGCTGATTCACCTCGATTTCGGCTGGCCGCAGTGCAAGGTCGGACTGGAGGTCGACGACCCGGCCTGGCACGACGGTGCGCTCGAATCGCAGCGCGACGCCTGGCGCGATCGCAAGGCCACCATGCTGGGTTGGTCCGTGCCGCGCCTCACCCGCCTCGACGTCGAGTCGGGCATCAGTGAGGCGGTCAGTGATGTCGCGGTCATCCTGGGACGCCGGGCTGCATGACGCGAATCGCGCACACGGGCGCGATTCGGCGTCAGATCGGTCGCGTTGCGCGCCCGTGTGTGCGGAATGCGACGCAGATGTCGTGTTTCGCGCCCAACTGGTCTCGCGCCGGCCCGGCCCCAGTGGTGGGGTGGGGTCAGGGGGCGAGAGAAACGAGCCAGTCGGGGAAGAAGCCCACGACGAGGGTGGCCAACACGGCGAAGGTGATGGCGACGGTGAGGTACGCGGGCAGGCGGACCGCTTCACGCTGGTCGTCGCCGGACTCGGGCTCGCTGATCCACATGGAGATCATGATCCGCAGGTACAGGAACGCAGCGATGACCGCGCCCACCATGGCGATGACGGCCACCGAGTAGCTCTTCGCATCGACCGCGGCGCGGATGACGCCGAACTTGGCCACGAAGCCACTGGTGAGCGGCACGCCCGCCTGCGCGAGCAGCATGATGGTCATGCCGAAGGCGAGCAGCGGTCGGCTGCGGCCCAGGCCACGGAACGCACCCAGGTCGGTGGCGTTGTCGCCCGTGCGGCTGACCGCGGTGACCACGGCCCACGTGCCCATGACGAGCACGGCGTAGATCATCGTGTAGAGCAGCACCGACGAGCGACCGTCGTTGGCGGGCGAACCGGCCGTGTGCGTGGCGGCCTCGACACCGACGAGCATGAAGCCTGCGTGGCTGATGCTGCTGAACGCGAGCATGCGCTTCACGTTCGACTGCACGACGGCCATCATGGAACCGCCCACCACGGTGATGCCCGCCAGCAGCCAGACCACCGGCCGGTAGTCGTCGGCGAAGTTGGGCAGCGCCTCGAGCAGCACGCGCAGCATGGCGGCGAACGCGGCGGCCTTGGCAGCCGAGGCCATGAAGCCGGTGACCGGCGTGGGCGCACCCTCGTACACGTCGGGCGCCCAGAAGTGGAACGGCACCGCCGCCACCTTGAACGACAGGCCGACCAGCAGCAGGGCCACACCGGCGAGCAGCATGGCGTCGTCGCCCTTGTTCACCGGCAACGACTGGGCCAGCGCGCTGAGGATCTTCGAGAAGTTGGTGCTGCCGGTGCCGCCGTAGATGAGCGCGACGCCGTACAGGAAGATGGCCGACGAGAAGCCGCCGAGCACGAAGTACTTCAGACCGGCTTCCTGGCTCTGGATGCGCCGGCGGTGGCTGGCGGCCAGCACGTACAGGGCGATGGACAGGATCTCGAGGCCGAGGAACAGGACCACGAGGTCGTTCGACGCACCCATGGTGATGCCACCGATGGCGGCCATGAGGTACAGCGCGTAGATCTCGGGGCCGTCGATCTCCTCACGACGCAGGTAGTCGTCGGTGACGAACGCGGCGAGCACCACGGCGAGGCTGATGGTGGCGGTGACCCAGATGGCCATCTTGTCGAAGTGCGCTGCGTCGCCGACGAGCAGCTTCGGGCCCTCGACGTCGATGCGATGCCACAGCGGGAAGCAGAGGCCGAACGCGGCCAGGCCCACCACGGCGGTGAACGAGGCGTACATGCGCTTGGGCCACGTGGGCGTCAGCGCCGCGGTGACGAGCAGCACCATGGCGCCGCCCAGCAGCACCAGCAGCGGACTGAGTTCGAACCAGCCGATGCTGGGCCCCTTCAGCGCGTCGGCAACGAGCACGCCCATCAGCCTTCTCCCTTTCCAGCGTCCGGCACCTGCCACGAGGAGTGCTCCTGCACGTGCTCGAGCAACTTGTCGACCGACGGCTC
>CBHWEI010000074.1:0-15294 GCA_966112835.1 uncultured Acidimicrobiaceae bacterium
TCGCGTTCCGTCGCCAACGGTCGGGCGAAGTGCTGCGCAGCGCGCCGCTCGCGATCGCCGTCGTCGCGGCCATCGGTACGTCGGCACCGTGGCCGCTGCTCGGCCACCCCAGCCCGGCGTCGCGCTTCTCGTGGTACGGCACCACCAATGCGGCGGTGCTGCTGTTCGTCGGCGCGCTGCTGCACCTGGTCGCCCACTGGCGCGACACGCCCCTCACCCGTCGCCGCCACGGCCTGGCCATCGCCGGGCTGTGCATCGCCGCCACCGTGGTGTTCGGCTTCGGCTCGGCCATGAGCGTGTACCACCAGGCCGCACTTGCGGCCACGCTCATGTGGTGCGCTGCGGCCGCCGTCGTCGCGGTCACCGGCGGGCCCGGCCTCCGCTCCATCTCGGTCGGCGCCATGGCCGTCGCATCGTTGGCGATGGTCGTGGCCAACACCGTCGACAGCCGGGCGCACGCGTTCGACATCGGCGACATCGCCGCGCAGACCACGCCCGTGCGCTTCGGTGCGTACGACGACGAGCTGCTGGTCGACCCCGCGACCGCGACCTTACTCGAGCGGGTGCAGACCACGGCTGCCGACGGCGGCCTGTGCCACGGCACGCCGGTGATCGGCATGGTGTGGCAGTGGACGTCGACCACCGCGTACGCCGTGGGCGCCACCGTGCCCGAGCACCTCATCCTCACCATCTTCGGGTACCCCGAATCGGCGACCGTGCTCGACGTGACCATGCAGGACCTCGACGTGCCTGGCTGGCAGGACGCATGGGTGGCCACCACCGACCCGGCCACGCTCGACCCCGCTGCGGCGGCCGAGTTGCGCGCCGCGCTCGACCGGCTGCCCGGCACCATCGGCCGGGCGTTCCCCGACGACTACACGATGGTGGCCGACATCGACGGCTTCCAGTGGTGGCGTCCGGCCGGCGCACCCGCCGGACCCTGCACGCCCTGAGCGCCGGCTACAGGTCCGGCACCAGTGCTGCGACGCCGGCGAACCCGCACGGCGTCGGGCCGTTCCACGCACCGGGGCACGTGGTCCGCACGGTCCACGTGGCGGCGTTCCACGAGGCGAGGACACTGTCGCCCCGCGCCGTGTGGGCCACGTCGACCACCTTCAGCACATCGACCGCGTCGCCCGCCATCACGCAGTCACCGAACTCCTGCTGCGGCACGTAGCGCACCTCGAAGTCCGACACGCTGACCGCGCGCTCGACCGACCACGAGTAGACCCGCGCCAGACACCAGCCGTCGGTGGTCCAGTACAGCATCGCGGCGCGATCGCCGTGGTGCACGAACAGCGTGGTGGTCCGCCCGGGCGAGGGTGCTCCGCCCTCCCACACGTCCAACTGCACACCCTCCATGCCCGCCGCGATCACCTGCTCCAGCGAACGGCCGGCGGAACGATCGACCGACGTCGCCGGCCGCGAGTGCTCACCCGCGGCAGCGACGGTGCCCGACGACACCACCAGCAGCGCGATGCCCACCCAGGCCATCGCCACACCCGACCGACGCTTCGTGCTGCGTTCCATCGCTGCCTCCTGACAGGTTCCCCATCGGCAGCGTGCGCCGGAGGGGCCGGTCGGTCTGTCGTGCAGCCGACGCCGGTGGAACTCGCCGCCGGCGCGCTCGGCGTCACGACTGGGGCAGGCGACCCTCCACGACGGTGTCGGGGAAGTAGCGGTGATGGCGCGAACCGGTCACCTCGAAGATGGCGGTGCCCTCGCGGCCGTCGTCGGTGCGCACCGTCATCTGGTTCAGGCCACCGCGCTGGAACGGCTCGTACGGGCGGTCGAACGAGCCCTCGGCCGTCACCGTCACGGTGCGGCCGCCCTCCAGCGTCCACGTCGCCGTGCCGCGCAGGCCGGTGACGGTCTCGCCGTGCTCGCCGTAGACCGCGGGCCCGCCGTCGGCGCCGGTCCATTCGAGCGAGTGGTGGAAGTCGATCAGCGGCACCGGGTCGCTGCCGTCGGTGGGTGCCCAGCAGCCATCGGTGTAGACGCGCGCACCGTTCGGGTACTCCCAGTGCCACGCGCCCAGGAAGCCGTCGGGCAACTGCACCTGGAACCACAGCCACAACGGGCACCGGCCATGGTCGCGGATGCCCCACGAGTGGTCGCGCTGGCCCCACCAGTCGCGCACCTCGTACGTCACGCCGGCCACGGTGTACGTGCCGTTGTAGACGCCGCTCTGCAGCATGTGGCTCTGGTCCCACACCAACTCGTGGCCGGCCTTCATGGTGCCGCGGCGCAGGCCGTAGGGCTTGGTCCGCGCCGTGAACGTCAGGTCCATGCCCAGCGCGCACTGCTCGGGGTCGGCCCAAAGATGCATCGTGCGGAACGGCTCGACGATCTCCACCCGAGCTGCGCCCACATCGGGCGTGTGCGGGTCGCCGGCGAACGGCCGCTGGTGATGGCCCAGGATGGCCGCACCGCCCACCTTGCCCATCTGCAGGCTGTCCATCACCTCGCGCTGCGGGTACGAGGCCATGGTCAGGATGACCACGTCGCCCAACGTGTCGGGCCGGTGGGCGATGAAGAAGTAGCTCTCCCGCCAGTGCGGGTGGAACGTCTGCACGTTCGCCATCGGCTCGGGCACCTGGTGGGCGAGCAGTTCGTCGAGCGGCGTCAGTGCGGTCATGCGAGCAGTCTTCCAACTGCGACCGTTCGCCCTGCGACCGGAAAATCGCCCCTTCAAATCGGCCCGATCCGAGCGACATCTCCTTGCACCAACACGGTCCGCAGATCCGAAAGGGAGTTCGCTCTGCACCTCGACACCGCTCCGGCGCCGCTCACCCTCGCGGCGGAACCGACCACAGCACAGGCCATCGCCGAACTGCTGCCCACGGCCGCCGGCTTGGTGGACCTGGACGGCAGGCTGCGCTGGGGCAACACCGCCCTGCGCCGGTTGATCGGCTGGGGCGACGACGTCGCCGCGCCTGCATTCTCGGACCTGTTGCTGCACGCCGACCTGTTCGGCTGGACCAACGAGCTGTTCCACCGCGTGGCCCGCGGCGAGACGGTGGACCAGCCGGTGCACGCTGCGTTCCAACCACTGCGCGGCGCCGCGTTCGACGGCTTCCTGCGCCTCGCGGCCATGCCCAGCACCGACGCAGAGACGCTGGTACTCGTGACCATCACGCCCGTGCCCGGGCCGCGGCACGACCTGCACCCGCTGCGCCGCGCGCTGGACCTGCAGGAGGAGCTGGTGTGCGAGTTCACGCCACGCGGCACCATCCTGTCGATCAACCGCGCGTACCGCGCCTTCTTCGACGGCGACCACCATCTGGTGGGCCGCAACCTGGACCTGATGCTCGACGAGCAGATCGGCGAGGCCGGCTACGGCGAGCAGGTGCGCGAGCGCATCGTCGACGAGGTCGAGCACCGCGCCGGTGCGCTCACCGAGACACAGCGCTACCGCAACGGCCGCGTGGTCGAGTGGACGAACACCGCCGTCCGGTCGAACGACGGCGAGCTCATCTCCATCCTCGCCGTGGGCCGCGACGTCACCGACCGGACCGCTGCCGAGGATGCGCTGCGCCGCAACGAGGAACGCTTCCGCACGATGGCGACGCACATCTGGGACACCATCCTGCTGCTCGACGAACACGGCGCCGTGGTCGATTCGACCGCGCCGTACCGGTCGGACCTGGACCACGACGCCGACTTCTGGACCGGCATCGACCTGGCCGAGCTCCTGCACCCCGACGACCGCGACCGCGCCTTCGGCGCACTCGCCCAGCTGCTGCTGGAGGGCCCAGAGGCACAGACCTCGCTGGAGGTGCGCGCCGAGCGCAAGGACGGCACCTTCACCTGGCTCGAGCTGAACGGCACGAACCTGCTGCACCAGCCGAGCATCGGTGCGGTGCTGCTGTCGGTGCGCAACATCGACGAGCGCAAGCTGTTCGAGCACGAGCTGGCCCAGAAGGCGGAGCGCGAGCGACTCGCGCTCGAGCAGCGCCGCTCGTTCGTCGACCAGGTGAGCCACGAGCTGCGCAACCTGGTGCACGGCACCTTGGGGTTGAGCGAGATCCTGAACCGCTCCGAGTTCCCCACGCAGAGCGCCGAGGTGGTGCACGCGCTGCACCGCCAGACGAACACGCTGCGCCGCATCGTCGACGACCTCATCGACGAGGCCCACATCGAGGCCGGCAAGCTGCACGTGCGCCACGAACCGATCGACCTCGTCGAGCTGGTGAACGACCTGGTGCTGGTGGCCGAGCCGCACACCCCACCCGACGTCACCCTGTTCGCGTCGGCCATCGAGCCGTCGCTGCGCTACGTGCTGGGCGACAGCGATCGCCTGCGCCAGGCCATCCACAACCTCATCTCCAACGCGCTGCGCCACACCGACCGCGGCTCGATCAGCATCGAGGTGTCGGCCGGCGCCAAGGACGCGACCGTACGCATCGGCGTGCGCGACACCGGTACGGGCATCGACCCTGCCGACATCGAGCGGCTGTTCCGCCCGTACGAACGCGGCACACACGAGCGATCGCACGGGGTGGGCCTGGGCCTGGCCATCGTGAAGGCGACCATCGAGTCGATGGGCGGCAGCGTGGGCGCCGACTCGCGCTCCGACGGTGCCACGTTCTGGCTGCAGCTGCCCAGTAGCCGCCCGGCCGGCGAGGTGGCGGCGCGCGGCTCGGTGCGCCCGTTCAGCACCGCCCCGCTGGTCGAGCGCCTCCGCGTGCTGGTGGTGGACGACGACCCGGTGAACCTGCTCGTCGCCGGCATGCAGTTGGAAGAGCTGCACGCCGTCGTCGCCACGGCAGAAGGCATCGCCGACGCGCTGCCCCTGGCCACGTCGCAGCCGTTCGACGTGGTGTTCTGCGATCTGAACCTGCAGGACGGCACCGCGCTCGACTTCCTTCGCGCCGTGCGCTCGCTCGCGACCCGTCAGCCGTTCATCGTGGTGATGTCCGGCGCAGCCGACCCCGAGCGCCCCGAGGCGTTGCTGCAGGCAGGTGCCGACCACTTCCTCCCCAAGCCGGCGACGCTGCGCGACCTGGCCGACGTGCTCGCGGTGCACGCCGGCAGCGCCCGCTGAGTCCGGCAGACTCAGCGACCCAGCACGGCCTCCAACGCCGGCCACAGGTCGTCGGGCAACGGCTGCGTGGCGAAGCCGACGTCGGCCCGCACCTCGGCCGGCGAGCGGGCGCCGAACAAGAGCGTCGTGACCGCGGGGTGCCGCGCCGCGAAATGCATGGCCGCGGCGGGCAACGGCACGCCGAAGTCGTCGCACACCGCAGCGAGCCGGCGCGCCTGCGCCACCAACGGCGGCGGCGCGGTCTCGTAGTCGAACGTGGCGCCGGCCTCTGGCCGCGCCAGCAGGCCGCTGTTGAACACGCCACCCAACGCGACCTCCACGCCGCGCCGCGCGCAGTCGTCCAGCAGCGCGCCGCCCGACCGGTCGAGCAACGTCCAGCGACCGGCCAGCAGCAGGCAGTCCAACGGCAGCGCATCGACGAAGCGCTGCAACATGTCCGGCTGGTTCATGCCGCACCCCACCTTGCCCACCACGCCCTGGTCGCGCAGCTCGAACAGCGCCGGGAACGCATCGTCGAACGCCTCACGCTCGTGGTCGTCGGGGTCGTGCAGGTACACCACGTCCAGCCGGTTGGCACCGAGCCGCTCCAGCGACTCGTCGAGCGCGCGCATGATGCCGTCGCGGCTCATGTCGAACACGGGGTCCACGTCGGGCACGCCGCGAAACGCGGTCGGCGGACGCTCGCCCGGTGTGCGCCGTAGCAACCTGCCCACCTTCGACGACAGCACGTACTGGTCACGCGGTCGCGACGCGAGCGCCGCACCCACACGACGTTCGGCGACGCCGTGCCCGTACTGCGGCGCGGTGTCGAAGCAACGAATGCCCGCGTCCCACGCCGCGTCGATGGTCGCGGCGGCGGTGGCCTCGTCGACCACCTCGAACAGGTTGCCGAGTGGCGCCGTGCCCAGACCCAGCGGCGTCACTGCCACTCGGCTCCGTCGGGGTAGCGCAGCGCGGCGATGGACTCGGGGTGCATCTCGATGCTGTAGCCCGGCGCCTCGGGCACGACGTACGCCCCGTTGCGGACACTCGCCGGGTGCAGGAAGTGCTCGTGCAGGTGGTCGGCATACTCGGTGGTGCGGTCGTCGAGCGAGCCACTGATGCACAGGTGGTCGATGATCGAGATGTGCTGCACGTATTCGCACAGGCCGATGCCGCCGGCGTGCGGGCACACCGGCACGCCGCGCGCCGCGGCCAGCAGCAGCACGGCCAGCACCTCGTTCAACCCGCCCAGCCGGCACGCGTCCACCTGGCAGTAGTCGATGGCCTCGGCCTGCAGCAGTTGCTTGAAGATCAACCGGTTCGCGGCGTGCTCGCCGGTCGCCACACCCACGGGTCGCACGCCGCGGCGGATGGCCGCGTGGCCGAGCACGTCGTCGGGATGGGTCGGCTCCTCGATCCAGCGCAGCCGCGCCTCGCTGAGCTCGTTCGTCCAGTCGATGGCCTGGCGGACGTCCCACACCTGGTTCGCGTCGGCCATCAGCTGGCGGTCGTCGCCGATCTCCTCACGCATCACCTCGCACCGTCGGCGGTCCGAGGCCACGTCGATGCCCACCTTCGTCTTGAAGCTGGTCCACCCCTGCCCCAGCGCCTCCTGGCAACGGCGGCGCACCTCGTCCTCCGGGTAACCCAACCAACCGGCCGAGGTGATGTAGGCGGGGTAGCCGTCGCGGCGCAGGTCGGCCAGGCGCTCGGCCTTGCCCACCTGCATGCGCTGCAACATCTCGAGCGCGCGCACCTCGTCCACCTCGTCGCGCAGGTAGCGGAAGTCGATGCACGACACCATCTGCGCCGGCTCCATGTCGGCCACCAACTGCCACACGGGCACGCCGCGCTCCTTCGCCCACAGGTCCCACACGGCGTTCACCAACGCGGCGGTGGCCAGGTGGATGACGCCCTTGTCGGGCCCCAGCCAGCGCAGCTGCGAGTGGTTGGTGACCGACCGCCAGAACATGCCCATGTCGTCGGTCAGGTCGCTCAGACGCCGGCCGACCACCAACGTGGACAGCGCCTCGATGGCCGCACAGCACAGCTCGTTGCCCTTGCCGATGGTGAACGTCATGCCGTGGCCCTCGTGCGCACCGTCGGTGTGCAGCACCACGTAGGCGGCCGAGTAGTCGGGATCGGGGTGGTTCGCGTCGGACCCGTGGAGGAACGCCGAAGTGCGGGCCCGCAGGTCGTGAGTGGTGACGGAGACGATGGTGGTCATGGGGTTCCCTGGGGCTCGTCGGCGGGCGGCGGCATCGGCGCGAGACTGCCGCCCTGTTCTCGGTGCGGGAAGCGCGTCACGCAGAACTTAAGTTCGGGAGAAGGAGGGGGACGACATGGGCGGACGAGTGGTGGTCATCACCGGGGCCAGCGGCGGGATCGGCAGCGCGATGATGACGCGCTTCGCGGCCGACGGCGACGTGCCCGTGGGGCTCGACCTGGCCGACGGCTTCGACGTGACCGACCCCGGCCAGTGCGTCGCCGCCGCCGAACGCATCGTCACCGAGCACGGCCGCATCGACGTGCTGTGCAACAACGCGGGCATCAGCGCCGTGGGCGACGTGGTGCAGTCCACGCCCGACGACTGGCAGCGCGTGTTCGCGGTGAACGTCTTCGGCGTGGCCAACATGTCGCGAGCGGTCATCCCGCACATGCGCGCTGGCGGCGGTGGCGCCATCGTGAACACGTGTTCCATCGTCGCCACGGTCGGCCTGGTGCAGCGTGCCGTGTACGCCAGCTCGAAGGGCGCCATCCAGGCGCTCACCAAGGCCATGGCCGCCGACGAGGTGCACCACGGCATCCGCGTGAACTGCGTGTCGCCCGGCACCGTCGAGAGCCCGTGGGTGCAACGGCTGGTGGCCGCCACCGACGACCCCGCCACCACGTACGAGGCGTTGCGCCGCCGCCAGCCGATGGGAGCGCTCGTGTCGTGCGAATCGGTGGCCGACGCCGTCGCCTACCTGGCTGCGCCCACCACGTTCACCACCGGCGTGGACCTGTTGGTGGACGGCGGCATCAGCGGCATCCGCATCGTGGACGCGACATGACGCTGCGCGTGGCCCTCGTGGGCGGACCCATGTACGACCACCTCTACTCGCTGCTCGAGGGCCGCGACGTCGAGATCGTGGCGCACGCCGACCACCCCACGCTGAACCGTCAGGTGGCGTCCATGCTCGCGTCGGGCGAACGCATCGACGTGCTCGCGACGCACAGCAAGTACGCGCCCTCGCAGGCGCACTGGTTGCAACCGCTCGACGGCCACATCGACACGTCCGCGCTGGCGCCGCTCGCGGTGGACCTGTGCCGCTCCGACGGCGCGCAGTACTGCGTGCCGCGCCTCATCGACGTCCGCATCATGTGGGTGCGCACCGACCGCATCGGCACCGTGCCGTCCAACTGGAACGACCTCGCCTCGGGCGGCGCGACGTTCGGCTTCCCCGGCCGCGAATCCGGACTGTTCGGCACGTTCTTCGAGCTGGTCGTCGGTGCCGGCGGCCGCCTGTTCACCGACGACGGCGACCCGTGCCTGGACACCGATGAGGCCGAGGCCGCCATCGTGCAGCTGTGCCGTCTCGCTGCCGCCGCGCCCGCCGACCTGCCCACGTGGCACTACGACCAGGTGGACCGCGCGCTGCTGGACGGTCGCGTCGATGCAGCCGGTGTGTGGCCCGGCGGGTGGGGCGCCATCCGCGCCGCGGGCATGGACGGCCGCCTCACCCCGCACCCGTACCCCGCAGGCCCACGGCGCCGCGTCAGCTACTCGGGCTGCCACGCCTGGGCGGTGCCCACCACGTGCGGCGACCTGCCGGGCGCGCTGGAACTGCTGCGCGTGCTCAGCAGCCGCGAGGCCGGCGACCTGGACGCAAGCGGTGGCAGCGTGTGCGCCCACGTCGACGCGTTCGCCGACGTGCGGCCGGTGAACGACATCGACCGGCAGCGGCTGGAGATCACCACCGCCACCATCGAGTCGGCCATGATCACGTACCCGCCGCACCCGCGGTTCCCCGAGGTGGAGGACGCCGGGTGGCAGGCCATCCACGACGCCTTGCGCGGCATGCGCACGGCCCGGTCGGCCGTGAAGGAGATGCAGGCCCGCGCCGTGGCGGTGCTCCGCGAACACTGAGCCGGGGCGACCGCAGGAGCCCGCCGGCTCACCCGCGTTCACCCGCGATCGCGCCCATCGTGACGAAGCCAACCGAACCACCTCACGGAGCGTCGTCAGTTCTGAGAATGCTCGACGATGAATGGACATTCGCGCAGCAAACCGGCACAATGCGTGAGACAGGAACACGCGCTGCCCTGGCTCGGCGTTCTCTGGGCGACGACCGATCTGCCTTCCATCACGTAGCACACACGTCTGGCGGATCGGTCGTCGTCGCGTCTCCCCGCGTACGCTCGCCGCATGGGCGCACACGATGATCAGCACGGTGATCAGCACGGACATCAGCACGGACACCAGCACGGGCACGGTGGTGACTTCGACTGGGAGGCCATGGCCGACCGGCTCGAGCTCGACGCGGCCATCACCGGGCCCATCGTCGACCAGGTCGTCGGCGAGCTCACCGCGGCCACTGCACCGATGTCGCGTGTGCTCGACGCAGGGTGCGGCCCCGGTGCCGTGGCCGTGCGACTCGCCACCCTCCTGAACGGCGCACACGTGACGGCCCTCGACTCGAACGCCGCGCTGCTCGGCCGCGTGCGCCACCGCGCCGACGAAGCGGGCGCGAGCCGACGCGTGGACACCGTGGAGGGCGACCTCGAACACTCGCTGCCGCACATGCCGGCGGTCGACCTGGTGTGGGCCGGCATGGTGCTGCACCACGTGGCCAAGCCGCTCGACACGCTCCGGCGCCTTCATGCCGTGCTGCGGCCCGGCGGCACCCTGGTGATGGTGGAGTTCGGCGACGTGCCCCGCGTGCTGCCCGAGAACGACCCGCTGCTCGCCGACGGCACGTGGCAGCGCTTCCAACTGGCCACCACCGAGACGCTGAACGACCGGCTGGGCCTCGACCCCGTGGCGATCGACTGGCCGGCGCACCTGACCGCGGCCGGGTTCACCGACATCACCGATCGCGGGTTCGTGGCCCACCACGCCGCGCCACTGGGCGACATGCCGCGGGCGTGGCTGGTGCCCCACATCCTGCGCGGGCTGGAGATGGCCGCAGAACGCATCGCCGACGACGACGCGGCCCGCCTGCGCCACCTGGCCGACCAGGTGCCCCACCGCGACGACCTCGAGGTGCGTGCGGCCCGGCGGGTCGTGACCGCACGCCGCCCGTGAACACGCAGTCGACACAGAACGACACAGAGTCGGCGAGCAGCTAGATTCGACGCGTGAAGCCCGACGAGCTCGCTGCGCTCGCGGCACCGTTCGCCTCGATGCTGCCGGTGGCCGCCGGAGCCGTCGACGCCGTGGGCTACGTGCTGTGGTCCAACGACCATGCCCAGGAGCTGTTCCGCTGGGACCTCGCCACACGCGCACGAGTGCACCTGAGCGACCTCGTCGACCCCTCACTGCTGGGCATCGCCCTCGACACGCAGCAACAGATGCTGCACGGCGGCCTGAAGGAACGAAACGTCCACGGTCGCCTGCGCCGGTGCGACGGCTCGGTGTTCGAGGCCGACTGCCGCTTCCGCGCGGTGACCGTCGAGAACGGCGAGCTGGTCATCCTGTGCGTCATCCTGCCCATGCTCGATTCGCAACTCGACGACCCGTTCCGTCGCGCGCTCGACCTGCAGCGCGAGCTCATCTGCGAGTGGTCGCCGGGTGGCACCATCCTGTTCACCAACCGCGCCTATCGCGAGTGGTTCGGCTACGACGACGACGTCGTCGGCCGCAACGTCGACGAGTACGTCGAGTGGGACGTCGGCGACGACCGTGCCGCCACCATCGCCCGCTTCCAGGCCGGCGAGCACACGATCGTGCACACCCGAACCTACGCCGACGGCCGTGCCGTCGAGTGGGCGAACACGCTCGTCCGCACGGACGAGGGCTCGGTCATCTCGGTGCTCGGCGTGGGCCGCGACATCACCTCGCGCCTGCAGGCCGAAGCGGCGTTGCGCCGCAACGAGGCGCGCTTCCGCATGATGGTCACCTACATCTGGGACAGCATCATGCTGCTCGACCGCAACGGTCAGGTGCTCGACGCCACGTCCGCCTACCGCTCGGACCTGGGCTACGAGACCGACTTCTGGGAGGGCGCCAGCCCGTTCGACGTGCTCCACCCCGAGGACCAGGACAGCGCCGCGCTCGCGCTCGTGTCACTCATCGAGCGTGGTCCGAAGGCCGAGGCGTGGATGGAGGTGCGCGCCAAGCGCGCCGACGGCAGCTACAGCTGGCTCGAGCTGAACGCTGCCAATCTGCTCGACGACCCGTCGGTCGACGCCATCATCCTCACCGTTCGCAACATCGACAACCGCAAGCGCATCGAGCACGAGCTGGCCGAGCGGCACGCCGAATCGCAGGCCGCGCTGCGGCGCCGCGTCGGCTTCGTGGCCCAGGTGAGTCACGAGCTGCGCAACCCGTTGCACGGCATGCTCGGGCTCAGCGAGATGCTCACCAGGGCCGAGCTGGCGCCCGACCTGGCCGATGCGGCACAGGCGTTGTACCGGCAGAGCACCACCATGCGCCGCATCGTCGACGACCTGCTCGACGTGGCCCAACTGGAGGTGGGCACGCTGCGCGTCCGCGTCGAACGGGTCGACCTGCAGTACGTGTTCAACGACTCGATGCTGGTCGCCCGCGAGCTGGCCGCACCCGGTGTGGGCGTGTCGGCCGACGACCCCGCACCCGGCCTGCGCCACGTGAGCGCCGACCCCGACCGCGTGCGCCAGGTGTTGGTGAACCTGTTGTCGAACGCGTGCAAGCACACCCAGGCCGGTGCCATCCGGGTGCACGCCTCGGCGGGCAGCGCCCCACACACCGTCCGCATCACCGTGGTCGACTCGGGCTCGGGCATCGACGGCGCCGACGTCGACCGGCTGTTCCAGCCGTACGAACGCGGGCCGCGTGAAGGCTCGCCGGGCGTCGGACTGGGCCTGGCCATCGTGAAAGGCACGGTCGAGGCGATGGGCGGCCGAGTGGGTGCCTCGCCGCAGCCCGAGGGTGGGTCGACGTTCTGGTTCGAACTGCCGCTCGCCTCCGGTGAGATGCCGGCATCAACCGGTGCGACGACGTTCGCCACCGGCGACACCGACGATCGCTTCGACGCCACGGTGTTGGTGGTGGACGACGACCCGGTGAACCGGTTGGTCGCCACCCTGCAACTGCGCGAACTGGGCACGAACGTCGTCACCGCCGCCAGCGGCGACGAGGCGTGGGGACTGATCCAGCACCAGCCGTTCGACGTCGCGTTCATCGACGTGCAGATGCCCGGCATGAGCGGCCTCGAGCTCGTCCGCCTGGCCCGCACCCTGCCCGGCCCACACCCGCTGATGGCCGTCATGACCGCCAGCGCCACCGCGGCCGATCAGCAGGAGGCCATCGACGCCGGGGCCGACATGTTCGTGCCCAAGCCGGCCACCGTGAACGACATCCGCGCCACGTTGCGGCGCCACCGCGACACCCGCGGCTGAACGGTCACCGGCCCGTCGACGGCCGCTGCCTCAGCAGGTGGCGAGCGCCCGCTCGGGCAGGCGTTCCTGCCCGTCGAGCGCGGCACGCCAGTTGCGGGCGCGAAGGGTGAGCAGCCAGAAGCCGATGAGGCCGACCGCTGCGCCCACGCCGAACGCGACGTGCATGTTCCAGGTGTCGCCGATGACACCGATGAACAGCAGGCCGCTGCCGTAGGAGATGCCCAACGTGGCCTGCATGAGCGACATGACGCGGCCGCGGCTGTCGGGCGGGGCGTCGCGCTGGATGACGGCCGAGAGCGCGATGAACATGCTCGACCATCCGCCGCCCAGCACCATGGCCACGGCCACCACCCACGCCTGGTTCGGCGCCAGCGCGTACGCAGCCAACGCCACCGACACGCCGATGGCGACCCAGCCGACCAGCGTCGAGCGGCCGTAGCGCGCCGCGAGCATGGTCATCATGATGCCGCCGATGATGGCGCCGATGCCCTGCGCCGAGGCGACGATGCCGGTGAGGCCCGTGCCACCGCCGTACTCGGCCCGCACGTAGATGGGGATGAGGCCCATGAACGGCACGACCGTGAAGTTGAACAACGCCAGCATGACCAGCGCGTGCCAGCAGCCGGGCGTGCTGCGCATGGCCTGCATGCCACCGAGCAGCCGCTCGCGCACCGTGCCCGCGCTGCCGTGGGGGCGGAACGGACGACGTACCAACGCCACCGCGGTGGCCATGACGACGAACGAGAACGCGTTGAAGGCAATGGTCCATGCCGGACCGACCGCGAGCACCAGCACCGAGCCGAGCAGCGGGCCGACCACGCGGCCGCTGTTCCACGAGTACACGCCGAGCGACACCATCTGCATCAGCTCGTGGGGCGGCACCAGGTCGGGCTGCATGGCGGCGTACGACGGCGCACCGGTGGCACCGGCCGCGCTGCCCAGGAGAATGAGCAGGGTGAGCACCCACGGGGTGCGCACACCCAGGCCCAGCGCGATGGCCAGCCCGGTGGTGACGATGGCCTGCATCATGAGCGCCGAGGCGAACACCTTGCGCCGGTCGTAGCGGTCGGCCAGCAGGCCACCCACCGGCGAGGCGATGCCCTGGGGCATGAACGTGGCCAGGGCGACCAGACCCGTCTGCACGGCGCTGCCCGTGCCGGCGGCCACCAGGCTGCCGACGACGATGAGCTGCACCCACGTTCCGATGTCGCTGATGACCGCGGCGCCCCACAGCAGGCGCACGGCACGATGGCGCAGAGGGACGAAGGGATGGTTGCTCACGACAAGGATCCAGGCTAGCGACGCGCACCCCGCAGGAACGGATGGGTTTCGCCCTGATCAGTGGTCGTCGGACACACCTGTACCGGGATCAGCGACTGCGGCCTCGACGATGGCGCGCAGGTGCGGCCACGCCGCGGCGAAGCCGGCGTGCAGCGGCCGTTGTTCGACGGCGTGCAGCGGCACCCAGGCGACGTCGTCGGTCTCGAAGTTCATGGAGGCGCCGAAGGTCTGCGGCACCTCCAGCACCACCGTGGTGTAGGTCCAATCGTCGGCAGGGGCGAAGACGTACTCGCCGAGCACGCGGTGGTGCGAGGGGATGTCGCCCACCTCCTCGCTCGCCTCGCGCAGTGCGGCCTCGAACGGCGTCTCGCCCTCGTCGATCGCGCCACCGGCGCAGCTCCACGTGCCACCCTCGTGCGCCATCGCCGAGCGCTGCTGCAGCATCACCAGCGGGGCCTCGCCGTGCGGGAACACCACGAACACCACACCGGCCGCGCCGAACACGCCCCAGCGGACGTGGCCATCGGAGCAGCGCATGAATCCGTCACCCGACCGCCGATGCCACATGGGCGTCGACCCTACCGACCGGAGGGGTCAGGCGGCTCGTCGGGGCTTGCGGCGCAGCGACAGGACCAGGTAGCCGAGGTCGATGAGCAGCAGTGCGGCGATGACCTGCACGATGGTGGCACCGGTGGAACCGGTGACGACCAGCGAACCGGCCACCGTGGTGGTGGGCGCTTCCGACGCCACCTCGGTGGTGGTGGTGGCCGTCGACTGGCCGACCGCGACCGTGCTCACGAACGGGCCACCCGAGGTGGGCTTGCACACGAACACGACGGGGTTGGGCAGACCGATCTTCACCGCCACGTTGGCGCCGTACATGCGGAAGTCGATCTTCCCGCTGAGGGCCGTCCACTTCATGTCGGGCACGGCGAAGGTCACGGTGGAGGGCTTGGCCTGGCCGGCCGAGTCGACCGTCACCGGGATGGTGAGGTTGATCTTCGGCGCGTCCTGGGTGAGCTGCGCCGTGTTGGTGCCGTTGATGGCCAGATCGAGCGTGCCGGTGATGTTCGAGCCGGGCGTGATGAGGCCGAAGTTGATGCCGGTCTGGAACACACCGGCCGGGATGGTGACCGACCACTTCATGCTCGTCAGGTCGAAGCCCGCATCGGCGTCGACCTGCCCGGGTGCCTGACCGCTGGCCTTGAACGTGAGCTCGCTGATGTCGGGCGTCACGCTGTTCTTGCACGACGTCGCGTACGTGCTCGAGCCGGTGGCCGGCCCCGGCAACGTGGTGGTCGTCTCGGCGGGTGTCGTGGTGACCGGCACGGTGGTGGCCGGCGCGGTGGTGCCCGGCGCGGTGGTGGCCGGCGTCGTCGTGCCGGGCGCCGTCGTGCCGGGCG
>CBHWEI010000075.1:0-15286 GCA_966112835.1 uncultured Acidimicrobiaceae bacterium
TCGAGGGCAGGTACGTGCTGCGCGTCTGGCGCGGCTGACGCTCCGCCCGGATCAGGGGAGGTCGGCGATGCGCCGGACCACGCGGTCGGCGAGCGGTCGGGGCAGTTCGAGCGTGCGCAGCAGCAGCTCGCTGGTGCGCTTCACGCGCTCGCTGGCGGGTGCCTGCATGAACTCGCGCAGGTCGACCACGACGGCGTCGATCTCGACGTCGCCCTGGAACACCTTCACACCCTCTTCGCTGATCTCCACGAGCACGGGGTGATTGCCGGCGTACGACGCGGCGCGAGGTGAGGCGCCACGGGCGACGGCCGGGCGAGGGCCGCGGCGGCGAGGGCTGGGCGCGGTGGTGGCCGACATGTCGGTGCCGAGCACTCGGTCGAGTTCGACGAGCCACTCGTACGGCGGCACGCGGGAACCCTGCTCCCACTTCGCGACGAGCGAGGCACCGATGCCGATCTGCTCGCCGAGTTGGCGCTGCGTCCACGACCGCAGCTGGCGCGCATCGGCGATCTGTCTCCCGATGGTGCGAGCCTCTGTGGTTTCCATTCCGCCACAATAGCCCCCGCCGACGGGAGTGCCAGATGGAACCATGAAAAGCGATCGGTCTTTGAGTCGTAGGACCATCGGGCCGATTTGTCGGGTGGGTGGTCGCCCTGCCGCGCAGCGTCGCGGGATGCGTCCGTCGACCCGGATTCGGTCAATCGAGGGGAATCGTCGCAGGTACGCACACGGCGAGAAACGCTTCAGCAAGGTCCGCGTCCAGCCGATCGCCCGCCGCGGCCACTGCCGCGACACCCGCGTCGGGGTCGAACGTGGCGCCCTGCGCCGCAGCGTGGAAGGTGTGGCACACCGCCGTCAGCTGGGCGGCGAGCCGTTCGATCTGTCGCTCGAAGAAGGCCGCCGGCGCCTGAAACTGTGCGGCTGCTGCGGCGAGGACATGGCGATCCGTCAGGAGCATCGCCGAGGCGATGGCGCACCGGCCGGCGGCCGCCGCATCGTCGCTCACCAGGGCCTCGATGTCGGCGTCGCCCAGGGTGAGCGCCCCGATCTCGTGACACGTGGCCGCCTGTCCGAGGTGCGCGGCGACGTCGTCGAGGTGCACGGCCACGGCGAGCTGGTGCACCGATCTGCCCACGCGGCGGGCGCGGGCGCCGAGCACCGGTGACCGCAGCGACAGCGCGCCCACGAGCATCTCGACGGCCACGGCGTGGTTCAGCTCGAGCTCCTCGTTCACCTCGGTGAGCTCCTGGGCCAGGCTGCGTGCCAGCACGTCGGCGGCACGCAGGTGGTCGTGGGTGCGCAGCGTCCGCTGGGCGCGCACGCCGAGCTCGAGCAGGTTGAACGGCTTGGTCACCAGGTCGTCGGCGCCCATCTCCAGCGCACGCACGCGCCGCTCGGGGTCGGTCTCGGCCGTCACCACCAGCACGGGGACGTCGAAGGCGCCACCGCGGCGCAGCAGCGCCAGGATGGTCAACCCGTCGCCGTCGGGCAGGCCCAGGTCCAGGATGAGCAGATCGGGCGGCCACGTGTGCAGCAGGTCCTGTGCCTCCTGCGCGGTGGAGGCGATGCGGATCTCGGCGAACCCGCTCCCGGCCAGCGCCTCCTGCACCAGGAACGCCTGCACACCGTCGTCCTCGACCACCAGCACCCGGAGCCCGTCGTCGGCGTGTTGCATACCGGCACATGCTGACACGCCGCCGGCCCTCGTCCGAACTGTTCGGCGTCGATAACCTCGCTGGGGTGACCACCGACGCCGCGCTGCAGACCAAGCTCGACCGGCTCGACGCCGAGCTGCGTCGCCTCGGTCGCGTCGTGGTCGCGTTCAGCGGCGGCGCCGACAGTGCGTTCCTGGCCGCCGCCGCGCAGCGGGCGCTCGGCGACGCCGCCCACGCGGTCACCGCCGTGTCGCCGTCGCTGGCCGGCGACGAAGAGGCCGACTGCCGTGCGCTCGCCGCCGAGTGGGGTCTGCGGTGGACCCCGGTGACGACGCACGAGATGGAACGCGCCGCCTACCGCATGAACGACACCGATCGGTGCTTCCATTGCAAGGCCGAGCTCATGGACGTCGTCGCGCCCATCGCCGCCCACGAGGACGCCACGGTGGTGCTGGGCGTGAACGTCGACGACCTGGGCGAGCACCGGCCCGGCCAGAAGGCCGCCATCGACGCCGGTGCCGAGTTCCCGCTGGTTGCCGCGGGGTTCACCAAGGCCGACGTCCGCGCCGCCTCGTACGAACTCGGGCTGCGCACGTGGGACAAGCCGGCCATGGCCTGCCTGGCCAGTCGCATCCCCTACGGCACCGAGGTGTCGGTGGGGCTGCTCACCCAACTGGACCGCGCCGAGGCTGCGCTGCGCCGCCTGGGCTTCCGCCAGCTGCGCGTGCGCCACTACGACGACACGGCGCGGCTGGAAGTGCCGCTCGACGACCTGCCGGCGGTGCTGGCGCAGCGCGAGGCCGTGGTCGACGCAGTGCGCAGCCAGGGGTACCGCTACGTCACCCTCGATCTCGAAGGCTTCCGATCGGGAAACCTCAACGGCTGACGAATAGGGTCTGCGGACATGAAGCTCTCCATGTCCATCAACTACTCCGGCGGGTTCAAGGAAGCGGCGCAGCGCGTCGTCGAGCTCGAGAAGGCCGGCCTCGACGTCGTCTGGATCGCCGAGGCGTACAGCTTCGATGCCATCAGCCAGGTCGGCTACCTCGCCGCCATCACCGAGCGGGTCGAGATCGCCACCGGCATCCTGAACGTGTACTCGCGCACCGCGGCACTCATGGCCATGACGGCCGCCGGTTGCGACTACGTGAGCGACGGCCGGTTCATCCTCGGCCTCGGTGCCTCGGGCCCGCAGGTCATCGAGGGCTTCCACGGCGTGCCGTACGAGAAGCCGATGGTGCGCATCAAGGAGTACATCGAGTCGTGCCGCATGATCTGGGCGCGCGAGCAGAAGTTCGAGTTCCACGGCCAGACGGTCGACGTGCCGCTGCCCGAGGGCCAGGGTACGGGTCTGGGCAAGCCGCTGAAGATCATCAACCACCCGCTGCGCAAGGACATCCCCATCTGGTGGGCGAGCCTCATGGGCCTCAGCGTCACCGCCACGGCGCAGCACGCCAACGGCTGGCTGCCCATCTTCTTCGATCCCGAGAAGTTCCACGACGTGTGGGGTGACGAGCTGAAGGCGGGCCTCGCCAAGCGCGACCCGTCGCTCGGCCAGCTCGAGATCTCCGCCGGCGGCATGCTGGCGATCGACGACAACATCGACGAGGCAGCCCGCAACAAGATCCTCGACTTCGCCCGCCCGCAGAGCGCGCTCTACATCGGTGGCATGGGTGCCCGCGACAAGAACTTCTACAACACCATCTGCCAGAAATACGGCTACGTGAAGGAAGCCATCGAGATCCAGGACCTGTATCTCGACGGCAAGAAGGACGAGGCGGCCGCTGCGGTGCCCACGCAGATGCTCGAGAACACGAACCTCATCGGTCCGAAGAGCTACATCAAGGAGCGCCTCGCGGCCTACAAGGAAGCCGGCGTCACCATCCTCTCGGTGAACCCGGTCGGTGGCGATCCGGTGAAGCAGATCGAGACCCTGCGCGAGCTCATCGACTGATCAGTCGCCCATGTCGAACGTTCTCATCACCGGGTGCAGCAGTGGCTTCGGCGAGCTCGCCGCGCTCACCTTCGCCGACCGTGGCCACACCGTCGTGGCCACCATGCGTACGCCGGGCAAGTCGGCGGCCATCGCGGCGCGGCCCGACATCCACCAGCTCGCGCTCGACGTCACCAGCACCGACAGCGTGAACGCCGCGGTGGCCCAGGCCATCGACCTGGTCGGCTCGCTCGACGTGGTGGTGAACAACGCGGGCGTCGAGTCGTTCGGCGCCGTGCACCTGTTCAGCGACGACGAGGTGGCGTGGCAGTTCGACACCAACGTCACCGGTGTGGTTCGCGTGGTGCGCGCCGTGGTGCCGCACATGCTGGCCAACGGTGGGGGAGCCATCGTGAACGTCGGCTCGGTCGCCGGTCGCGTCGGCACGCCGTACGGGGGCATGTACGCCGCCACCAAGCACGCGGTCGAGGCGCTCACCGAAGCAATGCACTTCGAGCTCGCGCACCGCGGCATCCGCGTGTGCGTCGTCGAGCCCGGCCAGTTCCCCACGCAGCTGAACGCGAACAGCGGGCACGTTGCCGCCATGGTTGCGGCGAAGGACGAGGTGGAGCGCTACGAGCGCTACCGCGCCGCCCAGAAGTCGCTCGTCAGCACCGGCCCTGCCGACCCGCAGGACGTGGCCGAGGCCATCTACCGCGCCGCCACCGACCGTCCCGGTGTGCTGCGCCACCCGGTGGGCAACGACGCCGACCTGGTGCTCGGGGCGAAGAACAGCATGTCGTTCGAGGACTTCGAGGCGGCCATGCGCGCCGTCCTGAACTGGCACGACTGAGCGACGGTCACACCCGTCCGGGGAAGTGCGCTTCGACCACGTCGGGGTAGCTGCGCACGTAGTAGTTCCACAGCATCTGGCCGAACACCGGGGCCACACGGCCGGCGATGGCGGTCTCGCCGTCCAGGATCTGGTCGCGCTGCACCATGAACCCGGCGTCGCGGTGGCGCGGGCTGGCCGCGACCGCATCGTGGATGCGTTGCGGCAACGGGAGCGGCTGGATGGCCGTGCGCAGGTCGGGCCCGTGGAAGTACGCGGCCGAGAACCGCTCCTCGTTCGCGACCACGCGGTGCGTGGCCGCCACGAAGTAGTTGGCCGTCATCGCCTGCAGCATCTCGCCCACGTTCACCACGAACGCGCCGGCCGGGGGCTCGACCGCGATCCACTCGCCGTCGGGTGCCAGCGCCTGCAGGCCGCCCACGCCGTGCTGGGCGACGAACGTGAGGAACCCGGCGTCCTTGTGTGCGTTCACGCCCGCTTCGCCCGCCGGCGTGGGCGGGTAGTGGATGAGCTTGGTGAGGCTCAGCGGTCGCTCGCCGAACGACTCGCGCAGGTGCTGCGGCGCAAGGCCCAGGCCCACCGACATGATCTCCATGAGCTCCCAGGCCAGGTCGCCCATGTACCGCAGCCACTGGTCGACCGCGGCGCGGAAGCCCGGCAGCACGTCGTCGGGGAGCCACTGGTTCGGGCCGTCCAGCCGGAGGTACTCGGGTTGCACGTCGGGCGGGTACGGCGAGTGCTCGGTGCTCAGGTCGATCTGCTCGCGGTGGTCCACACGGCCGTTGGTGAGCTCGGCGCCGACGCGTTCCCAGCCGCGGAAGTACGGCGAGTGGCGCTTGTCGATGCGCGCCTTCACGTCGTCGGGCAGGGCGAAGAAGCGCTCGAGCAACCCGAAGTAGTGCTCGACGAAGTCGGCGGGCACACCGTGGTCCGTGATGGTGAAGAAGCCGACGCCGTGACACATCGCCACCAGATCGGCAGCCACCCGCTCGCGATCGGCGGCGGTGCGCCACGTCGCGAGCGAGAAGTTGGGGATGGTCCAGGCGGAGTGGTCGAGGGACATCGGGGACAGGCTACGTTGTGGCGGTCTGGTTGTGAGGGGGAGGGACCAAGCCACGTGGTGTTGCTCGACGTGAATGACGTGACGGTCCGCTTCGGTGGCATCGTGGCGCTCGACCGCCTCAGCTTCAGCATCGAGGAGGGCCACATCTGTGGCCTCATCGGGCCGAACGGCGCGGGGAAGACCACCATGTTCAACGTGGTCAGCCGCATCTACCAACCGGCCGGTGGGTCGGTGAAGTTCCGCGACCGCGAACTGCTCGACGTGCCGGCCCACGGCATCGCCGACCTGGGCATCGCCCGCACGTTCCAGAACCTCGCCCTGTTCCCCACCATGACGCTCCTCGAGAACGTCATGGTCGGTGCGCACAGCCAGGGCAAGGTCGGCTTCGTCCGCGGCATCTTCCGCGTCGGCGCGGCGAAGGAGAACGAGCGCACGCGCAATTTCGCCGGCGACCTGCTGTCCGAGCTCGGCCTCGGCGAACTGGCCTTCCGGCCGGCCGCGGGCCTGCCGTTCGGCACGCTGAAGCGGCTCGAGATCGCCCGGGCGCTCGCCGCCCGCCCCACCTTCCTGCTCATGGACGAGCCGGCCAGCGGCCTGGCCCACGGCGAGGTCGACGAGCTCGGCGAGACCATCCAGCACATCCGCGACCAGTTCTCGCTCACCGTGCTGCTGGTCGAACACCACATGAGCATGGTCATGGGCATCAGCGACCGCGTGGTGGCGATGGAGTTCGGCCGCAAGATCGCCGACGGCACGCCCGCCGAGGTGCAACGCGACCAGCGCGTCATCGACGCCTACCTGGGGACCGGATCATGAGCCTGCTCAGCACCAGCGGCCTCACCGCCGGCTACGGACCCGTCTCGGTCCTGCACGACATCGAGCTGGAGGTGAACACCGGCGAGATCGTGGTCATCCTCGGTGCCAACGGTGCCGGCAAGACCACCACCATGCGCGCCCTCAGCGGCACCATCCCGCGGCAGGGTACGGTCACCTTCGACGGTCACGACATCTCCAAGGCGTCGCCCGACAACATCGTCCGCCGCGGCCTGGCCCAGGTGCCGCAGGGGCGCGGCACGTTCCCCGAGCTCACCGTCGAGGACAACCTGAAGGCCGGTGCCATCACCCGCAACGACAGCCGGTCCGTGGCCCGCGACATGGAGCTGTGGTACGGCCAGTTCCCCCGCCTCGACGAGCGCCGCACGCAGCGCGCCGGCAGCCTGAGCGGCGGCGAGCAGCAGATGCTGGCCATCGCCCGTGCGCTCATGAGCCGACCGAAGCTGCTGCTCTGCGACGAGCCAAGTCTGGGCCTCGCGCCGCTCATCACCCAGGAGCTGTTCGGTGTGCTCGAACGGCTGAACAAGGAAGAGGGGCTGTCGGTGCTGCTCGTCGAGCAGAACGCCAACCTCGCCATGCACATGGCCAGCCGGGTGTACCTGCTCGAGACCGGCCGCATCGTCGCCTCCGGCACCGCCGACGAGTTGAGCGCCGACGACTCCATCCGCAAGGCATACCTGGGGTTCTGATGGAACTGTTCCTGCAACGCCTCTTCGACGGTCTCAGCCAGGGCAGCGTGTACGCGCTCATCGCCCTGGGCCTGGTCATCATCTACCGCGGCACCGGCCACCTGAACTTCGCGCAGGGTGAGATGGCCCTGTTCTGCACGTACGTCGTGTACCAGTGCGGCGAGTGGGGCATCCCCATCGGCCTCGCCCTTCCCATCGGCATGCTCGTCGGCTTCGCGCTGGGTGCCGCCACCGAGGTGACGCTCATCCGGCCCATCGCCAAGAAGTCGGCCTTCGCGGTGTTCATCGTCACGCTCGGCCTGTTCCAGTTCCTGAACTGGCTCGACGGCGCCATCTGGAAGGACCAGCCGCTGCCGAACAGCGGTGTGGGCAGCGTGCAGCAGTCGTTCCCCAGCCTCTTCCCGAACAAGCCCGACGACTTCGTCAACGTGTTCGGCGCGGCAATCAAGCTGCAGTCCATCGGCGTGTTCCTGCTGGTGCTCGTGCTGTTCGGCGTGCTGTTCCTGCTGTTCAACTACACCAAGCTCGGCCTGGCCATGAACGCCGTGGCCAGCAACCCCGAGAGCGCCAAGCTGGTCGGCATCCGCACCAACATGGTGCTCATGACCAGCTGGGGTCTGGCCGCCGCCATCGGCGCGCTGGGCGGCGTGGTGTTCGCCGGCATCAACTCCAACGTGAACCTCAGCCTCATGTTCGGCGTGTTCATCTACGCCTCGGCCGCCGCCACGCTCGGCGGCTTCGACAGCCCCGGCGGCGCGGTGCTGGGCGGTCTCATCATCGGCGTCATCGAGAACATGGCCGCCGGTTACGCACCCGAGTGGATCGGCCAGGAGATGAAGGTGGGCGTCGCCCTGCTCGTCATCCTGGTCGTGCTGCTGGTGAAACCGTCCGGCCTGTTCGGCACCGCGAAGGTGGAACGAGTATGAACCCCGTCGTCATCCGTTCCGGCGGCACCGCCAGCTGGGCCATCCGCCTGGCCGTCACGGCCGTGCTCGTCTACCTCGCGTTCTGGATCCCCACATCGGCCAGCAACGGCGTCATCGACACGTGCATCACGGCGCTCACCCTCATGGCGGCTGCCATGTCGCTGAACCTGCTGCTCGGCTACACGGGTCAGATCTCCATCGGCCACTCGGCGTTCTTCGGCATCGGCGCGTACACCACGGGCATCCTGGTGTCGCGCTACGGGTGGAGCCCGTTCCAGACGTTCGCGGTGGCCTTCGTGGTCGCGTTCGTGGTCGGTGCGCTCGTGTCGCTGCCGGCGTTGCGCATCAAGGGCGTGTACCTGGCGTTGGTCACCCTCGCGCTGGCCCTGGTGTTCCCGCAGATGATGAAGTGGCCGAAGCTGGTGTGGCTCACCGGCGGTGCGAAGGGCCTGGACAAGACCGGCTTCCGCTTCACGAAGAAGAACCCGACGTACGAGATCTTCGGGTGGAACCCGTGGGGCTCGCTGCGCGGCGAGAACGTGAAGCCGTTCCACTACTGGATCGCCATGGTCATCGTCATCATCGTCTACCTGGCGTGCCGTGGCGTGGTGAAGAGCCGTGCGGGACGCGCCCTGGTGGCCATCCGCGACAACGAAACCGCCGCCGCCGTCATGGGCGTGAACCTGGCCAGCACCAAGGCGCTGGCGTTCGGTCTGTCGGCGGCCCTGTGCTCGCTGCCGGGCTGCCTGTCGGCCATCAAGACCGGCAACGTCACCCCGGACTCCACCAACCTCACCGTGCAGGGCTCCATCACGTTCCTCATCGTCATGGTGGTGGGTGGCGCCGGCTCGCTGTGGGGCCCCATCATCGGTTCGGTGCTGTTCGTGTTCATCACCGAACGCACCAGCGACTGGAGCGACCCCAACGCCATCCCCGGTGTGTTGCGGCCCTTCTTCAGCTGGTCGAACACGCCGCCCGGCACCGGCATCTTCGCCGTGGTGCTCATCGTGCTCATGTTCGTGGCCCCGTTCGGCATCGTCGGCATGTGGCGACGTCTCCAGGCGCGCTTCGTCAGGGTTACCCCCCGACCGGCGGGTACGGGTACCATCGAGCCACTGGTTCCGGCACCCGCCGAGGCCTGACGCAACACACCACACCTGAGGGGGATATGGGATGAAGCGAGTTTCATCTGCCCGTCTGCTCGCCGCGCTGGTGGCTGGTTCGTTCCTGGTCGCTGCCTGCAGCAGCGACGGGGGCAGCAGCACCGACACGGCCGCCGACACGACGACGGCCGACACCGGCGGCTCCGACACCACCGGCGGCTCCGACACGACGGCAGCCGACACCACCACGCCCGAGGCCACCAGCTGGGCCGTGAACACCGACGACTGCATCGATCCCGCCGCCGCCGAGGCGCCCATCGAGGGCACCATCAAGATCGGTTCGGCAATGCCGCTCACCGGCGGCGTCGCCGCGGCGGCGTTCGCCCCCGTGAAGGGCGGCTTCGAGGCCTACGTGAAGTACGCCAACGAGAAGAAGCTCCTCGGCGACCTGAAGATCGAAGCCACCATCGAGGACGACCAGTACAACAAGGACCTCACCCCCGGCGCCATCTCGAAGCAGATCGACGCAGGCGTGAACCTGTTCGCCGGCATCATCGGTTCGCCGAACAACGCCGCCGTGCGCGACACGCTGAACGAGGAGTGCATCCCCCAGCTGAACGCCCTCACCGGTTCGCCGGCGTGGGGTGACGTGGCCAACTACCCGTGGACCACCGGCATCCTGGTGCCGTACACGGTCGAGTCGAAGGTGTACGCGAAGCAGATCGCCGAGCTGTACCCCGACGGCGCGAAGGTCGCCCTGTTCTACGTGAACAACGAGTTCGGCCAGGTGTACGCCGACGCGTTCAAGGAGCTCGCTCCCGACTTCAAGCTCGACATCGTCGACGAGCAGACCATCGAGGCCACCGACGCCGCACCGCCGACGTCGCAGATCACCAGCATCGCCTCGAAGAAGCCCGACGTCATCATGGCGGTGCCGCTGGGTGCCGGCTGCATCGGCTTCCTCACCGAGCTCGCCGCCGCCAAGGCGCAGAACGCCGGTTGGAACCCGTCGACGTACGTCACCAACACGTGCGCCAGCCCGCTCATCCTGGGTGCTGCCGGCCCGGCCGCCGACGGTCTGTACACGTCGAGCAACCTGAAGGACGTCACCGCGCCGAGCAACGCCTCGGACCCCGCGGTGAAGGAGTACCTCGACTACATGAACGCCAACGGCTACGGCGACATCGCCTCGACGGCTGCCGCCGGTTGGACCACCGCCGAGGTCACCATCGCGATGATCAAGCAGGCCATGGACTCGCCCGACGGCCTGTCCCGTGCGTCCATCATCAACGCCGCCCGTAGTTTCACCTACACGCCCATGCTGGCTCGTGCCGGTGTGGTCGACACGATGAACGGTGAAGCCGACCCGTTCCTCGCCGAGTCGCTGCAGGTGCTGCAGTACGCGGCGGCGACGGCGACATTCACCGACGTCGGCTCGCTCATCACCGAGTTCGAGACCAAGTAATCCCATCCTTCGGAACGGCCCGCCCCCACCTCGGGGGCGGGCCGTTTCGCGTTCCGGCACTACTGTCGGACGCCGGGGGAAGGAGCCGCCATGTCCGTGTCGCTCGATGCACTGTCGACCATCCGCTACGAGGTCGTCGACCCCGGCGAGCACGGCATCGCCGTGATCACGCTCGACCGCCCCGAGAGCCGCAACGCGCAGAACAAGCGGATGACCTACGAGCTGAACGCAGCGTTCGACGACGCCTCGCGCCGCACCGATGTGAAGGTGGTGGTGCTGCAGGCCGACGGTCCGCACTTCTCGAGCGGGCACGACCTGCGCGACCGCGAGCCGTGGGACGAGTTCCAGCCGGTGTCGCCCAACGGTGGCTACGCCGCCGAGGGCCAGGAAGGGCACATGGCCTGGGAGGAGGAGCTGTACTTCCAGATGTGCTGGCGGTGGCGCAACATCCCCAAGCCGCTCATCGCCGCCGCACACGGCAAGACCATCGCCGGTGGGCTGATGCTGCTGTGGGTGGCCGACATCATCGTTGCCGCCGAGGACGCGCTGTTCAGCGACCCGGTAGTGGGCATGGGTGTGAACGGCGTGGAGTACTTCGCCCACCCGTGGGAACTGGGTGCACGCAAGGCGAAGGAGCTGCTCTTCACCGGCGACTGGGTGACTGCGGCCGACGCGCACCGGCTGGGCATGGTGAACCAGGTGGTGCCGGCCGCCGAGCTGCGCGCGTACACCATGGCCATGGCCGGCCGCATCGCCCAGCGTCCGTCGTTCGCGCTGCGGCTGGCGAAGGAGAGCGTGAACCAGACACTCGACGCGCAGGGCCAGTTCACCGCGTTCCGCGCCGCGTTCTCGCTGCAGCACCTGGGGCACGCGCACAACCGCATCCGGTTCGGCATGCCCGTCGATCCGGGTTCGATGCGCTGATCCGGCCGGTCAGCCGCTGCGGCGGCCGGTGATCTGGAAGTTCGAGTCGTCGACGATGGTGACGTCGAACGTCCAGTCGGCACCCGCGGCGTCGGTGGCGGCGCACTTGAACGTGGTGCCCACCGACGTGGTCGACGGCTCCTGGCACACCGCGTCGGTGAACGTGGTGCCCGATTCCGTTGCCATTCGGTCGCCCTCGATGAACCGCTCGGCCGACGACTTGAAGTCGCCGCTGTCGGCGCCGCACGCGGTGAGCAGTGAGCCTGTGAGCAGCGCGCCGGTCAGGAGGGCTGTGCCCCCGATGCCCGTCGCCCGCTTGCCCGTTGCTCCCAAGGGGCACGAACCTATCAGGAGGTGAGGACCGGCTCCGTGGGTGCCGTTCGCACCGTGCGCATGCGCCGCACACCGTCGATGGTCATGATCGCGAGCCCGATCCACACCAGCGCGAAGCCGACCACGCGCGACACGGGCAGGGCCTCGTCGTACATCAGCCAACCGATGAGGAAGTTCATGGTGGGCACGATGTACTGCATGGGTCCGATCATGCTCAGCGGCATGCGCTGGGCGGCGTAGGCGAACAGCAGCAGGGGGCCCACGGTGGCCAGGCCGGTGAACGCGGCGAACACCAACTCGCGTGTGTCGGCCGACTGGGCGATGCTGTCGGCCCGTCCGCTCATGCCGATGGCCACCGCCAACGCCGGCACGAGCAGCAGGAACGACTCTGCGGCCATGCTCTCGATGGGCGCCAATGGCACTCGCTTCTTCAGGTAGCCGTAGGTGGTCCACGACACGGCGATGAGCAACGCCAACCACGGCACCGACCCGTACGACCACGTGAGCACCACCACCGACGCCGCGGCGAACACCAGGGCGATGCGCTGCGCGGCGCGCAGGTGCTCGCCGAGCACGAACACCCCCACCATGACGGTGCCGATGGGGGCGATGAAATAGCCGAGCGCGGTCTCGAGCACGTGCCCGTGCACGACGGCCCACACGTACGACGTCCAGTTCACCGTGAGCAACACTGCGGCCGCGGCCACGCGCAGTTGCAGCGGACGGTTGCGCCGCAGGACGGACAACTGACCCCAACGGCCGGTGGCGGTGAGGATGATGGCCATGATGACGGCCGACGCGGTGATGCGCCAGCCGATGAGCTCGAACGCGTTGAAGCGGTGGAGTTGCTTCCAGTAGATGGTGAGCAGGCCCCAGACGAAGTAGGCGGCGAAGCCGGCGATGATGCCGCGGCGTTGCTCGGGGTGCGCGTGACTATCCATCGATGAGGTCGAGGAGCAGGCCGTGCAGGTCGGCGGCGCGGCGGAACTCGACGCGGGGGTCCTGGTGCAGGGTGTCGTGCAGGAACGAGAAGCTGATGCCCGACGCGGGGTCGCACCAGTTCAGCTGACCGCCTGCGCCTGCGTGGCCGAACGCCCGCGGGGCCGCCGGCATCCAGCGGTGCAGGTGGTACCCGTCGCTGCCCGCGACGTAGCCGGCGATGGTGCGGTTGGCGGGCACACCGTCGGTGGCGCTGATGCTGCCGTTGCGCACCGTGCCCACCGCGTCGGCCAACCAGTCGGCGGGCAGGGCGCCCTGGAAGTCGTGCAGGAAGTGCTGGTAGATGCGCGCCATGTCGGTGGCGCGGGCGATGCCACCGCCACCGGGGATGGCCGCGGCCTGGGCACGCGGGTCGTTCAGCGAAAGGAGCATCTCGGGGCCGACCGACGCCAGGGGCACCAGGTCCTCGCGGCCGAACGTGGCGACCAGCAGCGATGCGTCGGACGGGTACTCGCCCGTGGCGCGGATGGTGACCGGCGTGTTCGCCGCCGCCTCGGGGCCCAGGACGGCGGTCACGCCGGCCGGGTTGGCGACGCGTTCGTGCACCAGTTCGACGTAGGAGCGGCCGGGGTTGAGTGTCTCGAGCAGTTCGGCGATGACCCAGTGGGTGGACACCGGGTGGTACTCGGTGCGCGAACCGGCCGGCCAGTCCAGGTGCCATTTGGCGAACGCCTCGCGCCGGCCCTCGCTGGTGCCCCACTTGTCGGGACCGATGGGTGCCTGCGGGAACCCACCCTGCATGGTGAGCAACTGCAGGACCGTCACGTCGTCCTTGCCGTGGTGGCCGAACGCGGGGATGTAGTGGGCGACGCGTTCGGTGAGCTGCAGCGAGCCGTCGGCGAAGTGGGGGAGCAGCGACATGGCCACCAGGGCCTTGGTGGCCGAGAACACGACGAAACGGCTGTCGTCGCCCGCGGTGCCGAACGAGCGCGACGCGGCGATGTCGCCGTCGAGCCCGATGGCCACCTGTGCGGCGGTGATGTGCCCGGCCTCCATCTCGTGGTGGATGCGCTCGTACAGCGCGTCGAGTCCGGTGGCAGACAGGGAGGTCATGCTCCCTACAGTACGGGTCGGCCCGACAGGGCTGCGAGATGGGCTGCGAGCGAGGGGTGCGAGATGGCCGATGTGAAGGTCGAGCGCGTGGGTGAGGTCGATGTGGTGACGATCGACCGGCCGGACGTCCGCAATGCACTGCGGTTCCAGTCGTACGACGAGCTCGAGGCGGCGGTGCGCGGCACGACGGCGCGTTGCCTGGTCATCACCGGCACCGACCCGGCGTTCTGCTCGGGCGACGACGTCCGCGAGGTCATGGGCGGTGGCACGGGCCCCAAGCCCACCGCCGTGGCGCCGCGCCTCACGCCTGCCGCCGACGCGCTGCTGCACACCGACGTGCCCGTCATCGCCGCCGTCAACGGCGCGGCGGTGGGGTGGGGCATGGAGCTGGCGCTCATGGCCGACCTGCGCGTCGCCTCCGAGAAGGCCAAGTTCGGCGAGCTGTTCGTGCTGCGCGGCCTGTGCAGCGACGTGCCCGGCATGGGCCGGCTCGCGCAGCTCGTCGGTCGCGAACGCGCCGCCGAGATGCTGTTCACCGGCGACGTCATCGACGCCGCCACGGCCGAGCGGTGGGGGCTGGTGTCGCGGCTCGTCGCCCACGACGACCTGCTGCCCACTGCGATGGAGCTGGCGCACAAGATCGCGGCGCGTCCGCCGCTGGCGGTGCAGCAGCTGAAGGCCGGCATGCGCCGCGTGCTCGACCCCGACTGGGTGGAGTTCGGTGCGTGGGTGAGCACCACGCTGGGCCAGCTGTTCCGCACGGCCGACCACCGCGAGGGCGTGCGTGCGTTCCTGGAGAAGCGCCCACCCGTCTTCACCGGCGAGTGATCTGGCAGGCTGCCCGCATGGACCTGCGTGTCACCACCGATGCGGCCGCCGCCGCCGCCGAGGCGGCCGGTTGGGTGGGGCACCACCTGCGTGGTGCGGTGCAGCGCCGCGGGGCGGCGTCCATCGCGATCAGCGGCGGCTCCACGCCGGCGGCCATGTTCCGCGCGCTCGCGGCCGTGGACCTGCCGTGGGAGGCAGTGTCGGTGTTCCAGGTGGACGAGCGCGTCGCCCCCGAGGGCGACCCGGCGCGCAACGTCGCGCTGCTGGCACTGTTCCCGCCCGCGGCAACCGTGCACCCCATGCCGGTCACCGACGCCGACCTGGCGGCGGCCGCACGTCGGTACGCGGCGCTGCTGCCGTCGCGGTTCGACGTGGTGCACCTGGGGTTGGGCGACGACGGACACACGGCGTCGTGGCCGCCCGGCGACACGGTGATCGACCGGGAGGAGCCGGTCGCGATCAGCGGCGTGTACCGCGGGCACGTGCGCATGACGCTGACGCCGCCGGTGGTGAACAGCGCGCGGCACCGCCTGGTGCTGGCCGCGGGTGCCGACAAGGCGGCGCCGCTGGAGGGCTGGCTGCTGGGCGACGCCTCCTGGCGCGTGCTGCCTGAATTCGCGTTCTCTTA
>CBHWEI010000076.1:0-15074 GCA_966112835.1 uncultured Acidimicrobiaceae bacterium
CCAGCGGGCCGAAGACGACTGAACCCCCATCGGGACAGACGATTGCGAGTTGGACGTCGTCAGCGCCGTTCTGCACGCCCGCAGCCTGCCCATCGTTCGGGACTGGCGCAATGGGGTTTCCTTCGCTTCCTGCGGAATGAGCCACTGACTGAGCCTGAGGGCGAAAGTCGCGCCGCCCGTAGCGGCAGATTTGGGTGGATCACAGTCCAGCGTGTCGATCAGCAGCCGAGCCGCGCCGGACCCGGACTGCTACGACGATCTGCAATGCAGTCGTGAGTGCGACGAGCTCCCATCCTGCGATGCCACCGGCAGAGCTGAGCAGCGCAATCACGAGTGCAAACGCGACCAATGCAGCCAATATCGCTCGCCAGGAAGAACGCATCACGACCAAAGCGTTCCACACCGCGACGCTCGTGAACAGCGCGAATGGCCGGATGGTCCCAGATAGTGCCGTGTGCCCGCTCTGTGCGCTCTTTGCAAGGGGCCGTTCACAGGCGGTGAGCGAGACTCCCTGGGAAGTCTCGGCCTGTCGAACTGGTTGCGGTGGTTCCCGGAAGCCGGGAACAAACACAACCAGAAGCCGATTTGGGAGGAATCGCAACCAGAAACCACAGCCGGCGTCGAGCGCCGCTCCTTCGCTCTTTGCACAAGGGCGATCACCATGGGTGAGCGAAAACTCCCTGGGGAGTCTCGGGTTGGCGAACCTGGGCGGTGTGGTTCCCGGTTCCCGGGAACCAGGACGCCCAGAAGCGGGTTTGGGAAGAATCCCGCCCAGAAACCAACCGGTGGGTCAGATGCGGTGGACGTGGATCTTCGGGCGTTCGGGGGCGGCGACGTGGTCGGTGGCCCAGCCGAGGTAGATGATGGCGGTCACGTGGGTGCCGGGCTCGAAGCCGCACAACTCGGCCACGGGGTCGTTGGCGCCCTTGGGGCACGAGCCCCAGTAGGTGGCCAGGCCGTGGGCGGTGCCGGCGAGCAGCAGGTTCTGCACGCCCGCCGCCGCGGCGTCGCGGTTCTCGGCGGTGCGCTCGGGGGTGTCGCCGGGGGCCGAGCCGACCACCAGCACGGCCGGGGTGCGCAGGTACTTCACGCGGGCCTTGGCCACCTTCTCGGGCGGGTCGCCGTGCACGGCCATCGCATCGGCGATGACCTCGCCCAGGCGTGCCCGGCCTTCGCCCTCGGCGATGGCGAACCGCCACGGCCAGGTGCGCTTGTGGTTCGGTGCCCAGGCGGCCAGCGCGCACAGCTCGTCGATGAGGTCGCGCGGCACGGGCCGCTCGCGGTCGACGATCATGCTCGTGCGCCGCGAACGGATGAGGGCAGCAAGCTCGTCGGGGTTCATGAGTGGGCGCGGATGTGGCCGACGACCAGGTCGGTCCACTGCCGCCAGATCTGCGGCGGGTAGTCGTGGCCCATGCCGGCGATGAGCTCGAACCGGGCGCCGGGGATGAGCGCCGCGGTGCGTTCGCCGCCGATGGGGAAGATGAGGTTGTCCTTGTCGCCGTGCATGACGAGCGTGGGCGTGGTGACGGCGGGCAGCCGCTCGGCACGCGACCCGCTGCGGCCGACCGCCTCGAACTGCCGCTTCACACCGGCAGGGTCGAAGCAGCGGTCGAACGCGGCTTCGGCATCGGCGGCCCAACGGGCCTCGTCGGCGAACTCGGGGCTGCCCCACTCGTGCAGGCCGTCGATCCACTGCTGCACGTACTCGGCCTTGTTCGTGGCGCCGGGCGCGGTGAGCAGCTCCCACGCGCGCGGGGTGCTCTGGCGGAACTCGTCCTCACCGGTGTTGCTCATGACCGAGGTCATGGTGATGAGCCGGTGCGGATGCTCGATGGCCATCGTCTGCCCGATCATGCCGCCCAGCGCCCGGCCCATGCGGTGGGCGCGCTCGCCGCCTAGCGCGTCGTGCACGGCCATGCCGTCGGCCGCCATGTCGCTGACCGTGTACTCCACACCGGGCAGGTGCGAGCTCAGGCCGACGTCGCGGTTGTCGTAGCGCACCACCTGCAGAGCCTCGGCGGCGAACATCTCGCACCAGGCGTCCTTGTAGTTGATGCACTGGCTGCCGAGCCCGTTCACCAACAGCAACGTGGGATCGGCGGCGTCGCCGAACACGTCGTAGTGGATCTGCACGTCGCCGTTGGTGGCCGTGGCTGTGCGCATGTCAGCTGCCTTCCAGGATCTCCTTGCGCACTTCGCGCTTCAGGAACTTACCGCTCGCGTTGCGCGGGATGGGCTCGTCGCGCAGCCAGATGCGCGAGGGGATCTTGTAGGCCGCGAGGTCCTTCTTCAGGAAGGTCTGCAGCTCCTCGGCGGTGATGGTGTGGCCCTCCTTGGGCACGATGCACGCGGCGACCTCTTCGCCCAGGCGATCGTCGGGCACGCCGAACACGATGGCCTCGGCCACCGCGTCGTGGTGGTAGATCGCGGCCTCGACCTCACTGCAGTACACGTTCTCGCCACCGCGGATGACCATGTCCTTGGCGCGGTCGACGATGAACACCCAGCCGTCCTCGTCGATGCGGGCGATGTCGCCCGTGTTCAGCCAGCCGTCCTGGATGGAGTCGGCGGTGGCCTCGGGGCGGTTGATGTAGCCCTTGATGACGATGCTGCCGCGCACGCACAGGATGCCGACCGTGTCGGGACCGACGGGCAGGTCGTTGCCGTCGTCGTCGACGAGCTTGGCGTCGAGCGTGGGCACCACCGGGCCACACGAGGCCGGCTTGGCCAGGTAGAACCGCGACGAGTTGGCGGTGATGATGCCGTGCGTCTCGGTCATGCCGTAGCCGGTGGTGGGCGTCCCCTTCTCGAGCGCGCTGTCGATCTTCTTCACCAGGTCGGGCTGCACGGCCGAGCCGCCGCCGCTGATGCTGGCGAGCGACGACGTGTCGCGCTTGTCCCAGTCGGGGTGCATGAGCAGCTCGCGGCCCATCGTGGGCACGCCCGAGAAGTTGGTGACCTTCTCGCGCTCGATCAGTTCGAGGGCGCGGCCGGCGTCCCACTTGTAGGTGAGGACGATCTTGGCGCCGCTGGCCGTGGCCGGGTGCAGCAGGCAGTTGCACGCCGTCACGTGGAACAGCGGGGTGGGGGCCATGAACACCGGGGGCAGCGTGGCCGGGGGAGTGGACGGGGCGTCGATCTCGCCGGCGGCGACCGCCTTGGCCTCGGCCGACGCGACCGCGGCACCCATGTACACCAGGTTCAGCAGGTTGTGCACCGAGCCGCGGTGGGTGAGCTGCGCGCCCTTCGGGAAGCCGGTGGTGCCCGACGTGTAGAAGATGGTGGCGTCGTCGTCGGGGTCGATCTCGGCGGCGGGCAGGGTGCCCGGGTCGTCGGCGGCCATGACGTCGTCCCAGCGGGCCGCGTTGGCCGGCAGTTCGCCGTCGGTGCGGACCGTGACGAGGTGCATGGGTGCGGGCAGGCGCACGCGCACGGCCTCGAGGATGTGGCTGACGCGCTCGAGGCGCTCACCGTCGACGATGAGCACCTTCGGGTGGCTGTCGTCGAGCGCGTACTCCATCTCGTGCGGGGTCCACCAGGCGTTCATGCCCACGCAGGCGGCGCCCAGGCTGATGGCGGCCCAGTAGCCCACCACCCATTCCGGGTAGTTGCGCATGGCCAGCGCCACGCGGTCGCCCGGCTGCACACCCTGGGCGGCCATGTGGTGGGCCAGCTTGCGCACCTGGGCGTGGATCTCGGTGAACGTGTAGTGCTCGTCCTCGTAGCAGATGTATTCCTTGTCGCCGTGCGCCGCGGTCATCTCCCACAGCACGCGCATGTTCGGCGGGGCCGAGTCGAAGACCCGCACGGGCACACCGCGCACCTCGATGGTGGTCATGTGGAAGGGCGAGCCGGGGGACTCGAGTTCGGCGCGGGCGGCTTTGTAGTGGTCGATCACGGGGGTGATGGTTGCAGAATCGACGTGACCGGCGCCACACGGGGGCGTTAGGTTCGCCGAATGAGCACCGATCGCCTGCGTACCGGCCCCGATGGCGTCACCCGCTGCTGGTGGTGCGGCGACGACCCCGGCTACGTCGCCTACCACGACGACGAGTGGGGCCACGAGGTCACCGACGACACCCGCCTGTTCGAGAAGTTGTGCCTGGAGGGCTTCCAGTCCGGGCTGTCGTGGCTCACCATCCTGCGCAAGCGCGACAACTTCCGGGCGGCGTTCGACGACTTCGACGCGGTGAAGGTGGCTGCCTACGGGCCCGACGACGTGGCCCGCCTGCTGGGCGACGCGGGCATCGTGCGCCACCGCGGCAAGATCGAGAGCACCATCAACAACGCCCAGCGCATGCTCGAGCTCGAGGCCGAGCACGGTTCGCTGTACCAGTGGGTGCAGCAGTTCCGGCCGCCGCCCACCAACCTCACCGCCACCAGCGAGCTGCGGGCCACCTGCCCCGAGAGCGTCGCCATGAGCAAGGCGCTGAAGAAGAAGGGGTGGTCGTTCGTCGGTCCCACCACGCTGTACGCGTTCATGCAGGCCATGGGGTTGGTGGACGACCACATCCTGGGGTGCGAGCGGCGGCCGTGACCATCCAGGTCCGCCGCGTGCGCGCCGACGAATGGCCGGCCTACAAGGCGGTCCGCCTGGACGCGCTGGCCGAGTCGCCGACCGCGTTCGGGTCCACGTTCGAGCGCGAGGTCGCGTTCGCCGACGAGGTGTGGCAGGAGCGTGCCGACGCCGGCTCGTCGAGCGCCGACCGGGCGATGTTCCTGGCCTGGGACGGCGATGCGCCGGCGGGCATCGTCGGCGGGATGCGCGAGGACGATGGCCACATCGAACTGGTGTCCATGTGGGTGGCGCCGTCCGCCCGTCGCGACGGAGTGGGCGAGCGGTTGGTCGCCGCGGTGCTCGACTTCGCCGACTCGACGTCGACCGAGCGGGTCGAGCTGTGGGTGGTGCGCGGCAACGACGGCGCGCAGCGGCTGTACGAGCGCATGGGCTTCGTCGTCACCGGCGATCACCAGCCGATGCCGCGCGACCCCTGTGCCGAAGAGGTGCGGATGCGGGTCAGTCGTTCGCGTGAAGGGCGGCGTTGAGGCCGTCCCACTTGGCACTGCGCGGCAGCGCCTCGACCGCACCGGTCTGGCTGTTGCGGCGGTACAGCAGGCCGCTGGCGCCGCTGATCTGCCGAGCCTTCACCACCTCGACACCGTCGGCGCCGTGCACCGCGACCAGCGTGCCGGCCGTGACGTACAGGCCGGCCTCGACGATGCACTCGTCGCCCAGGCTGATGCCGATGCCGGCCTCGGCGCCCAGCAGGCAGCGCTCGCCGATGCTGATCATCTCCTTGCCGCCGCCGGACAGGGTGCCGATGATGGAAGCCCCGCCGCCGATGTCGCTGCCGTCGCCAACGACGACGCCCTGGCTGATGCGGCCCTCCACCATGGACGTGCCCAGCGTGCCGGCGTTGAAGTTCACGAAGCCCTCGTGCATGACGGTGGTGCCGGGCGCCAGGTGCGCACCCAGGCGCACGCGGTCGGCGTCGGCGATGCGGACACCGCTGGGCACGACGTAGTCGGTCATGCGCGGGAACTTGTCGACACCGTGGACGGTGAGGTTGCCGCCGTCGCGACGCACCCGCCAGCGCAGCTCTTCGATGCCCTCGATGGGCGCGGGCCCGAGGTTCGTCCAGGCGACGTTGGTGAGCTGGCCGAACAGGCCGTCCAGGTTCTGCTGGCGCGGCTGCATGAGCCGGTGCGAGAGCAGGTGCAGACGCAGGTAGGCGTCACTGGCGCCGGCCGGTGCGTCGTCGGTGTCGATGGTCAGCTGCACGGCGCGCACGTGCACCCGGCGGGTCTCGTCGTGGCGCTGAGCGGTGGTGTAGGCCTCGATGGCCTCGGGCATCGGCTCGTCGCCCAGGCCGACCTCGCGGAACCAGGTGTCGAGCACCGTCCCGTCGTCGGTCACCGTCGCCAGGCCTCGTCCCCATGCGGTCGTCATCGTCAGCTTCCCTTCTCCATCGGGTCTGGCTTCACCAGCGGTTGCGGGCTTCCTCGGCGAAGCCGCGGATGCCCGAGATCGTCGTCGGTACGCCGTCGTCGCCGACGATACGCCCGGCCCAGGTGCCGAAGCACTGGTGCACTTCCATCTTCAACACCTTCAGATCGGTGACGTCGTACCGGTCGAAGGTGGGGGTGAGGGTGACGTCGACCTGGTCGCTGCCCGGCGTGCGCACGCGCCACGGGGCCATCGGGTTCGACCAGTCGTACGTCCACTCCAGTTCGTCGCTCAGCTTGGTGAGCTTGCCGTCGATGCACAGCGCGTTCTCGGTGGCGCCGGTGCCTTCGGTCCACTTGCCGCCGAACTGCAGCCCGACCACCTTGCCGTCGTCGCTGCGCCCCGACGCGGCGGCCCAGTTCCAGCGGTTGGCGTAGGGCCAGATGCCGCGGCCCAGGTCCTGCACGCCCCACGCATCGTGCGACGCGTCGACGTCCCACGTGCGGGCGCCCACGCGCACCGTGCCCGTGGCCGGTCGCGTGTTCTGCTTCGAGGTGAACTGGAACGTGCGGTCATTCCAGGGGATGACCACGTTCAACGACTCGTGGCCGGCCGGCTTGGCGACCTCGATGTCGATCTCGATGGCGCCGGGCCAGGCGCTGGTGCCCGATGAGTCGGCCCATGCCGAGAACTTCGTGGACTCGGCGGTCTCGTCGATGCACAGGCGGAACGTGTCGTCGCTGTACGACACCACGCCGGTGCACACCTGCTCGGGCAGCACGAAGCCCTTGGCCAGCGGCTTCAGCACGCCGGCTGTCGCCTGGCGACCCGTGGCGTGCTCCATGACCCACACGTTCGCAAGTCCCGCGTAGTCGATGTCGGCGTACACGAACGACACGACCAACTCGTCGGTGTTGATGCACCAGTAGTCCCAACGCTTCTTGCGGCCGTGGCGGCCGTTCAGGTTGGCGCGCAGCATGGGGTGCCGCGACCAGCCGCGGGCTGCCGGTGACAACCGGCCGCGTTCGTCGCACAGGTCGACCGGTTCGGTGATCTCGCGCTCCATGGCGGGTCAGAACACTTCAGGGCGCAGGGTGGGGAACAGGATGACCTCCTTGATGGAGTTCACCCCGGCGACGAGCATGGCCACTCGGTCCATGCCGACGCCCAACCCGCCGGTGGGCGGCAGGCCATACTCCAGCGCACGCAGGTAGTCCTCGTCGACGGTGCCGGCCTCGGCGTCGCCGGCGTCCTTCGCCGCCTGCTCGTCCTCGAACCGCAGCCGCTGCTCGACCGGGTCGTTCAGCTCGGAGTAGCCGTTGGCCAGCTCGCGGGCGCCGACGAACAGCTCGAAGCGTTCGGTGAGGTGCGGATCGTTGCGGTCGACGCGCGCCAGCGGCGAGATCTCGACCGGGTGACCGGTGACGAACGTCGGCGCGATGAGCGTGTGCTCGGCCGTGGCCTCGAACAGCTCCTCGATGATCTTGCCCGAGCCCCAACGCGGGTTCACCGACACGCCGTGCTTCGCGGCGAGCGCGCGCAGGTGGTCGACCGGTTGCGACGGGTGCACCGCCACGCCGGTGGCCTCTTCGACGAGGTCGATCATGCGTGCCCGGCGCCACGGCTGGGCCAGGTCGATCTCCTCGGTCTCGCCGTCGGGCCGGAACACCGTGACGACGCTGGTGCCCGTGGCGTCGATGGCCGCCTGCGTGATGAGCAGCTCGGTGATGGCCATGATGTCGTCGACGTCGGCGAACGCCTCGTAGAGTTCCATCATGGTGAACTCGGGGTTGTGGCGGGTGCTGATGCCCTCGTTGCGGAAGATGCGGCCGATCTCGAACACGCGCTCCATGCCACCCACGATGAGCCGCTTCAGGTGCAGCTCGAGCGCGATGCGCAGGTACAGCTGCATGTCGAGCGTGTTGTGGTGTGTGATGAACGGCCGCGCATGCGCACCGCCGGCCTCGACGTGCAGCACCGGGGTCTCGACCTCGATGTAGCCGCGCTCCTGCAACGTGCGGCGGAAGCTGGCGATGACAGCGTGGCGCACGCGGAAGTTCTTGCGGGCGTCGTCGTTGACGATGAGGTCGGCGTACCGCTGACGGAAGCGGGTGTCGGTGTCGGTGAGGCCGTGCCACTTGTCGGGCATGGGGCGCACCGACTTCGACAGCAGCTCGACCCGCTCGGCCTTCACGCTCAGCTCGCCCTTGCGCGTGGTCATGACCGTGCCGTGCACGCCCACCCAGTCGCCCAGGTCGAGGTCCTTGATGGCCTCGAACGCCTCGTCGCCCACCACGGCCTTGCTGATGAACAGCTGCACCTCGTCGTCGCGGTCGCGCATGGTGGCGAACACCAGCTTGCCGCTGTCGCGCATGAGCATGACGCGGCCGGCCACGGCCACCGCGATCTCGGTCTCGGTGCCGGGCTCGAGCTCGCCGTGCTCCTTGCGCAGCTCGGCCAGGGTGACCGTGCGGTCGAAACGGTACGGGTACGGGTTCGTGCCCTGGTCACGCAGGTCGGCGAGCTTCTGCAGACGCTTGGCCTTCTCGGCCACCAGGCCGGAGCCGGAATGAATGTCGTCGAGAGGGGTGTCGTCGCTGCTCACAGTCCCTTGACGGTAGTGGTTCCGGCGCGCCTTTCCCCGTTCCATATCGGCCGGTACCCTGATCACCCATGTGGTCCCGCCGTCGCCTCCGAGTCGCCGGGCTCGTCGCGGCAGCGGTGGTGCTCGTCACGGGTGTCGACGCCGATGCCGCCATCACCACCATCGACGGCGGCGGCACCGTGGTCACGGCCGAGGTGCCGGCATCGCCGGTCGAGCTGCCGTTCGACGCCGTGTCGGTGTTCCAGACGGGCGAGCTCACCGCCGGCATCCGCGACGCGGCGCTCGCCGCAGCCAAGGACGCCGGCGCGCAGGCCGTCGTCGGCCGTGGCTTCACCGGCCTCATGACCCGGGTGTTGCGCGGCGCCACCGTGGTGCAGCGGTCCACGGGCACCGGCTGGGCGTTCCCCATGGCCGTCACTGCGCTGCCGTTGCCGGCCATCGGCGCGGTCATGGGCCGCGATGTGTCCGGCGTGCTCGCCCAGGGCAAGGTCGTCATGGGGCAGACCACCGCCGCGCTGCGCAAGGCGCAGGTGGGCGACGTGGTCGAGCTGGTCGGGCCGAACAACTCGCGGGTCACGTTCACCATCGGTCGCATCGGCGCCGACGCCGAGGTCGGCGGCACCGAGATCGTCATGACCACCGACATGGCCAACGAGCTGGGTGCCACCATCGCCACCAGGGTGCTCATCTACGGCCAGTTCAGCCGTGCGGCGGTGAACAACGCGCTGTACCGCCGAGGGCTGTGCACCAGCCCCAGCAGCCTGGTGTGCGCCACCAACGGCGCGCTGAAGGCGAAGGTGCGCCGCAGCTGGGACCCCGCCGACCCCGACGGCCAGCTCAGCATGGCCGAGACGAAGGCGAAGCTCGGCGAGTTCGACTTCTACTACGCCGGGCTGTCCACCACCGGGTGGACGTCGATGAACGCGAAGTGGGTGGCCACGTACCTGCCCACCGTCCGCGAGCGGTACCCCACCGGCATCCTCGCCAAGTGCAACAAGGTGGTGAAGGCCGACCTGGCCGCCGCGTTGCAGGAGGTCGTCAACTCCGGTTTGGCCGGCGCCATCGACGCCGCCAACGCCAACCGCTACGGCGGGTGCGCCACCGGCCAGGTGCGGTTCGCCCGCATCACCCAGGCGCTCGGGTCGGTGTCGCGGCACTCGTGGGGCCAGCCCCTCGACACGAACACCACCAGCAACTGCCAGGGGTGCGTGCCGCGCATGGACTGCCGTGTGGTGCGCATCTTCCGCAAGCACGGGTTCGCCTGGGGCGGCAACTTCCTGACGCCCGACGGCATGCACTTCGAATGGGTCGGCGAGGCGCGCAACGGCCTGCAGTACGACTCGAAGTACTGCGACAACCTGCCGCTCGGACGGATCCAGGCGTTCGGGCCACCACCGACCACGGCGCGCGACACCCTGTTCGCCGACGACGGATTCGACGGCGATTGAACGCAACCGACGCGCTCGAGCCGGTGCGGTCGTGGGTGGCCGACCAGATCCGCACGCGCGTGGTGGGTGACGACTCCGACGACAAGGCTGCCGCCATCTTCGACGCGCCCGGGCCGCGTTGGTTCGCCGACGACCGGGCCATCCGCCGGGTGCACGCCGACGCGTCCATGTTCGTGGGCGGCCTGCGGGCGCTGCTGCTGCAGTCGCTGCACCCGCTGGCCATGGCCGGCGTGGCCGAGCACTCCGACTACCGGCACGACCCCTGGGGTCGCCTGCAGCGCACTGCCGACTTCCTGGCCGCCACCACGTTCGGCAACGTCGACACCGCCGAGGCGGCGGTGGCCCGGGTGCGTTCGGTGCACCAGCGGGTACGCGGGCGGGCAGCCGATGGCCGCGCCTACTCGGCGAACGATCCGCACCTGTTGCGCTGGGTGCACATCTGCGAGGTCGACAGCTTCCTCGCGTCGTACCGTCGCTACGGCGCCGCCGAGCTCACCGATGCCCAGGCCGACCAGTACGTCGCCGACATGGCCGTGGTGGCCGAGGCGCTCGGTGTGAACCACGCGCCCCGTTCGGTGCGCCAACTGCGCGGCGAATTCAAGGACTTCCGCGACGAACTGCACGGCACGGCGCAGGCCCGCCAGGCCGCCCGGTTCCTGCTGCTCGAGCCGCCGCTGCCCCTGGCCGCCCGCCCGCCGTACACGGTGCTGGCGGCTGCCGCGGTCAGCCTGCTGCCCGGCTGGACCCGCTGGCCGCTGCGCCTGCCGTACCTGCCGGTCAGCGAGACGATGCTCGTCCGGCCCGCCGGCGCCGCCATCACCGGGCTCATCCGCTGGTCGCTCACCGCGGCGGCCTGACCAGGCAGATAGCCTCGGCCCTCGTGTCGACTCGATTCGTGATCATCGGCGGTGGCCCCGCCGGCAACACCGCAGCCACCCACGCCGCGCGCCTCGGCGCCGAAGTGACGCTGATCGAGCGCGACGTCATCGGTGGCGCGGCCCACCTCTGGGACTGCATCCCGTCGAAGACCATGATCGCCACCGGCGGCGCCATCGCGTTCACCCGTCGCATCCAGGGCATGGGCCTCGAGCAGCAGGAGGCCGAGGTCGACATCCCGGCGCTCACCGACCGCATCACGAACATCCAGGGCCGGTTGAAGGACAACACCACGCAGCTGCTCGAGAGCCAGGGCGTCAATCTGCTGCGCGGCTCGGCGAAGTTGGTCGGCCCGAACGAGGTCGAGGTCACCACGGCCGAGGGCACGCGGGTGCTGCCGGCCGATGCTGTCCTCATCGCCACCGGCACCAGCCCGCGCATCCCCGAGTGGTGCACGCCCGACGGCGAGCGCATCCTCACCACCCGCGACTGCTACCCGCCGAAGATCTTCCCGAAGAGCATCACCGTCATCGGCTCGGGCGTCACCGGTGTGGAGTTCGTGCACATGTTCGCCTCGTTCGGCGCCGAGGTGACGTTGGTGGTCAGCCGCCAGCAGGTGCTGCCGGCGAAGGACCCCGAGGTCGCGGCGGTGCTGGAGGACGACTTCCTGCGCCGTGGCGTGAAGCTGCTGAAGGGCGCCCGCGCCACGTCCATCGAGCGCGAGGGCGACGACGTGGTGGTGCGCTGCGACGACGGTCGAGTGGTGCGCAGCACGCACGCCGTGCTGGCCATCGGTTCCGTGCCGAACACCGACGACCTGGGCCTGGCCGCGGCAGGTGTCGAGATGGACCGTGGCGGCTACGTCACCATCAACCGTCACTGCCAGAGCAGCCAGCCGCACATCTACGCTGCCGGCGACGTGAGCGGCAAGCTGCCGCTGTCCAGTGTGGCCAGCATGCAGGGCCGCAAGGTGGCCGAGCACGTCATGGGCCTGCAGAAGGTGGCGCACCGCCACCTGGACTACGACAAGGCCGCCAGCGCCATCTTCACCGAGCCCGAGATCGCCGACGTCGGCCTGGCCGAAGCCGATGCGTTCGCCGTGGGTCGCAAGATCCGCGTCACCAAGGTGCCGTTCTCGGCCACGCCGAAGGCGCTCATCAACAACGACTCGCGCGGCTTCGTGAAGATCATCAGCGACCCCGCCACCGGCGTGGTGCTGGGCGGTTCCATCGTCGGCCGTCACGCGGCCGAGCTCATCAGCGTCATCGCGCTCGCGGTCACCGCGAACCTGAAGGTCACCGACATCGTCGAGAGCCTGTTGGTGCACCCGGCCCTCGCCGAGGCGTTGGCCGAGGCTGCCGAATGACGGCCCCGCGCTGATGCAGCCCGAGGAACGGACCGCGCCGGCCATCCCCGGCGACGCCGTCCTCGCCCCGTTCTCGGCGCGCATCGGCGGGCTGCTGGTCGACCAGGCCGTCGCCGGTCTGCCCGTGTTCCTGGTGTTCCTGGCGCTCGGCTATTCGGCCGACGACATGCTGAAGGGCACGCCCGGCTTCTGGTTCAACATCGCGTTCATCTCGGTCGGGCTGCTGCACGAGACCGTGGGCGTCGCCCGCTTCGGGCGGACGGTGGGCAAGTGGATCTGCCGCACGCGGGTCATCCACGCCGCCGACGGCGGCTCGGTGACGGTCAGTTCGGCGTTCATCCGCTCGCTCGTGCCGGCCGCCTTCGGCGTCGTGCCCGGCGTCGGCATGTTCCTGGAGATGACCGTCTACTTCTGGGCGTTCGTCGACCCCCGCCGCCAGGCCGTGCACGACAAAGCAGCCGGCACCCTGGTCGTCCGCAACGACCATTCCGCCCGAACTTAAGTTCTGCGTGACGCGCCGAGCGCAGTCACGACGTCGCCCATGTCGACCGGGTGCTCGGTGTCGACCTCGAGGAGCTGTCCGAGGCCGAGCGGACCGAGCGCAGCGAGGGCGGCGAACTGCTCGGTGAGCATCGCCGGCGTTCGGGCCACGTCGGCGTGCCCCGGGTGGCGCGACCGGGTCACGAACCGGTGCACCGCGGTGTCGACCGAGCAGTTGCACTGCAGTTCGACGAGCGTCGGGTCGGTCGACAGCCAGTCCGTGGGCGTGCCGGCCGTGGTCGACAGCTCGGGCCGTCGCCAGAACGAGACGAGGATCGCGTCGGGCGAGCGTTGTGCCGCGTCGATGAACGCGTCGTCGGCGCGGCGGCTGAGGAGCGATCGAACCTCAGGGTCGCCGACGGTCGTCGGTTCGAACAACGCCTCGAGGAAGTCGTCCTTGTCCAGGATCGGACGTCCGGTCGCCGAGGCGAGCGCACGCGCGACCGTCGACTTGCCGCTCGCAGGAAGCCCGGTGACGACGATCCAACCCGTGGCGCTTCCTCCCGAACTTAAGTTCTGCGTGACGGTCAGTCGATGACGACGACGACGTCGCCGGCGCCGACGGTGTCGCCGGCGGCCACCTTGATCTCCTTGACCTTGCCGGCCTTCTCGGCGTTGATCTGGTTCTCCATCTTCATGGCCTCGAGCACGACGACGGCCTGACCGGCCTCGACGTCCTGACCGACCTCGACGAGGACCTTCACGATGGTGCCCTGCATGGGCACTTCCACGTTGCCACTGCCGGCGCCTGCGGCACCGCTGCCGCTGCCACCCGCGGCGCGGGCGGGCTTCTTGGCAGCCTTCGCCGGGCCGGCGGCAGCGACCACGGGCACGTCGGGCACCCACATCTTCACGTCGAAGCGCTTGCCGTTCACCTCGACCGTGGTGCTGCGCTGCACGAGCGGGGCGTCGTCGCCCTCGGCCGGAGCCGGGGCCTTGGGCGGCTCGACCTCGGACAGGTCGAGCACCTCCTCGACCCACTTGGTGGAGTGCTGCATGGCCTGGAAGTCGGCGTGCTTCAGGATGGCCAGGTCGGCCGGGATGGTGGTGGCCACACCTTCGACCACCATCTCCTCCAACGCACGGATGGTGCGGGCGATGGCGGTGGGACGGTCCTTGCCCCAGACGATGAGCTTGCCGACCAGGTTGTCGTAGTACTGGCTGACCGTGTCGCCGCTCTCGTAGCCGGCGTCGAAGCGCACGCCGAAGCCGTCGGGCGCGACCAGCTTCGAGATGGTGCCGGGCGACGGCAGGAACTTGCCGCCCGCCGGGTTCTCGGCGTTGATGCGGATCTCGATGGCGTGGCCGCGGCGCTGGGCGGCCACTTCCTCCTGCGTCATCGGCAGCTTCTCGCCGCTGGCGACGCGGATCTGCCACTCGACCAGGTCGATGCCGGTGATGACCTCGGTGACCGGGTGCTCGACCTGCAGGCGGGTGTTCATCTCGAGGAAGAAGAACTCGCCGTCCTGGTAGATGAACTCGACGGTGCCGGCGTTGTAGTAGCCGACGGCTTTGGCGGCCTTGATGGCGGCCTCGCCCATGGCCTCCTCGATGCCGGGCTCCATGCCGTACGAGGGGGCCTCCTCGATGAGCTTCTGGTGCCGGCGCTGGGCCGAGCAGTCGCGGGTGCTGACCCACACGACGTCGCCGTGCTGGTCGCCGACGATCTGCACCTCGACGTGGCGCGGCCAGGTGAGGTAGCGCTCGATGTAGATCTCGTCGCGACCGAAGAACGCCTTGGACTCGCGCTTGGCGCTGTCCATGGCCTCCTGCACTTCTTCCTCTGAGCGCACGACCTTCATGCCGCGTCCGCCGCCGCCGAACGCGGCCTTGATGGCGAGGGGGTAGCCGAACTCGCGGCCGAAGGCGACGATCTCGTCGACGTGCTCGACGAACTCGGTGGTGCCGGGAACGATGGGAGCGCCGCCGCGGAGCGCGGCCTTGCGCGAGCTGACCTTGTCGCCCATCTCGTCGATCGCCGCGGGCGGCGGCCCGATGAACGCGACACCCTTGGCCGTGATGGCCCGGGCGAAGTCGGCGTTCTCGCTGAAGAACCCGTAGCCGGGGTGCACGCCGTCGGCGCCGCTCTGCTCGATGGCGCTGAGGATGGCCTCGGTGTTGAGGTAGCTCTCGGCGGCGGTGGTGCCGCCGAGCGCGTACGCCTCGTCGGCGAGACGCACGTGGAGCGCCTCGCGATCGAGTTCGCTGTAGACAGCGACGGTCTTGATGCCGAGCTCACGAGCGGCGCGGATGACACGGACGGCGATCTCGCCGCGGTTGGCAATCAGG
>CBHWEI010000077.1:0-15047 GCA_966112835.1 uncultured Acidimicrobiaceae bacterium
GTTCCGCTTCTTGCGGACCTTGATGTAGTCGTCGACGAAGCCGATCGCGGCCATCGCCAGCACGCCCGCGAACACGATGAGCGTCTGGTTCGAGAACACGACGCCGCGGCGGATGTGCGCCAGCAGGTAGCCGATGCCGGCGGCGCCGATGACCGCCAACCCGCCCATGGTGGGCGTGCCCTTCTTGTGCTGGTGCTGCGGGACGGCGATGTTCTCTGCGTTCAGTTCCAGGATCGGCTGGCTGCGGCCGTGGCCGCGCATGAATCGTTCCAGCAGGCCGGTGCCGAACAATGACAGCGCGAATGCGAGCGCTCCGGCGATGAACAGTGCGATCACGAGGTGAGCCGCCGTCGGGGATCGAAGGTCACGCCGTCAGCGTGGCGGATCGGAAAGGTTGCATCAAGGGTCGAAAGTCACGGCACCCCTGCTCGTACAGTGACCGGGTGCGCACCCCGCCTCAGGACATCGACGTGAACATGGTGGCCGGTCTGGTGTCCGCGCACTGGGCCGCTCAGGTGCATGGCATGGAGTACGCACCGGTCGGCGCGGGCGGGCACCACTGGTGGGCGACGACCAGCGCGGGCGACCTGTTCGTGACGCTCGACGACCTCCGCGCGCGCAGCCAGTCCGACGTGGGCGGCACCGACGGCGCGTTCGAGCGACTCGGCGCGGCGTTCGGGACGGCACGCCAACTGCACGACGACGGCCTGGAGTTCGTGGCCGCGCCACTGGTGGACATGGACGGCTCGACGGTGGTGCGCTGGCGTGGCCACCTGGTCGTCTCGGTGACGCCGCGCGTCCACGGCGAGCAACTCGGCTGGGGCGCATTCGACGCCGACGAGCGCGACGGCGTGCTGCGCCGGCTCGCGGTGCTGCACGCTGCGCGCCCCGCCACCCTGCCCGCGGTCGACGACTTCCTGTTGCAGGGCGGCGACGCGTTGACGCGCGCCATCGCCGCCCGCGGAACCGAGTGGGCGTCGGGCCCGTTCGGCGAACCGGCGCGTGGGCTGCTGGTGCGCCAGTACGACGCGGTGGTCGAGGCGCTCGGCCGGCTGCGAGCGGCTGCAGCGGCGGTGCGCGCGCGTGCCGACTCGTTCGTGGTCACCCACGGCGAGCCGCACCGGGGCAACGTCATCGACACCACCGCCGGGCCGGTGCTGGTGGACTGGGACACGGCGCGGATGGCGCCGCCCGAGCGCGACCTGTGGTGGTTCGCCGGCGAGGACGACGTGCTCGACGCGTACCACGCCACCGGTGGCGTGCCCGCCGACCCGGCGACGATCGAGTTCTACCGGCTGCGGTGGACGCTCACCGATCTGGCGCTGTTCACCGATGAGTTGCGCCGCGCCCATTCCGACGACGACGACAGCCGCCTCGCGTGGGACGCGCTGCAGGAGTGCTACCGGCTGTTCTGACCCGCCCGGTCAGGCCACCTGGATGACACCCATCATGCCCAGGTCCTCATGGTCGAGGATGTGGCAGTGGTACACGGCGAGGCCGTCGAAGTCGCGGAACGCGATGCGCACGGTCACCTGCCCACCGGCGGGCACGTTCACGGTGTCGCGCCAGCCGGGGTCGGGGTCGGCACCATCGCTGCGATCGACGACGCGCATGGGCCACACGTGCAGGTGGAACGGGTGGTCCATCATCGAGCCGTTGCTGATGGTCCACTCCTCCACCGTCTCGATCGCCGGGGCGACGTCCACGCGGTTCACGTCGAACGAGCGGCCGTCGATGGTGAACCCGCCGCCGCCCATGCCCATGCCACCCAAGGTGACGTCGCGACGCCGGTCGACCACGAGCGACTCGATCGGTTCCAGCGTTCGCAACGCGGTGGGTGCCGCGGGCGCGGTGCCGCTGCCCGCGGCCACCTTCACCGTGAACAGGTCGGCGGCGCCGGACAGCGATCCCGTGCCGCCACCCATGCCACCACCCATTCCGCCGCCCATGCCGCCCATACCGCCCATGCCGCCGCGGTCCACGGCCGCGGTGCGCACGGTCAGTTTGCCCGCGTCGTGCAGCGGCACCAGCACCTCGGCACGCTGGCCCGGGGTGAGCAGCAGGTCGTCGATCTGCACCGGTGCGGCCAGGCGGCCGTGGTCGCCGGCGATGAGGTGCATGGGCACACCCACCGAGATGCGGTAGTAGCGCGACGCGCTGGCGTTCACCAGCCGCCACCGTTCCGTGGTGCCCGCCGTGGCCTGAACGACCGGCAGCAGCTGACCGTTGACGAGCACGGCATCGCCCTCGCGGCCCTGCATCCGCGCCATCGACGACACGTCGAGTACGGCGCTGGTGGGCCCGATGGCCGGGTCGGCGATCACGAGCACCCGCTCGATGGCGTCGGCCACGCCCGGCAGGTCGTCGAGCTCGTCCTCCACCGCGATGACGCCGGCCATGCCACCCGACAGTTGGCGGGCGACCAGGCCGTGGTGGTGCGGGTGGTACCAGAACGTGCCACTGGGGTGGTCGACGGGGATGTCGTAGGTGTACGTGTGGGTCTGGCCGGGGTCGACCATCACCAGGATGTTGTCGCCGTCGCCGCTGGGCGACACGTGCAGGCCGTGCGTGTGCAGGTTCGTCGGCTCGGTCAGCCCGTTGCGCAGCGTCACCACCACCTGGTCGCCCGGGCGGACCCGCAGCGTCGGTCCGGGCACGGTGCCGTTGTAGGTGGTGGCGTAGCGCGTGCCACGGTCCCAGGTGACGGGACCCGCCGCGGCCACCAGTTCCACCTCGAGCCGACCGTTCTGGCTGCGCAGCTCGGCCGGCAGGGCGAGTGCTGCGCCGCCGGTACCGGCGGGCAGGTCGACCGAACCGCCGTTGCTGTTCGAGCCGTTGCCCATGCAGGCCGACAGCCCGAGGGCCGCGCCCGCCGCGAGGAACATCCGGCGAGAGATGATCACGTTCGAGGTATACCCCATGGGGTATACAGTACCGCCCTCAGCGCGACAACGTCGCGGTGCTCGCCCGCACTTCGCTGAACGGCACCTCACGGTCCACCTCGGGCTCCTTCGGCAGACCGAGGATGCGCTCGCCGATGATGTTCCGTTGGATCTGGTCGGTGCCACCGCCGATCGAGAAGAAGTACGCGTTGAGCTGCGAATAGTTGTGATCGCGCGAGCGCGGGTGGGCGTCGCCGTCGAGCAACGCCTCCATGCCCAGCAGCTCGCCCTGCAGGTGCCCCGCCTCGTGCAGGATCTGGGCCATGAACAGCTTGCCCAGCGACGCCAGCGGCGACGATCCGCCTGCCGCGGCGGCCGCCTTCGCCCGGGCGCCGTTCCACTCGTTCACCTGACGGCGGATGTACAGGCGCATCAACCGCTGGCGGATGACCGGGTCGTCGGCCCGGCCCACCGACCGGGCCAGCTTCAGCAGCGAGATGTCGGCCGCGGGGATGGAGCCGTGCGCCGCGGCCGTGGCGCCGCGTCGCGCCGGGCGATCGCCCGCGGAGGACCGGCCGCCCACCATCGCGCCGCCCATGGCGACCCGCTCGTAGAACAGCGCTGTCTGCAGCACGCGCCACCCGTCGTTCAACGAACCGAGGCGGTTCGCATCGGGCACGCGGCCGTCGGTGATGAACACCTCGTTGAAGCGAGCGTCGCCCGTGGCCTGGCGCAGCGGGCGCACCTCCACGCCTTCCTGACGCATGGGGAACCAGAAGAACGTGATGCCGCGGTGCTTGGGCTGGTCCCAGTCGGTGCGGGCGATGAGCATGCCGTAGTCGGCGTCGCGGGCGCCGCTGGTCCACACCTTCTGGCCGTTCACCACCCACTCGTCGCCGTCGCGAACGGCCGTGGTGCGGATGCCGGCCAGGTCGCTGCCCGCGCCGGGCTCGCTGTACAGCAGGCACATGGCCACCTCGTCGAGCAGCAGCGGCCGCATGAACCGGCCCTTCAGCTCGTCGCTGCCGAAGGCCAACATGGTGCCGGCCCACAGGTTGGTGAGGTCCTGCCCCGGGCCGGGCGCGCCGGCGGCGGCGAACACCGCCTCCACCTCTTTGGCCTCGGCGTCGGCCAGGTCGCGGCCGAACCACGCCGACGGCCACCGCAGCGCCGCCCACCCCTGGTCGATGACCAGGTCGCGCCAGGCGTCGGGGTCGACACCCGCGTGCCAGTGCTCTGCCAGGAATGCCTCCGCTGCACGGACTGCGTCGCTCATGGCCGCGACGTTATGCAACCCGCCGCGAATTCGCCCCAGCGAGCGACGGCCCCTCCCCTACCGTGTGGGCATGGCACGCCTGGTGATCGTCTGCGGGCTGCCCGGCTCGGGCAAGACCACCCTGGCGCGGCGCATCGCCGCGGCCGGAGCGGTGCGGATGTGCCCCGACGAGTGGATGGATTCCATGCACGTGACGCTGTGGGACGAGGCCACCCGAGCCCGCCTGGAAGCCGCCCAGTGGGTGGAGGCCCAGGCGTTGCTGTTGGACGGCCGCGACGTGGTGGTCGAGTGGGGCACGTGGGCCAGGGTGGAGCGCGACCGGCTGCACGACTGGTGCCGGGCGCACGGCGTGCTGGTGTCGCTGCTGCACCTGGACGTGGCGGCCGACGAGTTGCGCCGCCGCCTGAGCACCCGGAACGACCGATCCGGCGAGACCGCGGTGCCGCCGGCGCTCGTCGACGAGTGGATCGCCGGACCGTGGCAGCCGCCGACGGCCGACGAGCTGGCCCGGTTCGACCCGTTCGACCTCCCGTCGCCGTACCTGGCGAGGCCGTGGGCGGCGGCCGACATCCCCTTCCTGTGGGAGACCCTCTACCTGTCCATCCACGTGTGGGAGGGCTGGGAGGCCCCGCCGCGCAGCATCGTCGACGACCACGACCTGGCCCACTACCTGCGCGACTTCGGCCGCCACCCGGGCGACGACGCCGAGATCGTGGAGGGCCCCGACGGCCGGCCCGTGGCGGCCGCCTACTGCCGGAACATGTCGGCCGACGACCCCGGCTACGGCTTCGTGACGCCCGAGGTGCCCGAACTGGGCATGGCCGTGGTCGAGGGCCATCGCCGCCGTGGGCTGGGCCGTCTGGTGCTGTCGCGCCTACTGGAGCGGCATCCGGCCATGAGCCTGAGCGTGGATCTGCAGAACGACGTGGCCCGCCGGCTGTACGAATCGCTCGGGTTCCAGCCGGTCGCGGAGGAGGGCACGGCCCTCACCATGATCCGGCTCCCCTGACGTCTCGCCCTCCCGCGAGCCGACGCGCACAGCGCCGTGCAGAGCCTCCCAGCTTGTCGCTGTCGTCGGAGGCTCCGCACGGCGGAGCGGTCATGTCGGGTGGGCTACACGTGCACGTTGACATTCAGCGTGGACGTCGCCGTGACGGTGATGATCGTGGCGGCACCGATGTTCGCACCGCCGACCCACTGGTTGACGTAGCCCGCCTTGTTGGTGGTGATGTACAGCTTGTAGCTACCCGGGGGCAGCGTCACGGTGTAGTTACCGCCTGTCGTGGACGTCACCGAGCCGCCCGCGACCGCGGTGCCACCGATCGCGTTGTACACGCTGACGGTGGCCCCGACGAGCTTCTGCCCGGAGGAGGCCCCACCGCTCAAGGTGAGCACACCGGACAGCGAGCCGAGCAGAGTGATGTTCTGCGTCGCCGACGGAGGGGTCAGGTTCAGCGTGGTGGCGTTCGCCTGCTGGTTGCCGCCGCCGCCCACCCACTGCGGGTTGTAGCCCGCCTTGTTGGGCTGCACGTACAGCTTGTAACTCCCGGTCGAGAGGTTCAGTGTGTACGTACCCGCCGAGGCACCGGCGCCGGACGTCGTGGTCGATGCGATCGACACGCCGTTCCGGTAGGCCGTCACGACCGCACCGTTCAGACCAGTGCCCGCAGCGGACACCTTGCCGGTGAGCACGACGACGCCGTAGGCGACCTGCACCGTGTTGGACGTGGATTCGCCGGCGGTGTTGAACGCCACGACTCGGTACTGGTACACGTTGCCGAGCACCGCGGTCGGGTCGGTGTAGGTGGTCGAGTTGGCGAGTGCTGTCTTGAGGACGCTGAACGTGCCGACGGTGCCGTTGGTGACGGTCGCCCGCTCGAATCGGTAGCCGATCTCGTTCTGCAGACTGCCCCAGGACGCCGGCGTGATACCGACCGGCGTGCCATCGGTCCAGTTGAACTGCACCGTGGAGCCGACCTGTGTCAGCACCGGTGTGGTCGGCGTCGACGTCTGGACGGTCACGTCCACCGGCCGCATCATGTCCATCTCCTCATGGCTGAGGAGGTGGCAGTGCCACACGTACTCCCATCCGAAGTTGACCCGGATGTTGGTGATGACGGGGTTGGCGTTGCCCGGGGCCGCATTGTTGAAGCCCGCGGTCGACCCTGGCGGCATCGTCGGGTCCAGCAGACGAACACTGTCCGGGACGCCGAACGGCAGCTTGGGAATGATCGGCCTCATCGCGATCATCGTGTCCTCCAGCGGACTCACCCGGACGGTGTCCTTCCACCCCAGTTCACCGGCCTCGGGAGGCCTGATGATCCCGTCCCAGCCGACACGATTCAGCAGTTGGACGTCGTAGAGGTGCCAGTGCATCGCGTGGGTGTCCACGCCGTTGTGGGTGATCTTCCAGATCTGCGTGCCGTCTGCCGACGACGAGATCGGTGTGACGCTCACTCCTGGTGGCAACTCGATGCCGTTGAACGACTCGGTCGAGGGGTTGATGAACGGATACAGGAAGACGTTCTGCGCACCAGTGAGTGCGTTCGGATCCTCGAGGCCGAGCTCGCCCGACATTCGACCGTAGACGGGGTCGAACGCCGCGCCCTGCTCGTCGTGCATCGCCTTGAACTGGAAGGGGATGGTGAGCGGTGCCCCGCTCGCGCCGTTGGCGAGCGTCTTGAAGGTCAGCGAGCCGTCCGTCATGCGGGCGAAGCCGTCGTACGGCGCAGTGGTGCGGAACGAGGTTCCGTACGCCGAGTTGTAGGCGCCTTGGCCGACGATGATCGGATGCTGCGACGATTCGAACACGCCGGAACCGTCGGCCTGGTGACCGAACGCCGCGACCAGTCGGCTGTAGTTGAACGGCAGGGCAGGCGCCGCAGCGGCGATCTTGATCTGCATCACCGTGCGAGTGTTCGGTCCATAGCCGGGCAGTGTCGACGGTGCGCCACCCGTGGAGGTGAGGTCGCCGTTGCCGGTGTAGTAGTCGTAGCGGGCGTCGCGGGCGGGGAAGGCCGCCGGCGCGTCGTTGTACAGGATGAGGGTCTTGCCTGCGTACTTGGAGAAGTCGACGATGACGTCCATTCGCTCGGCCGGGCCGATGAGCAGCGAGTGCTTGTCGACGTTGCCGACGTCGAACCGGGCGGCGTCCGTCACGTAGGTGACGGGCTGCGGCGGCACGACGACGGGCGCCGGCAGGAAGCCACCCTCGGTGCCGATCTGGATCCAGCTCGGCCCGGGCTTGCTCTTCGTGGTGTCCGGCGTCGGTGCGACGTTCGGATCCTCGAGTGCTGCTGCGACCTCGGCCTCGTTGAGCGCCACCTCGGTGCCCGACGCGTCGGCCTGATACAGCTGCAGGTTCCAGTACCGGTCGTCGGCGGCATTGAGGAGCCGGAACCGGTAGGCCTTCGGTTGCAGTGTGGTGGTGGGGTAGGCCGTGCCATTGACGAGCGGGGTGTCGTTGAACGCCTCCATGCCCATCGAGACGTTCGGCGTACCCGGGATGAGCGCCGGTTCGCAGAAGGCCTCGACATCGCTGTCGCAGTTGGGGTCGTAGTAGGGATTCGCCTTCGGCCCGTAGGTGATGCCCGTGGTGGGCGGCCAGAACCACGGCCCGTACGCCCATCGACCGAACGCACTGGTGCCCGTCGAGCTGCCCGGGTTCTGGATCGGCATGTAGACGTGCGGCATCCACAGACTGCCCTCTCCGCCCCACTTCGCCTTGTTCCAGGTCGGGTCCTCGCCGGCCATCTGGTTGTCGTCGGGGACGAACGTCTTGTCGGAGAGGATGAGGGGGATCTGCGTGGACGGCAGCGTGCCGTTGGCGATCAGCTTCTTCTCGGTCGGATCCGAAATGAGGTAGCCCGCGGACTCACCCGCGTACACGTTCAGGCGGGTGATGCCGTACGAGTGATCGTGGTAGAAGAGCAGCCGCGCGCTCTGTTGGTTCGTGTAGAAGAACGTCATCGCTCCCGGGCCGGGATCCGGCATGTCGGGCACGTTCTGGACGCTGACGCCCTTGGGGTACACCGTCGACTCGCCGGCCGGGGTGATCCACTGGTGCGGCGTGCCGTCGCTGATCCACGGGGTGATGCCACCGTGGAGGTGCAGCTCGGCGCGATTCTCGGAGTAGCACATGATCGGCTTCGGCGTGACCCCACACATCGGGTTCTGCGGGTCGGGATCTGTCATGCCGTTCGCCGTCGGGCCCATGCCCGAACCCATCACGGTGGTGTCGACCGGGATGAAGAGGTCACCGTCGACGCCGGTCGGAAGCAGGTTGCGGAACAGGACGCGCACGGGGCGGTCCTTGGTGGCCATGATGAACGGTCCGTACTGATGTGGGTTGTCCACTCCGTAGACCTGCACGCCGTTCAGCAGGACCGGGTTGGACTTCGTGGGGTCGAGCAACGAGTTCCGCAGCGCGACCTTCTTGCTGACCCCGTTCGTCTCCAGCACCGACGTCGACAGTTGCACGTAGCCGCGTAGCAAGGTCGCCGGAATGGACGAGTGCATCTTCTCGCGGAACTGCACCACGCCGATCTCGTAGTAGTCGCTACCGGGGTACGTGGTGGTGTCCGGAACCGCGATCGGGATGTATTGGTTCAGATCGTTCTTGTTCGCCTCACCGAGCCCGGGCAACGTGTTCACGAACTTCTTGATGCCGCCGGGCGTCACGTAGCCCGAGCCCTGCGTCAACACGGTCACCGACGTCACCGCACCGGTGACGGTCGCCGTCGCGACCGCCTGCGTACCCGGTTGCACCGTGGGCGCCGGAATGGACACGGTCGCCGATGTGTAGCCGGTCCCGGTGTCCGTGACGTCGATGGAGGAGATCGCGTCCATCACGACGGTCGCACGAACGGCCGCGCTCGTCGCGGCGCTCTGGTGGTCACGGATGAAGACAGCCGGCTCAGTGGTGTAGCCGCTGCCCTTGTCGACCATGGTCACGGTGGCGATGGAGCCGCCGGTCTGGGTGACCGTCGCGGTCGCCTGCACGCCGTTGGCCTCGTCCGGCGGCGCAATCTCGACGAACGGGTCGACGTAACCGTCGCCGGGCAGCCCGATCTCGATGATGTCGACGTAACCGGACATGTTCGCCGTGGCCGTGGCACCCTGGCCGTCCCCGTCCACGGTGATCTCAGGAGGAGCGGTGTAGCCGTGGCCGGCATTGGTCAGCTCGATCGAGGTGACGCCCCGACCGATGGTCGCTTCGGCGGTCGCGTTCGTGCCGCCTGCGATCGGGCTGGTGATGACGACGTCCGGAGCAGCGCTGTAACCGCTGCCACCGCTCGTCAGGTTCAGCGCCGTGATGGCTCCCGTCGTCGGGTCGACCGTCGCGACCGCTGCCGCACCGCTCCCGCCGCCGTTCTGGAAATCGATCACCGCATCAGCCATGTGCAACGCACTGTTCGCGTAGTTGGCATACGGGCCGTAATAGTGGGGCACCGTGTTGGGGACAAAGGTCGCCGCCGCCGCTTGATGTTGAATGGCCGGAAGGCCACCCATCACCATCGTGAGCAGTGCCGCCGCCGCAACATGGACCGAGGTGACTCGCCTCATCGTCCGCTCCTTCGCTGTGAACCACATCGAGCGGCCAAGCAGCCATCGTCGGTGAGTTCTCCGATGACGCCAGCGTGCGCCGCCGGTGCAGCGTTCCTCAGTGCCCGAAGGACCATGGCGGTAGGGACTTTCGACTCTGACGTCGGGGGGCCCTCATTCTCTGGCTCTCGTCTGTTCGCGGGCGGACGGTGAGGACAACCGACATTCGTCCACAGAAGAGGTGCCACCATGGAACATGCCCGACTCCCCCGTCAGAGGCGTCGATGGGTGCTGGCAGCCACCTGCATCGCCACCGCATCGTTGCTCGGCGTGGGCGTGGTCTCCGGTGCCGGCCCCACCAGCTCCGCCGCACTCGAGCTCCACACGCTTTCGACACCCCAACGATTCGCGGACACTCGGACAGGCCTCGGCACGCCCAAGCAGCTGCTCGGGCCCGCCCGCTACGTGGACGTCCTGGTGCCGGGCATCCCTTCGAACGCCAAGGCGGTGACCGTCACCGTCGCAGTGCAGGATGGCACTCGGATCTCCTCACTGAAGGTGTACTCCTCCGGAGCGGCTGCTCCGTCCGCCGCCGCCGTCACCTGGACGTGGGGCCAGCCCGCCGTGTCGACCGTGACCGTCCCTGTGGGCGTGGCACATCGACTCCGCGTGTGGAACGCGAGTGGCACCGTCAACTTCACGCTGGATCTGCAGGGGTACTTCACCCCCGCGACCACCGGCGGCGTCGAGGGCCCCATGGGGCCGCAGGGTCCTGCCGGGGCTGATGGCCCGATGGGCCCCCCGGGGTCGAGTGGCACGAGCGCCGGTCCGGCCGGCTCGGTGTACCTGTACGCGTCGAACTCGAGCGGGCAGACCATCCACCGAGGTGTGGGCAATGCCATCACGTTCGACACGACCGGTGCCACGCTCGGTGACATCTCGTTCACCAATGGCACGGGCTCGTTCACGGTCGGTACGGCAGGCGTCTACAAGGTCACCTTCTGGGCGATCGCCGACGAGGACAACCAGTTCGACATGCGTGTGAACGGCCAAGTCCCTGCGATGGGCCTCGTCGTCTTCGGCGGGCTCGCCCACCAGCCGACGTCCGGCACGTCGGTCCTGACGCTCGACGCCGGTGACGTGGTGACGTTGCAGAACATCTCCTCGACGGGCGAGGCGGCCGACGCTCCGATCCTCGCTGGGGACGTCCTGCTCTCGACCTCGGTGGGCGGCAGCGCCGCAACGCTCAACGCGTGGATCACGATCGAACAGTTGAACGCGCCCGTCGGCTGACGAGCACGAGGACGAGCACGGCGCGCTCCGGACGTGGGCACGCCGTGCTCGGCGCGTGTGGTGCAGACTGTCGGACATGACACGCATCTCGGCCGACGAGTTCGCTTCGATCGACGGCCTGGGCGATTGGCGCTTCGTCCTCGGTGCCATCTCCGCCGAGTTCGAGGTGACGCCCTTCAGCAAGGCCGCCACGCTGGTGGCAGCCATCGGCGAAGCAGCCGACGCGGCCGACCACCACCCCGAGGTGGCACTGCGGTACCCCGGACGAGTCCGGGTGTCGATGCACAGCCACGACACCGGTGGCCTGACCGAACGCGACGTGGCGTTGGCTCGCACGATCTCGGCGTTGGCCTCCGAGGCGGCGGCGACCTCGCACCCGATGGTGGCCCAAGCGGTCGAGATCGCAATCGACACGATGGACGCGGACCGCATCAGGCCGTTCTGGAAGGCCGTGCTCGGATACACCGAGGCCACCGACGGCAGCCTCTTCGACCCCGCCCGCATCGGCCCGCCGGTGTGGTTCCAACGGATGGACGAGCCACGCACCGAGCGGCAACGCTTCCATCTCGATGTCTCGGTCCCTCACGACGTGGCACTCGAACGCCTCACCGCGACCGTGGCCGCCGGCGGCCGGTTGGTGACCGACCAGTTCGCCCGGTCGTTCTGGGTGATGGCCGATGCGGACGGCAACGAGGCCTGCATCTGCACATGGCAGGACCGCGCGAAGTGACCAGCGACGGTCGAGACCCAGCTCAGACGGGCTCGAAGCGCCCGAGGACCTCGGCCAGCGGCGCACCCGGCGGTGACGGGGCCAGGATGGTCAACCGGCTCGTCGCCCTGGTGAGCGCCACGTAGAGACGGGCCATGCCCGGTGCACCGGGCGACTCGGCCACGATGGCCTCCGGGTCCACCACCACGACGCCGTCGAACTCCAAGCCCTTGGCGCCCACGGCGTGCATGTGCTCGGCGGCTCCGTCGCCCTTTGCAACCAGCCACTCCGGCGTGATGATGGCCACCAGGCCAGAGCCGACCTCGCGCTGCACCTCGGCTGCGGCGGCGGTGATGTCGGCCTGCGTGACGGGGCGGCCGCTCGTGTGGAGGCGCCGCGGCTGCACGCCTGCCGATCGTGCCGAACGTGCAGGGTGCAGGTGCGCGGCGAACTGTTCCAGCAGTCGCGCCGCAAGTTCCATCACCTCGGCCGGCGTGCGGTAGTTCACGGTCAACTCGTGGCGGGACACTGCGGCAGGGTCGGCGCCGACCGCGTCGAGGATGCGATCCCACGTGGCGGCCGAACCGGCCCGCACGGCCTGCGGCTCGTCGCCGGCGAGTGTCAGTGACAGCGTGGGGCACCGGCGGGCGATGGCCCGCCACTGCATGGGCGACAGGTCCTGCGCCTCGTCCACCACCAGGTGCCCGTACCGTGCATCGGCCGCACGAAGGGCGGTGTCCTCGTCGATCGCGAACTGGTTCGCCAGCTCCTCGTACACACCGTGCAGTTCGTTGGCGGCAGGGTCGCCCATCAACGACGTGGTCCGGAACGTGGCGGCGCACTCGCGGCAGTGCAGCCGATCGGTGCCCGAGGCCGCACCCGGCCGGTATTCCATGGCCCGGCCGCAGCGTGGGCACTCGGGCAGGCGGTCCTCCAGGATGCGTTCGGCCACGTGATCCAGTTGGGGACGGCCTCCCGCCGCTCGTCGCTTCGCCGGGATCGGTCCCAAGAGGACTGCGGCCTCGTCGAGCAGGGCGATGTCGGCCTCGCTCCACCCCTCCCCCGCCGCGGTCACCAGCGCGTCGACCTCGTCGGCCGTCAGAAGGTCGCGACCGGCGCGTTCCAGACGTTGCGGCGACGTCACCAGGCGGCGCACCAGGATCTCGGGCGTGAGCAGCGGCCACAGCGTGTGCAGGACCTCCTTCAGCGCACTGCGGTCGATCACGTCCATCAGCGGTTTCGCCTGCTGCACGCCCTCGGCACCGATGCGACCGTGGCGCTCGTCGCGTTCCAGGCGTTGCCGGTACGACGCCTCCAGCGCCTGGAGCAGCAGGCGTTCCACCAGCACCCGGCCCGCGTTGTGGCTGCGCGCCCGGCGGCGCACGTTGGCCAGGATGAGGGCGAGCGCACCGTGCTCCACCACCAGACGGAACCGGCCGGCCGGCACCTCGATACCGTCGCGGGGTGCCCGCTGGTGTGCGCGCACGGCTCGTGCGAGGACGTCGACCATACGGAGGTCGCCCTTCACGGCGGCCGCAGCCGGCAGGTCGGTCGTCGTCACCTCGGCCTCGGGGCCCAGGTCGGCCGGGGTGGCCAGCACCACTCGATCCTCGCCCAACGACGGGACCACCTGCTCGACGTAGCGCAGGAACGTGGACGACGGTCCCACGAACAGCACGGCAGTGGTCATCCGGGATCGCTCTGCGTACAGCAGATATGCCGCCCGGTGCAGGGCGACGGCCGTCTTGCCCGTGCCGGGTGCACCCTGCACCACGGTGATGCCGGCCCGGGGGCGGCGGATCACCACGTCCTGTTCGGCCTGGATGGTGGCCACCACGTCCTGCATGCGGCCCGTGCGCGGCGCGTCGAGGGCGGCGAGCAGCGCACCCTCCCCCACCAGGGCCAGCCCGGCGTCGCCGGCCGCGTTCACGTCGAACACCTCGTCGTCCAGCCCGACCATCTGGCCGTCGCTCCAGCGGAAGTGCCGGCGGCGGACCACCCCCATCGGGTCGTGCGGCAGCGCCCGGTAGAACGGCTCGGCCGCCGGGGCACGCCAGTCCACCACCAGCGCATCGCCGGCCTCGTCGGCCACGGCGAGGCGGCCGATGTACAGGCACGTCCCGTCGGCAAGGTCGAGCCGGCCGACGAGCAGACGGTCCTTCGAGATCTCGAGCGCGGCGAGCCGAAGGCGAGCGTGGATGATCGCGCTGTCGCGTTCGAACAGTGCCTGCGCGTTGCGGCTGTCGCTGCGCTGCGCGTCGTCCGCCATGCCTGCGGCCGAGCGCCGCAGGTCCACGACCCGCTCGTACGCGGCATCGAGGTAGGCGCGCTCGCGAAGCAACTCGTCGTCACCCAGCACCGGCCCATCTTCGCCGTGCCGACCGGCCGATGCAACGGCCCGAGTGGTCCTGGGGCTTGCCACACCGGTCCGGAACACTCTGGTCATCCTCCGACCGGCGAATCCCCGGCCCAGGCATGACAGGAGTGCGTCCGACCGCGGCCCGGCGGCCGGTCAGGCGTCGACGATCTCGACCCGGACGCGCTTGTTGCCCTTGCCCTTGTTCTCCAGCTTGACCACCTTCAGGCGGCCGACCTCGGCGGTGGACCGCACGTGCGTCCCACCGTCCGCCTGCTTGTCGAGCCCGACGATGTCGACCACGCGGATCTCGGTGACCGACTCGGGGATGAGGCTCACCTTCGTCGAAATGAGCCGTCAGTCACGGCCAATGTCGGCACGTGCCAGGAGGCTACGGCGAGGTGGCAGTCAGGTCTTCAGCAGCCTTGATACAGCTGCCGACATCGATCGTCCGACCAGATGACCTGACCGAGAACCACCGAAGGTGCGGGCGGGAGGCCCAACCTGGAGACGGCGGCGATTCGATGGACACCACCTCCACGGGCACGACGTCTCCCCCAGATTCGACCATCACCAGCGGCTCAGCCGGGTCGAACGCTCCGGCGCACCAATAGCCGTGCACCCTGCTCACGCCCTCGATCGCCGACTCAACGGCAGTCACCTGCAGATGAAATGCGCCAGCGGCGGTGCCGAACGTTGCCGGGTCTCGCCAGCCCCCACAGGAACCCTCGCATCGGCGCCCTTGCGGACTCATCCCGGCAGGCTTGTCCTCGTCGTCATGCATCGTTCGACCTCACCCACATTGAACGTTGGAGGGGATCGACAGGACCACATCTCGTTCGGCAACCGGCGCCGCTGTGTCTTCGCCGCCAGCAATGAACACCTGCATTGTTGCGGTACGCCCATAGTCCTCGGCTTGCGCTCCGGGCTCGAATCCGATCGAGGCGGGTTGGTCCGGCACGAGGGATACACGTTCCGACCGACCCA
>CBHWEI010000078.1:0-15001 GCA_966112835.1 uncultured Acidimicrobiaceae bacterium
CGGCGTTGCTCATGGTCGACCCGTCGCTGGTCGACCCCATCACGACGGCGACGAGGGGGGTGCTCACGTGCACAGTCTGGCGCGTCAGACAGCCGAGCCGGCGCGTTCGCCGTCGACGACCGCGGCATGCGCGCGGCGTGGCGCGAGGCAGTCGCCGACGCGCTCGACGCTGACGCCGGCCGCCTTCAAGTCGTGGTACAGCCACTCGACCGGGTTGGGCGGCACGGCCAGCACCACCCAGTCGGGCCGGCGGGTGTGGTTCTGGCCGGTGGGGTGGTGCAGCAGGGTGAGCTCGCCGTCGGCCATGCCCATGGGCACCAGGTCGGTGGACTGCACGATGCCCTTGCTGCCGGCCCGCATCCACCAGTTCTCCATGTCCAGCGTGATGCCCAGGTCCTGGCCGACCACCATGCCGTTGGTGACGATCTCGACCTGGCAGCCGCGGTCGGCGAGCAACTCGGCGACGGAGGTGGCGTGATGGAAGCCGATCTCGTCGACGACGACGACCGTCTGGCCCGGCTGCGGGCCGCCGTTCGCAGCGGAGCCGTCGATGACCTCGCGCACGTCGGCGACGTTCCCAACACCCGATTGACTGGCGTCGCCGGGCACCCACCACGGACGGTTGGGCTCGGCACCCATGGCGACGATGACGTGGTCGGGCTTGCGTTCCTCCACCAGGCCGGGCCACACGCCCACGCCGTACTCGAACTTCACGCCGAGGCGTTCGCATTCGTTCAGCTGGTTGCGGATCATGTCGCCGAACTCGGCCCGGTTCGGCACGCTGGCGGCGATGCGCACCTGGCCGCCTGCCTGGTCGGTCTTCTCGAACACGGTGACGTGGTGGCCGTTGCGGGCGGCGGCGATGGCCGCCTGCAGCCCGGCGGGACCGGCGCCCACCACCATGACCTGCTTGGGCTTGCTGGTGAGGTGGACGGTGCCGACGCCCTGCGACTCGCGGCCGGTGGCCGGGTTCTCGATGCAGCCGAGCCAGCGGTTCAGACCCATGCGGCCCACGCACTCCTGGTTGCACGACAGGCACAGGCGGATGTCGTCGGTGGTGCCGGCGCGTGCCTTGGCGGCGAAGTCGGGGTCGGCGATCTGGCCGCGCACCACGCCGACGAGGTCGCAGTGGCCCTCGGCGATGGCCCGCTCGGCCTGCAGCGGGTCCTTGAATCGGCCGACGCCCACCACCGGCAGGTCGACCGCTTTGCGGAACGCCGACGGGATGAACATGGCGTACCCGGGCGGGATGTGCATGCTCGCTTCGATCATGAACAGGCTCGCCGTGGCCACGCCGATGGACGTGTTGATGTAGTCGACCTGGCCGGTTGCTTCGGCGATCTCGGCGATGCGCACCGCGTCGTCGATGGTGGTGCCGCCGTCGATGAGCTCGTCGCCGCAGATGCGCACGCCGAGCGCCAGCCGGTTGCCGATGACCTTGCGCACGGCACCGACGATGCGCACCAACAGGCGGGCGCGGTTCTCGATGCTGCCGCCGTACTCGTCGGTGCGGTGGTTGGTGGCGTTCGACAGGAAGCCGCGCACGATGGAGCTGTGGCTGCACTGCAGTTCGATGCCGTCGAACCCGCCCTCGGCGCAGTGCTCGGCGACCACCGCGTAGCCGGCGACGATCTCGTCGATGTCGGCGTGGGTGACGGCCTTGGGCACCTCGCGGAACAGCGGGTCGGCCACGGCCGACGGCGCCCACACGGGCAGCCGCGAGTACATGGACGACGCCTGGCCGCCGTTGTGGTTGATCTGGGCGAAGATGGGCACGCGGTGGCGGTGCACGGCATCGGTGATGGCCCGGTAGCCGGGGATGACGTCGCGATGGAAGCCGTGGATGAGCTTCTCGTAGGGCCAGTCGGTGGGGTGGGTGCTGTGCTCTTCAGTGATGATCAGGCCCGCGCCGCCGGCCGCACGGGCCGCGTAGTACGCAGCGTGCTGCTCGGTGGGCTTGCCGTCACGCGCGTAGTTGGTGAGGTGCGCGCTGAAGACGATGCGGTTGCGCGTGCTCACCGGTCCGAGCTGCAACGGGGTCCACAGGTACCGGTAGGACATAGCGCTGCAACCCTAGGCGGATCCGCTGCGGGCTGCCGATTTGGTCTCGAACCAGCGCTGCACCGGCGGCAGCAGCGTGCACAGGCCCACCAGGCCGGCCATCGCGACCGTGCCACCGACCAGGCGGTGCCCGTCGGACAGCACCGCCACCAGCGCCCCGCCCAACACCAGGCCGGACCCGGATGCGGCCAGGGCGATGCGCCCGCTGCGGTTCGCCGACACGCTCGACGCCGCCGAGGCGACCTTCGTCGTGGTCCTGTCGAGTGCCCGTTCGGCCCAGGCGAACTCGGTGGCCAGGATGGCCAGGCCGAGGATGATGACGAGCAGGCCGGGGCCGGGCAGGGCGAGCATGGCGATGCCCGCGCCGAGCACGACGAAGCCGAGGACGAGGACGGCGAGGCGCTTGGCGCTGCGGCCGATGAAGCGCATCCACTGGGCAGGGGAGTGCAGGCGGTCATTGGGCATGGGTGGACCTTTCGACGGGAACGGTGGGTTCTGGTCGAAGGTCTCTCCCACCCGTACTGCGTGCGTGCCAGCGTGGGCCGGGGTGCCGAGCCGTGAGGCTGTGTTGACGACACCGTCGAGTCGGGATACTCCCCTTCAGCCGCCAAGACTATCGGCGCGCGGTATCGCGCGGCCAGCGCGCGGGGTCGCGTATCGCGCGGCGACAGCGCGTCGTCGCGTAGATTCATCGCGTGACTAGGGAAGGTTCAGCGATACGCGTTCGGTTGCTTTGGACGATTGCGGTGGCCTCGAATGTCCTAGAAGGGGGACGCGCCGCCACCGCAAGGCCCCGTTTGCTGTGTCTCCGGACTCCGTCACACCCCGCCTGTACGGTACTCCCGTACACCAATCCGGGGAGCATGAGACATGGCTAGCGATAGAGGTACTCGGACTTCCAACTTCGGCGTGTCGAAGCGGGAGAGCCACGACGCCACGCCTTTCTATGCTCGCTTCACTGCGCCAGAGGTCAGCGCTTCAGAGGACGTTCATGACTGGGTCGACGGCCCGAGGAACGTGCTCGACCGCATCTTCGTCGGTAGCTCCGCGTCGATGTCGAGGCTGCCAGACAACTCTGTCGCGCTCGTTGTGACGTCTCCCCCGTACTTTGCCGGAAAGGCCTATGAGGAGGCGCTGGGAGAGGGTCACATTCCCAGCACCTACCTCGACTACCTCGAAATGTTGCGCAACGTGTTTGCGGAGTGTGTTCGAGTTCTCGAGCCCGGTGGTCGCATGGCCATCAACGTTGCAAACCTCGGCCGAAAGCCATACAGGTCGCTCGCGGCCGATGTCACAACCATCCTGCAGGATGATCTCAAGTTGTTGCTGCGCGGTGAGGTGATCTGGGTGAAGCAGCGAGGAAGTAGTGGCTCGTGTGCGTGGGGTTCCTTTCAGAAGCCTGCGAATCCAGTCCTCAGAGACCTGACCGAGCGGGTGATCATCGCCAGCAAGGGCCGATTCGATCGTGCCATCACGGCGCGAGAACGCGACCGCCGAAATCTTCCGTCGGTCGCGACGCTGTCCCGCGACGAATTCATGGAGGCGACGACCGATGTGTGGGAAATTCCACCGGAGAGCGCAAGCAGAGTCGGACATCCTGCACCATTTCCGGTGCAGCTTCCTGAGCGCCTGATTCATCTCTACACCTACGACAACGATGTCGTACTCGATCCCTTCATGGGGTCCGGCACGACCGCCGTAGCCGCCCTGAGAACGGGCCGACACTTTGTTGGCTACGACACTGACAAGACGTATGTGGCCAAGGCGAGCGATCGCATCGAGAAGGAACGGCAGAAGCTTGAACGAACCGTTTCTGCCGATGCATGGGCGTTTCGGCTCCCGGCTGTGCCAGTGCCAGCAACCCCGGACGAGGATTTCCAACGGCGCGCCACTCGAGAAGGAAAGGCGGCGAAGGACATCGCGCGCCAACTCCTCGAGAGTTGTGGTTTCCGTGATATCGAGGAAGACGTGAAGTTGGCGGGCGGCGTCGAAGTCAACTTCCGGGCTCGAAGTGCAAATCGTAAGAAGACGTTCCTGTTCGACGTTTCTGGCGGCTTCACCAGTAGCAGGCCGGGCCTCAAGCGCACGGACACGCTCTGGAAGGCGCTCGGAAAGGCGGCCGTACTCCATCAGGTGTCGCGAACCTCGCAACTTGTTTTGCTGACGACTGACAAACCGCAGCGTGGCTCGGCCGGCGACCAGGCGCTGCAAGCCTGCCTCGGCGTGGACGGTCCGATTCGGGCAGTGTTCGAGATGCTCAGCGCAGGCGACCAGCAGCTTCTCAAGGCTCTCGCGTCCGGGAGTTCTGATGCCTGATCCCTATTTCGCAGGGTGGCCGGGAAGAGTGGCGATTGCTGTCACGGGTGGGGAGTCGCCTCGGCTGCTGCTGGCTGAGTCGCCCGAGGTGCTGAGTCGTGCGATCGCACTGCAGTGGGTAGCGCGCACCCCTCCCGAAGACATTTCCCCGGCCTGGTTGCGCAGCATCCAAAACGCCCTTCTGGAGGAAAACTGGAGTGATGCGGCCTTCTTTTGGATGCAAGGTGTCGATGAGTCCGTTGATGCCTACCCCGACGAGACCGTGTGGACCGACGAGCTGCTTGACGCTGATCGGGCCTCGATGGAGATCCGGATGTCCGCAATCTTTCGCGAGGTAGGAGAGTCACCTTGACGAACTTTCAGGCGTCTGGCGTCGTCCAGGGAAGACAGTTCGCCGAACAGTGCGATCAACTTCTCTCGCACATTGGTTTCAAGCTAATTGGCAAGATGAACCTGAGGCTTTGCGGTGTTGAGATCGACCAAGTGGCCATCTCGCCCTCCGGCCAGGAAGTCTGGTTCGAGTACAAGGGCAGCGTTCAGGGAGATCGACCTGGGCTGCGTCGAACGGACACCCTGAAGAAGGCGGTTGCGAACGGAGCCCTCCTCAAGGCCAGTGGGGAAGGGAAGCCATATGTCGTTCTGACATCCCATCTGCCTGATGCGGGCGCCGGAAAGGCGATGCTGGACTTGGCGCTCGAGGCTGGCTACATGCAGGACGTCATCTGCATTTACGACCCAGCCTCCCAGGGCCGTTTGAAGCGTCTCTGAACACTCTCTCCACGGCGGGGATGAACCACTACCGTTGCGGCCCATGGCCGACCCCATCGCTTCCGACCTCCCGACGCCCGAATCGCTGGGAATGACGTGGGCGGGTGAGTGCACGTTCGCCCGCTTCCCCATGCTGCATCCGGGCTCGCCGGCCAGTTTGGTGGTGCAGGGCGTCGCCTACGACCTGGGTGTGACCAACCGTCCCGGCTCGCGGTTCGGCCCGCGTGGCGTGCGCGAGCAGAGCACCCTGTCGGGCGAGTTCCCGAACGTGCTGTGGCCGTGGCCGTCGGGCGCGCTGCCCGAGTGCGCCGACGCCGGCGACGTGCCGTTCCCGCCCGGTTCCACCGACGCCATGCTCGACGCCACCACGCGGCGTACGAGCGCGCTCATCGGCGCCGGTCTGGGCGTGGTGTCCATCGGCGGCGACCACCTGGTGACGCTGCCGCTGCTGCGCGCACACGCCGAGCACTACGGGCAGATGGCATTGGTGCACTTCGACGCGCACTGCGACACGTGGGAGTACGACCCGGCCGCGCCGCTGCACCACGGGATGATGTTCCTGCAGGCAGCGCGCGAGGGGATCATCGACCCGGCGCACAGCGTGCAGATCGGCATGCGCACACCGAACGACACGATGGGCTTCAACGTGTTCGACATGAACCGCGTGGTCGACATGACGGTGCAGCAGTTGGCCGACACGGTGCACGAGCTGACCGGTGGCATGCCCATCTACCTCACCATCGACATCGACGCGCTCGACCCGGCGTTCGCGCCGGCCACGGGCACGCCGGTCATCGGCGGCCTCACCACCGCGCAGTTGCGTGGCGTGCTGTTCCGCCTCGGCGGCCTCGACATCGTCGGTGCCGATCTGGTGGAGGTGGCGCCGCACTACGAGGGCCCGGCCCAGATCACGGCGCTCGCCGGCGCCACCCTGGCCCACGACGAGCTCCACCTGCTCGCCGCCGCCCCCCGCCGCCAATCCCCCCGAACTTGAGTTCTGCGTGACGCCCTCTCTCCCGAACTTCAGTTCTGCGTGACGGCTGCGCTCATCCCGACGCGCTGACCGCTCGGGGGGAACGTGAGGGTCGGGGCAGGTTCGACGCCGACCTGTCGAACGCCGGTGGCCAGCACTTCGACCTCGATGCTGTAGCTGCAGTGGCATCTCGTGGGCCTGGCGAACTCGGGCACCAACACCTCCCGGGTCAGCACCGTGCCCTCGGCATCGAGGGAGCTGATCGTCCACCACTCGATCGGAGGCTGGGGGCGGTGTGACCTCGAGGAAGTCGTCCACGTCTCGGTCGGTGGTGGCTTCATGGTGAACGACTGCTCGCCGACGTCGGCGAGCACGCAGTCGTCCGCCTCCCCGCACACCTCGACTGCGGCGACGCCGCTGCCGACCGTGAACTCGATCTGCCGTGCGGGGCACTTCGCCGCTCCGCAGCCGCAGCCTGCGACGGACGCTGCCGGCAGCGCCAACGCGAGCGTCGCCAATGGAAGGAAGGCCATCCGCCGCATCGGCGCATCGTGCCCGGTGTACGCCTTCGCGTCAACCGGCGACGCCGCGTGACGGGGTGACAGCGCGCTCGGGGGGTCAGAAGGCGAGTTGGGTGACGGTGTAGATCACCAGGCCGGCCAGGCCGCCGACGATGGTGCCGTTGATGCGGATGAACTGCAGGTCGCGGCCCACCTGCAGCTCGAGGCGTTCGGCGGTGGCCTTGCCGTCCCACTTGGCGACGGTGGAGGAGATGATCTCGCTCACCTCGCCGCGGTAGTGGTCCACCACGTACCCGGCGGCCCGGCGAACCCAGTCGTCGACTTTGGCCTGCAGCTCGGGCTCGGCCGCCAGTCGGTTGCCCAGGTTCACCAGCGACCGGTCGATGCGGCGGCGCAGTTCGCTGTCGGGGTCGTCGGTGGCCACCAGGGTGGACCGCTTCACCTCGCCCCACAGGCTCTGCAACCACGCCTGCACGTCGCGGTGCTCGAGCAGTTCGCCCTTCAGTTCCTCGAGCTTCGCCACCAGACCGGGGTCGGTCTTCAACCGTTCGGCGAACGCGAGCAGGCGCTCGTCGATGGACGTCCGCATGGGGTGGTGCGGGTCGGCGCCGATGTCGCCGATGAAGCGATGCACGGCGGTGTAGATCTTCTCGAAGATGCGGTCGTCGACCCCTTCGGGCACCCACCAGGGCGACTCGGTGCGCAGGCGATCGCGGAACGTTGTGCGGTTGTCGTCGAGGAAGTTGCCCAGCCCGCTGAGCGTCGCGTCGAGCAGCCGTTGGTGGTGGCCGCCGTCCATGCCGACGTCGATGGCCCGGCCGAGCAACGGCGCCACGGGTGTCCCGCGCACCTTGCGTTCGATCATGCCCTGCAGCGCGGCGCCGACGTCGCGGTCGTCGATCACCTCCAGGCTGCCGTGCAGGCCGTCGGCCACCGCGCCGCCGGCTCGTGACGCGTTGGCCGGTTCGCTGAGCCAGGTGCCCAGGCGACGGCCGATGTGCGCGTTGTCGAGCCGTTCGTGCAGCACCTCCTGGGTGAGGAAGTTGGTCTGCACGAACTCGCCGAGCGACTCGCCGATCTGGTCCTTGCGGTTGGGGATGATGGCGGTGTGGGGGATGGGCAGGCCGAGCGGGTGGCGGAACAATGCGGTGACGGCGAACCAGTCGGCGAGCGCACCGACCATGGCGGCCTCGGCGAAGGCGCGGATGTAGCCGACCCAGCCGTGGTCGTCCTCCAGCCAACGGGCCACCAGGAACACGATGGTGACGAAGACCAGCAGGCCCAGTGCGAGGCGCTTCATGCGCCGCATGCCGGCCTGACGCTCGAGGTCGTTGGCCGACAGGGTCTGCATCGCCTCGAACCTACTCAGTGCCGTTCGGGGCCGGAGCGCGGTCGGCGGACGCACCTAGTGGGCGATGTACAGGCCGGGTCGGCCGGCGACCATGCGCGCGAACACGCCGACGATGATGGCCGGGATGAGCGTGCGCCAACCGAACTGCTCGACCGTGAGAACCAGACCGGTGAGCATGACGCTCGCAGCACTGGCGAACGCCGCGGGTGCACCGGTGGCGGCCAGCAGTGGGCCGGCCATGTTCATGCCTGGCGCGACGGCCGCGCCGAATGTGGACCCGATGACGAACAGCGGCAGCACCTCACCGCCCACGAAGCCGGTACCCAGGGCGACGGCGGTGAACAGCAGCTTCAGCAACGGGTCCCACCAGTCGATGTGGTTGCCGGCGATGGCATCGGCGTACAGCTGCGTGGACAGGCCCAGGTAGTCGCGGCCGAACGCCAGCATGAGCGCGACAGTGGCGACACCGCCGATGAACGTGCGGCCGGGCGGCCAGTGCATGGCGTGCGCCATGCGCCGCTTGGTGAGCTTGATGAGCCCCACGAACAGGCGTGCCAGCAGCCCAACGCCGATGCCGACGAGCGCCAGCTTGAACGGCAGCCCGAACGTCCAGTCGTTGCGCGGCAGGCGAGGGCGGCTGCCGAACGAATAGCCGAGCGAGCTCACCACCACCTTGCCCGTGTAGGCCGAGATGACTGCCGGGATGAGCGCCCGCCAGCGGCGGTGCTTGGCCACCTGCAGGGTGAAGACGATGCCGGTGAGCGGCACCGCGAACACCGCACCCCACCCGCCGGCGAGCGATGCGGCCACCAGCGTGCGCCGGTCGTCGGGCCCGAGCTTGCCCAGCCGCGAGGCCGTGTCGCTGACCGAGCCGGCCATCTGCAGAGCCGCGCCTTCGCGTCCGACCGACGCACCGAACAGGTGGCCGACGACCGAGCCGGCGAAGATGAGCGGCGCCATGCGCGAGGGCACGCCGTGGGTGAAGGTGTGCGATTGCTCGATGACCGACGGGGTGCCACCCTTCGCCCGTCCGCCCCAGTGGTGGTAGGCCAGGCCGACGGCCAGGCCGGCGAGCGGCAGGAGCCAGACCAACCAGCCGTGGGCGATGCGGGTGCGCGTCGCCCAGTCCAGGCTGCGCAGGAACGCGTACGAGATGAGTCCGGTCAGGCCTCCTCCGATGGCGGCGAACAACCAGAGTTTCAGGCGAGACATGCGACGGCAACCATACCCAGGAACACCGAGCGGGAACCGGTGGTGTCGCACCCCCTCCGTAGGATGGCCGCACCATGAGCGACGATGGCCGCCTTCCGTTCGAACCCGACCCGCTCGACCTGGGCGGTCTGAACCCCGACCAGCTCGACGCCGTCGTGCACCGTGGCGGGCCGCTGCTGGTGGTGGCGGGTGCGGGGTCGGGCAAGACACGCGTGCTCACCCATCGGATCGCCCACCTGGTGCAGGAGGGGGTGCCGCCCACGTCCATCCTGGCCATCACGTTCACCAACAAGGCTGCGCAGGAGATGAAGCACCGCGTGGCCGAACTGGTGGGCCCGGTGGTGAAGGCCATGTGGGTGTGCACGTTCCACTCCGCGTGCGTCCGCATCCTGCGTGCCCACGGCGACGCGCTCGGCTACCCGCGCACCTTCAGCATCTACGACCAGGCCGATGCGCAACGCCTGGCCGGCTACGTGGTGCGCGACCTGGGCCTCGACGCCAAGCGCTTCCCGCCTCGCGGTGCGCACGGCCAGATCAGCCTGTGGAAGAACGAGCTCATCACGCCGGCCATGGCGGTCGAGCAGGCGTCGAACATCTTCGAACGCAAGCACGCCGACATCTACACCGACTACCAGGCCCGCCTCATGAAGGCCGGCGCCATGGACTTCGACGACCTGCTGATGAACACGGTCATGCTGTTCCGCCAGCACCCCGAGGTGCTCGCCTACTACCAGCAGCGGTTCCGTCACGTGCTCATCGACGAGTACCAGGACACCAACACCGCGCAGAACGAGATCGCCCTCCAACTGGCCGCCGGCCACCAACAGATCACCATCGTCGGCGACGGCGACCAATGCCTGTTGCCCGGCACGATGGTCGACACCCTGTTCGGACCCGAGCGCATCGAGGACGTCCTCGTCGGCACCACGGTGGTCGGGTCGTCCGATGGCGTGGATGTCGAGAAGGGCGATGTCTCGCGCGTGCATGCCGGCCGATGGAAGGGCGACGTCGTCAGGGTCGTCACCGGTCCGCACTCCTTCACGGCGACGCCCGATCATCGTCTTCCCGTCGACGGTCACGGCGAGCTCGCGGTACGCGAACTGGTGCCGGGCCACCGAGTGTTCGTCCTCGGCAGCGAGGGCCTCGCGCCGGCAGCCGTCGAGTCGGTGGAGATCGAGCAGTACGACGGGCCCGTGTACGACCTGGAGGTCGAGCCGACGCACCACTACATCGCCAACGGCGTGCTGGTGCACAACAGCGTGTATGGGTGGCGCGGGGCCGACGTGCGCAACATCTCGCAGTTCGAGGATGCGTTCGACGACGTCACCACCATCGTGCTCGACCAGAACTACCGCAGCACGCAGACCATCCTCGACGCGGCCAACGCGGTCATCGCCAACAACCCGGGCCGCAAGGAGAAGCACCTGTGGAGCGAGAAGGGCTCGGGTGCGCCCATCGTGCGCTACCACGCGGAGGACGAGGGCGATGAAGCCACGTTCGTTGCCCGCACCGCGCAGCAGCTGCACGCCGAACGCCGGGTCATCTGGAAGGACATCGCCTGCTTCTACCGAACGAACGCCCAGAGCCGTGTGCTGGAAGAGGCGTTCATGCGGTTCGGCATCCCGTACAAGGTGGTGGGTGGCACCCGCTTCTACGACCGGCGCGAGATCAAGGACGCCATGGCGTACCTGCGCGCCGTGGTGAACCCGGCCGACGAGGTGAGCGTGAAGCGCGTGCTGAACGTGCCCAAGCGCGGCGTGGGCGACGGCAGCGTGGCGAAGCTCGATGCGCTGGCGTTGGCCGAGGGCATCTCGTTCGTCGAGGCCATGCGCCGCGCGTCCGAGGCCGGGCTCACCGGTCCGGCCGCCCGCGGCGTGTCGTCGTTCGTGCGGCTGCTCGACGACCTGTCGGTGATGGCCACCGACGAGTCGGTGGGCCCGGGCGACCTGCTGCGTGCCGCGCTCGACGAGAGCGGCTACACCGCCGAGCTCGAGGCCGAGGAGTCGGTCGAGGCGGCGGGCCGGCTGGAGAACATCGGCGAACTGGTGGGCTCGGCCCGCGAGTTCACGCGGCTCGACGAGTTCCTCGAGCAGGTGGCGCTGGTGGCCGACACCGACGAGATCGACGACGACGACCGCGTGGTGCTCATGACCCTGCACAGCGCGAAGGGCCTCGAGTACCCGGTGGTGTTCGTGCTGGGTTGGGAGGAAGGCGTGTTCCCGCACAGCCGTGCCCTCACCGAGCCCACCGAGATGGAAGAGGAACGCCGCCTCGCCTACGTGGGCATCACCCGCGCGCAGGAGCTGCTGCACGTCAGCCACGCGTGGAGCCGCCAGCTGTTCGGCAACACCAACTACAACCCGCCGTCGCGGTTCCTCGACGAGATCCCCGCGGCACTGGTCGAGCAGAAGGGCAGCGTCGGCGGTCGCCAGGGCTACGGCCGGCAGAGCTACCGCGGCCGCGATCGCGATCGCGACCGTTACGACGACCCGCCGGCGTACAAGCGTGGCGGCTCGGCCAGTCGCAGTCCGGTGAGCGGGTTCGACCCCGACGACGACGTCGATTGGCACCGCGAGCGCGTGGTCGACGCCGCCATCAACGCCGGTCGTCGCAACGCACCCGCACCGTCGAACAGCCAGGAGCTGGGGCTGAAGGTGGGCGACGACGTGGAACACCCCGCGTTCGGTGAGGGCATCATCATCGACATCCGCGGCCAGGGCGACAAGGCCGAGGCCACCATCCGGTTCCCCAGTGCTGGTACGAAGCACCTTTCACTCGCCTGGGCGCCCCTCAAGAAACTGTCCTGAACAGGCACGGGGTCGCCAAGGCTGATTGAATGATCGAATGCGTCTGGCGCTGCATCACGACGACCCGGCAGTGCTGGCCAAGCGCAAGGTCATCGCTCGTTCGTGGGCCGGCATCGTCATCGGCTGGGCCATCATCCGCACGCTCATCGTGTGGGCGGCGGTCGGCGACTACGGGCTGAACCCGTGGATCTACCTGGCCATCGACCTCGCGTCGGCGTGCGTCGACGCCGTCACCACGCCGCGGATGGTGCTCAGCTTCATCGACGACCAGTACAAGAGTGCGGCGAAGTGGGCCATCATCTCGCTGGTCGCGTTCATCGTGCCCGACCTCTACATCTTCCTGGGCACTCGCGAGCTGCCGCGGCGCATCATCATCATCGTCTGCGTCATCATCTCCATCACACTGTCGGCCGGTGTCATCAGCGTGGTGCGCAAGGTGCGCGCCGGCCGGGCGGCGAAGGCTGCGGCGCTGGCCGCCGGCCTGACACCCGATGCGACCGGCGAGGTCCCCGAAAAGGGAATCGACCCCGACACATCTGCTTGAATTGTGGCCATGAAGGCCGCCATCCTCTACACCAGCCTCACCGGCAACACCCGCAAGGCGGGCGAACTGATCGCCGGCAACTTGCAGCAGGAGGGGTGGGGCATCACCACGGTGTGCCCGCTGAACGAGCTCGAGATGGGTGGCATCCAGGAGGCCGACGTGGTGGTCGTCGGCACGTGGGTGCACGGGTTGTTCGTGGTGGGTCAGGCGCCGTGGAACCTGGGCGCCATCGCCAACCTGCCGGCCATGCGCGGCAAGCTGTCGGCGTCGTTCTGCACGTTCGCGTTGAACCCTGGCAAGAGCCTCGACAAGCTCGACACGGCGCTGCGCGGCGTGGGCACCGACGTCATCGGTGGTCTGGCCCTGCACCGGGCCAAGCTCGAGGAGCACACCGAAGAGTTCGCGGCGCGTCTCGTCGCCAACGTCCCCACCCGCGCCTGACGGCGGGGTCAGCCCGTCGGGTCGGTCACCCGGCCCATGAACAGGATCGCGTCGGTGGCCTTCTCGCGCACCCAGTAGGTGAAGGTGCGGTCGAAGTGCACCTCGATGGGCGGGTCGGTGGGGGCGGCGCTGCCGGCCATGGTGATGGCGGTGGCGGCTGCGGCCTCGGTGCCTTTCTCGTCGACGGTGATGTTCGCCTGGTGCGTGACGCCACCGATGAACAGGGCGGCCTCCGACGTCATGCCGCTGAAGTCGGCCTTGGCCCCGAACGCGGTGGTGATGCCCATGGCCTGCAGCACCTTGCCCAGCGAGATGATGACCGCGTGGTCGAACTTCGGCAGGCTCACGGTGACGAGTGTTGGTTGCAGTGCGCCGAACACGGTGGAGCCGTCGGGCAACGGTGCGTCAACCGATTCGCCGACGGCGACGACCATGCTCAGCCGGCCGAACACGTAGTCCAGCTCGACGGCCTGCCAGCCGCCGCCCGCGGCGTAGGGCAGTTCGCCGCCGCGGTGCATGGTCGGCACCACTCGGTGTTCACCGGCCGACGTGGTGAACGGCTGGTCGCTGGTGGCGCCCGTCTGGAACTCCTCGGCCCAGGCGGCCTTCATGTAGACGGCGTTCACCAGCGTCAGCAGCGTGGCGGCGTTGATGGCGCCCTGGGGGAGCAGCTCGGCGATGCGCCCTTCGGTCGCGTCGTCCACCCAGGCGTTGATGTCCTTGCGGGCGCCCTCGGCGTCAGCGGCGTAGTCGACCACTTCCATGCCGGCGCCGTAGTGGGCGGCGAGCAGGTCCAGGAATGCGGGGCGGAAGGTCAGGCCGGCCTGGCCCCACAGCGAGTTGGCGATGTTCACCTGCACGGTCTGCACCCCGCTGCCGCCCTCGGCGGTGGTGTCCTTCGACATGTTCGCCGCCTGGAACGCCGCGGCGAGCCCGTTCATGGACGGGTGGATGGCTGCCGGGTCGGTGATGTGCAGCACGCCGTCCATCTCGGCCAGGGTGGCGCCGCCGGCTCCGGCCGATGCCATGGTCAGCGCCATGGCGATGCTCGCCGGCGAGAACACCAGGTTGTCGTCGGGCGAGTCGTCGACCAGCCGCTCGTACAGGTCGGCCGCGAACGCGTTCACCGCGGCGGCCGCGGCCGCCGGGTCGGTGCCGGTGGTCACCCGTGCCGCGTTGCTCTTCAGGCTGGACCGGCGGCCCTTCGTGGCGGGCGGGTCGTCATCGCCGCACGCGGCCAGCAGCTGGGCGACGGCCGGCAGGGCCAGCAGGGCGAGGAAGGTGCGGCGTTCCATGCGCCTTCCGACGCATCACGCAGAACTTAAGTTCCGGCGGAGGTGGTCGTGCTGCCGGGCACGGTGGTGCTGGGCGTGGGGGTGAGGTCGAGCGTGAGCGTGCCCTCGCCCTTGTTGTAGACGGGGCGGACGCCGGCCGGCACCTCGGCCAGGTCGTCGACCGTCAGGGTGCGCCCGTCGCAGTCGGTGAACGTCTGCGTCTGCTTCACGACCTCGATCTGGCACGTTGCCGGCCGGTCGGCGGGGTGGGCTAGGTGGAGCGTCCAGTTCGAGCCCGGGTCGTCGCCGGTGTGGGCGAGCACGATGTGGTCGTCGTTGCCGATGAGGTCGTTCATGACGATTGGCCCGTCCTCTGCGACGATGCGGGCCAGGTTGGCGGCACTGCCCATCTCTTGCACCGACGGCGACAGGTTGTCGGTGAGCTGCGAGGTGTTGCGCGAACTGAGTGCGGCGACCCCCCACAGGACCAGGCCGAGGACGATGAAGAAGCCGATGCCGGCGGCAACGGGCACGACCGCGCGGGCGAAGGTGGACTTGAGTTGCGGCTGACGCACGGGCTCCAGTGTGCCGCACGAGCAGGCAGGACGCACCGCGGCCGGCATGGCCGCGGTGACCTCGGATTGGCCGTGGAAGGCCTTGCGGTCGTAGGGTTCCCCTCTTGTGAAGCGGCCGTATCGCGTTGTCGTGGCAAAGCCCGGGCTCGATGGTCATG
>CBHWEI010000079.1:0-14828 GCA_966112835.1 uncultured Acidimicrobiaceae bacterium
CCCTTCCAGTTCTTGATGTCGAGCTCGCGGTGGCCCACGTTCAGGTCGCCCATCAGCAGCACGTGGCGGCCCTCGTCGCGCAGTGCCGTCATGCGCGCGGCCATGGCGCGCAGGAACGAGAGCTTCTCGGCCATGCGCTCGGGAGAGTCGGCGTCGCCGGTGTGCACGTACGCCGAGGCCACGGTGAGCCCGCGACCGTCGGCGGTGTCGACCGTGGCCTCGACCCAGCGGCCACTGTCGTCGAACTTCGGTGCCCGCGATCGCGGCGGCCGCGCCGGCAGCCCGCAGGCCTGCTCGACGATGGGACGGGCGCTGGCGACGGCGACGCCGGCCCGACCCCTCGACGCACACTCGTGATGGGTCACCTGCCACGGCGCCTCGCCCGCCGGACCGGCGATCTCGGCCACCAGGTCGGCCACCAGCGCGTCGGGGGCACGCACCTCCTGCATGGCCACCACGTGCGGCTGCCGCTGCCGCCACCAACCGCCCATGCCGTTGGTGGACGCGGCACGGAGGCCGTTCACGTTGATGGTCGCGATGGTCAACGGAGCGGGGGAGGGCATTCGAGCCAGTGTACGGACCGGGCCGTCGGCGGCGAAGGTGCCGGGCGAGGGCCGCTCACGCACCGACTCCCGCGATCCGGTGCATGAGCGGCCGCCGTACGTGTGCCCAGGGGAGGACTCTCCGTTCGGCAGGGGTTCGCCCTTGCTGGAGTCATCATGCGCCAGATGCGCAGTGACGCGCCGTCGTCGGACCGACGTTCGGACTGTCAGCAGCCCGACACAACGCCCGGCGGCGGTCCGGCGAGACCAGTTCGGCAGCTCGAACTGGTTGCGTTTGTTCCCGGAAGCCGGGAGCGAATGCAACCAGAAGCTGATTTGGGAGGAATCGCAACCAGAATCCCAGCGCGTGAGCCGCGTGGGAGGTCAGGGGCAGCCGATGCCGTGCAGGGTGGCGCACGGGGGGCAGAGGCGGGCGGCGCCCTGCGGGGTGGACCACATACGGGCCTGTGGCGTGCCGCACGACTGGCACGCGGTGGCCGACGCGGCCGGAGCGGCGTTGGCCGCGCTGTCGTGGACCGTGGCGGTGTGCGGGGTCACGTCAGTTGTTGCGCTCGCGGGCCGACTGCACGCCGGCCTTCACGAGCAACACCGGGATGATGATGGCGGCCACCAGGCCGGCCAGCCAGACGATGACTGCGGCGATGACCCAGGTGCTGAGGCCGGTGATGGCGAAGCCGTCGTTGACCGCGTGGGTGACGATGAGCGCCAGCAGCGTGGACAGCAACGCCACCGCACCGAGCAACGCCGTGGCGCCCTTGCGGGCCACGTTGGCCAGGAACGGCGTGGCGATGGCGTTGACCACCGTGAAGATGATGACCGCGATGAAGAACGCGCTGCCGTTCAGCGTCATGTCCTCCAGCACCAGTGCGGCGACGATGAGGCCGACGGCCGATGCGAGGCACGAGATGAGTGTGGAGACGAGGAACCTGACCATGGCGCGAACACTAGTCGTCGCGAAAACGCAGATCGCCGATGTCGCCCCCACCCCCATGGGAAGCGACACCGGCGATCGCGGTGGCTCGAATCGGCCCGTCGGCTGACCGCAGGACCGTCAGCCGACCTCTTGCAGCAGCGTGCTCAGACCTTGTAGCTGAGCGACACCGTGCACGTCTCGATGTTGTTGGTGGCGACGATGGTGATGGTGTGCTGACCCTTCGCCGAATCGCGGTTCTCGACCACCGACCAGTCGGTGCCGGGGTACGGCATGACGTCGGTGGCGAAGACCTCGCCGTTGTCGTCCATGGTGACCGTCCAGTCGGCCTCCTGGATGTCGTTCGCCATGCCGAAGCCGATGGTGGCGCGGCTGCCGCTCTTGGTGTACCCGGCGTACCCGAACCCGTCGCCACCTGCGCACGTGGCGGGCAGGAGCACGTTCTGCTTGGCGTCGGTGCCGCCGGTGGCGCCGGCTGTGGTGCCGCCGCCACCGCTGGTGCCGCCACCTCCGGATGTTCCGCCCTTCGCGTCGGCCAGGCCGAGCGACAGTGCGAAAAGGGCAGCTCCGGTGACCGCGACAGCCAGCGCTGTGCGGACGACCTTGTTCTGATTCCCCATGAGGTTGAACTCCCCGTCCTTGGTGCACCCTGCGAGAGTGGATGCAAACTGTGACACGCCACCGACCAACCTTTGGTTTGGTGACTGACGGTGATATTGACCTGCTCAGGGCAAGTTTTCGTGGATGGCGACCACGGTCCTAGGTCCCTGGTCTACTACCCAGTTCTGGACGGTCGACCGAAGTAGTACCCCTGTCCCCAGTGGACGCCCAGGTCGCGGACCATGACCGCCTCGGCTTCGGTCTCGACCCCCTCGGCGATGAGCAGGGTGCCCGTCTGCTGCGCGTAGTGGCGCAATCCGGCCGCCAACGCCTGTCGGGCCAGGTCGGTGTCGATGCCGTGGATGAGGCCGATGTCCAGTTTCACCACGTTCGGCTCCAGATCCAGGATGTGCCGCAGGGTCGAGAATCCCGCTCCGGCGTCGTCGACCGACACCTTCGCCGGGCCGCACGCGCGCAACGCCGTGCGGAGCTCCGCGTAGTCCGCGATGGCCGTGTGCTCGGTGACCTCGATCACCACCTGCCGGCCTCGGCCGCGCACCACATCGGCTGCCTTGCCGCTGATGATGGTCTCGGGCGAGAAGTTCACGCTCAACTCCGCCGCGGGCAGTATCCGATCGGCGACGTCGAGCGCCGCAGTGGCCAGTGCCAACTCCAGTTCGACTCCCATTCCCACTCGCCAGGCATCGCTGATCTTCTGGTCCGGCCGTGATCCATCGTCGAAGCGGGTCAACGCCTCATAGCCCGTCACCTCGCCGGTCTGGAGGTCGACATACGGCTGGAAGACCGGGTGGAAACGATGGTTGCCGACGACGTCGGTGATGTCCTGACGGATGGCGTCGGCGTGCCGGGCGTCGTCCACCTGGGCGCCGATCAGCACCCCACCCAACGAGGCGACCTCGCTCAGCATCCCGGTCTGCTCGGCGACCCATGCAGGCTGGTCGCCGCGGGTACCCACCACCAGCGCCGCGAACATGGTGCCGTTCCAGCGCATCGGCGCGAACGCCAACGCGCTGAGGCACTCGCCGACGAGCCAACCGGTCCATCGATGTTCCGCCTCGAACGTCGTGGTGTCGATCCACCAGGTCGACTGGTCGGTCTGTGAGAACACGTTCGTCGTGCCCGCGGTCGGCAGGGTGATGCGCCCGATGCGTGAGCCCTGCAGCCGTCCGGCCTCACCGATGGTCTCGCTCGAGCCATCGGCATGTCGGAGCTGCACGACCGCGAAGTCGAAGTCGGTGACGTCCACGATGGCCTGCGTCATGATCGTCGCCGTCAACCCGATCGTCTCGCCACTACGGACCTGGTCCATGATGCGCATCACCTTGCGCCGCATGGCTCGGTCGTGCTCCAGGTCGGCTGCCAACTGTCGCTCGATCGTCAGGTCGTGCTTCACCGCGACATAGGCGATGGGCGCGCCGTCGGCGTCGTGCACCAACTTGATGCCGACGTGCTCGTAGAAGAGCTCACCGCTCTTGCGGCGGTTCACCATCACACCGCTCCACCCGCCGTCGTGGGTCAACGAGGTCCACATGTCGACATAGAACGAATCGTCGTGGACGCCGGACTTGAAGATGCGCGGGTTCTGGCCCATGACCTCGTCGAGCGCGTAGCCGGTGGCCGTCGTCACCGCCGGATTGGCGTAGATGATGTTCGCCCGAAGATCGGTGATGAAGATGCTCTCGGCCGCCTGACCGATCGCGACGTCGAGCAGCGCCTGTTGTTGCTGCAACGCAACCATGGGAGTGACGTCCTCGATGATGCCCATCGCCCCCACCGCCTCGCCCGCACGGTCGATCAACGGCGCGGTGAAGAGGCGCGTCGTGACCGGCCGACCGTCCTTCTGGCGATAGCGCAACACCGTCTCGACCCGGTGGTGCAGCGCGTGGTCGAGCCGCTCGCGGAACTCTGCCCCGCCCTCGGGCGGCACCATCGGCGGGAACCGGCCCAGGGCCTCGTCGGCCGTGTAGCCGAAGATGCGTTCTGCCGCGTGGTTCCAACTCGTGACCGTGCCGTGCCGGTCGAGCGACACGATGCCCACCGGGCTGGCGTCGACCATCGCCTGCTCGCGCGCCAGCGCGCGCTGCGACGCGGACACTGCGACGGCCACGCCCAGCGAGGCGAGTGCCATCGCGAACATGGGCAGCTGTACGGATGCCATGTCCCACGCGTGCCGCTGGGTGCCGAGCGGGGACAGGTGTGGTCCGAGGCCCGCCCATGCCACCGAGGCGGCGATGTCGGTGAAGAGCGCGTAGACCGCGGTGCGCAGGCGCCCGAACCGCACGGCGATCCAGAACACGGGCAGCAGGCAGAGCAGGAGACCTCCCGCGGCGGTGGTGTCGATCTCGCCCGGGTCGAGCCGCACGAAGTAGGTGGCCACTGCGGCCACGCCGACTCCGCCGACCCCGAGGAACTCCAGTCGACGGCGTGGCGTGACGGCCAACAGGAGCGTCCACGCACGCCGGCGCGTCGTGGTGAGCAGCAACACGGGCAGCACGATCGTGAGGCCGGTGAGGTCACCGACCACCCACACCCGCCAATGGGAGGGTGGCGCGCTGTAGCCCGCGACCCGCAGGAGCAGGGTGCCGACCGTCGCGGCCGACAGCGCGCCGATGGCGCCCGCCAACGCCATGAACGCCACGTCCTCCACCCGGTCGAGGCGCGGTGACATGCCGAACCGACGGAGCAACGCCCACACGGCGAGGATCTCGAACGCGGTCACGGTGCCGCTGACCGCTGCACCGACGAGGTGCAGGTCGTACTTCGCGAGGCTCACCACCAGGTCCGCGCCCAACACCACCGGCCACACCCGCGGCCCGAAGGCGAACAGCATCATCACCCCGATCGCCACCGGCGGGTACCAGGCCGCCTGGCCGCTGTTCGGCTCGGCCAACGCCACCAGCCCACCCGCACCGAGGTAGAGCACCACCCACCGAGCCAGTCGCACGCGCGTGGCGCGGGAGAAAGCGGGCCTGGACCGCATCGCACACATTGTGTTCTCGAGGACCACAGAACGCCAGTGACCTGGGACCTTCGTGAGGGAGAGGCTTCGTACCCTGCTGGACAGTTTCCGGGGCTCTACGGTGGCGGCATGGTCACCGTCCCCCTCTCCGTGCTCGACCTGTCGGTCGTCAACGACGGCCAGGACTCGTCCGGCGCGCTCGGCACCACCGCCGCCCTGGCCCAGGCCGCCGACCGCCTGGGTTACCTGCGGTTCTGGGTCGCCGAGCACCACAACATGCCCAGCGTCGCCTGCGCCGCGCCCACCGTGCTGATGGCCCACCTGGCTGCCACCACCGAACGCATCCGAGTCGGCTCGGGCGGGGTGATGCTGCCCAACCATGCGCCGCTCGTGGTGGCCGAGCAGTTCGCGCTGCTGGAGGCGCTGCACCCCGGCCGAGTGGACGTGGGCATCGGCCGCGCCCCCGGCACCGACCAGGCCACCGCCTCGGCCGTGCGCCGCACCGCCGACCTGCTGGGCGCCGAGGACTTCCCGCGGGACCTGCTGGACCTGATGGGCCTGCTGGGCGACCCGCGCGGCGACATCGGGTTGTGGCAGCACTTCCGCGCCACACCGGCCGCCACCACGTACCCGCCGGTGTTCCTGCTGGGCTCCAGCGGCTACAGCGCGCAGCTGGCCGCGCACCTGGGCCTGCCGTTCGGGTTCGCCCACCACTTCGACATGGGCGGCGCGCTGCAGGCCACCGAGCTGTACCACCAACTGTTCCAGCCATCCGCGGTGCTCGACCGGCCGTACATGCTCATCACCGCGAACGTGCTCCTGGCCGACACCCAGGAGGAAGCCGACTGGCACGCCGCGCCCGGCCGCCTCACCGCGCTGGGCCGGCGCACCGGCCGGTTCATCCGCCTGCCGTCGCCCGCCGACGCCGCCGTGCACCCCGACCGCGAACAGGCCTATCGCCTGCCCAGCAGCCGCGTGGTGGGCGACCCGGCCACCGTCGTCCCCGAGCTGCAGGCGCTGGTGGCCCGCACCGGTGCCGATGAACTGATGGTGACGTCGGTCGCCTACGACCTGGACGCGCGCGTGCGCAGCCTGGAACTGCTCGCCGAGCACTGGCGCTGACACGCCGGGCCGGTCAGCCGGCGGGGCAGGCGGTGACCACCGCCGTGACCTGGCCGCGGTCGACCACGATCCAGCTGTCCATGAACCGCCACGGCGCGTTCGCCGCGGTGCGATCGGCGGTGACCGACGCGCACGGCGAGGTGCCCAACGCGCCCACGCCGTACTGCACCGACGGCGACACCGGCATGGTGCGCAGGCGGCCGTTCGAGTTCACCACGTACCAGTCCGCGGTGAGCAGCTGGCAGTTGTCGCTCTGCGGGTCGGCCGTGCACGCCGCGTTCCACAGTTGCTGACCGCCCACGCCCGAGTACACGCAGCGGATGTCGACCGTGATGCGATCGGTCGTCCAGAACTCGTCGCCACCGGTGCCGTCGCCGATGAGCACGTTCCACACACCGTCGGGGATGCTCTCGCCCAACCCGCCCGTGCTGCCGCACCCGGTGCCGCGCACCGACTCGGTGCCCAACTGCGGCACCTCGTAGTACGGCCATCCGCCCCACGTGGTGCCGCTCCCCGGATTGCTGGTGGCGGGCAGGCCGCCGGGCGCGAGCGTGGTGTCGACCACCACCGACGCGCCGGGCGCCACGGTGGTGCTGGTCGTCGGCGGCACCAACGGTCCCGAGCCCAACGGCGGCAGCGTGCCCTCGGGAAGGGTGGTCGTGGACGAGCAACCCGCCACAGCCACGAGCACCGCCGCGACGCCGGCGAGCACCCGGGCGCGCACGGTCAGCTCAGCAACCCGCGGCTGCGGGCCAGGCCGATGATCTGCGCGGTGTTGGCCGCACCGAGCTTGCGTTGCAGCCGCATCTTGTGGGTACTGGCCGTCTTGATGCTGACGCCCATCTCCTCGGCGATGTCGGTGATGCGCTGGCCGGCCGCGAGGCGGCGCAGCACTTCGGCCTCTCGCGGCGACAGCCGCACCTCGGCGACGGTGTTGCCGATGGCCGCCAACGCCGCGGGTGAGAAGTACTGCTGGCCGGCGGCCAGCGCGGCGACCGCGGCGCGGATCTCGCCCGGCGCGGCGCTCTTGCCCAGGAACCCGGCAGCGCCGTGCTGCGCGCAGGCGGCGGCGTGCGTGGTCTCGGGGTGCACGGTGAGCACCAGCACCCGGGCGTCGGGCCAGCGGCGGCGGATGCGCTCGATGCCCTCCAGGCCGCCCACCCCGGGCAGCGACAGGTCGAGTGTGACCACGTCGACGTGCGCGGTGCCGATGGCCACCGCGGCCTCGATGCTCTCGGCCATGCCGGCGACCCGGAACCGTTCGTCGCCGGCGATGACGCGTTCCAGCCCCTCGCGCACCAGCGGGTGGTCGTCGACGATGACGACCGACACCGGCCCTGCGTGTGGGTGGGCGGAGACAGCTGCGGCGGCGTGTGCGGTCGGCATGGGTCGAGACGAGTGTGCCACGTCCGGGGGAACGAGGGGAACTTGGCATGATGGCGACCATGGTGAGCCGTCACGACCCCGACCTGGCCGCGGTGCTGGGCCGGCTGGGTGCCGCGTGGTGGCGGCTGCACGTGCCGTCGGGCGAGGTCTCTTGCTCGCCGAACTGCGGTGAGGTGCTCGGCTTCGACGGGGTGCCGACGGCCGACGTCGTCCGCGCCGTGCGGCCGTTCCCGGAGGGCACGTGGCGGACGCTCGAGTCGGTGCATGCAGGGCTGAACGGCGGCGTGCGATCGCGCCTCACGTGCGCCCGCGACGATCGCGGCGAGGTGGTGGAGGTGGTGGGCCTGGAGCTGCCGTTCTCCACCGATGTGGCGCGCCGGGCCGAGGAGTCACAACCCGACCTGCCGCCCGACGGGCAGTTGCTGCGCGACATCCTGGACCTGCAGCCGGCGCTCGTCGACCGCTTCCGCCTGGACGGCGAGGTGGTGTGGTGCAACGAGGCCTACGCGGCGCACCTGGCCCGCACCCCCGACGAGGTGGTGGGGCGGAAGTGGCCGGCACTGGTGGCCGAGATGGGCTTCGACACACACGAGCGGATGGGCGACCTGCTGCAGAGCATCCTCGACGCCACGGCCGACGGCAGCGCGTTCACGATGATCGTGCCCATGCCCGACCCCGTGACGCGGCGATGGCTGCAGTGGACGAACCGGCGCATCCCCGACCCCGACGGCCCGGGCGAGCTCATCCAGGGCATCGCCTTCGAGGTCACCGAGCTGCGCACCGCTCGCGACGCGCTCGACACCATGGCGCAAGAGCTGGTGCGCACGCGCGCGCAGGAACGACGCAACCTGGCCCGTCGCCTGCACGACGACGTGGTGCAGGTGTTGGTGTCGGCCGTGTGGGCCGTGTCGCCACCAGACTGCGGCGGGGGCATCGACGCCGCGGCAGCGCAACGTGGTGCCGACCTGGTTCGCCTGGCCATCGATCAGCTCCGCGCCTGTCTTGCCGAGTTGACCAACCCTGTGGTGTTGCCCGGACTGCTCGCCGATGCGGTTCGGACCGAGGCCCAGGAACTGCGTCAGTTGGGCATCGTCGTGCACGCCGACGTCGCCGAGTTGCACGACGAAGAAGTACGAACCGTGTGCACCCGAGTGATGGTGGAAGCGATGCGGAATGTCGGTCGACACTCGAAGGCGACGGCTGTCACCGTCTCGTTGGCGGAGGTCGACGGGACCGTGGTGGGATGCATCGCCGACAATGGCATCGGGGCGGACGACGACGATCTCACCCGCGCCGTGGCATCGGGTCACGTCGGAGTGCTCATGTCGCGAGCCATGGTCGAAGCACTGGGCGGGACGTTCGAGGTGGTGCGAACGAGCAGGTCAGGCGGAACCGAGGTGCGCTTTCGAGTGCCGCTCACCGGGGCGGGATCGGGGCGCTGAACAGGATTTGTGCCTCCGAAGGATTCATCGGACTTTTCTTATCTGCTTCTAGTAATCCGACCCCCATCTGTGCGTACAATCGCCCTCATGGCAGCAAAGCGTGGTCCCAAGAACTCCATCACCGATCAGCACAAGGCCGCGATGGCCGAAGGCCGCGTCGAAGGCCGCGTCGTGCGCGAATACCTCGAGGCACTGCGCAACAGCAAGGGCAAGCCCGGCCGCAAGCGCACGCCCGATTCGGTGCGTCGTCGCATGGAGGCGATCGAATCGGAACTGAACGGCGCGAACCCGGTGCGCGAATTGGAACTGGTGCAGGAACGGTTCGACCTCGAGAAGGAACTCGCCACCATGCAGACCAAGGTCGACCCGAAGAGCCTCGAGGCCGGGTTCACCAAGGTCGCCGCGTCGTACAGCAAGCGCAAGGGCATCTCCTACTCGGCATGGCGCGCCGTCGGCGTCGAGCCCACCGTGCTGAAGAAAGCCGGCATCGGCCGCGCCGACTGAGCAGCCACCCATGCTGGCTGCCGTCTACGAACAGTTCCGCGGCCCGATCGCCCTGGTCGATGTGGCCGATCCCACGCCTGCCGCCGACGAGGTCGTCGTGCAGATCCTGGCCGTCGGCCTGTGCCGCAGCGACTACCACGGCTGGCACGGCACGGACCCCGACATCGTCTGCCCGCACGTGGGCGGCCACGAGTTCGTCGGTCGTGTGGTGGCCGTCGGCCACGACGTCACGTCGCTGCACGAGGGCGACCGGGTGGTCGCACCGTTCGTGAACGGCTGCGGCCGGTGCGAGCCGTGCCGCCTGGGTCAGCACCAGGTGTGTCGCCACCAGGAGCAGCCCGGCTTCACCCGCTGGGGCGCGTTCGCGCAGTACACCACCGTCCCGTTCGCCGACACCAACGCCGTGCTCGTGCCCGACGACATCGGCGACGAAGCGGCCGCGTTGGTGGGCTGCCGCGTCTCCACCGCCTACCGCGGCGTCGTCGAACGCGGTCGCCTCGCCGCCGGCGAGGTGCTCGCCGTGTACGGCTGCGGCGGCGTCGGTCTGGCCGCCATCGCCATGGGTCGCGCCATCGGCGCCCGCGTGGTGGCCGTCGACCTGGCGCCCGACGCGCTCGCCCTGGCCGCTGCCGTCGGCGCCGACGACATCATCGACGGCCGCGAGGTGGACGACGTGCCCGCCGCCGTGCACGCACTCACCGGTGGCGCCCACGTGTCGGTCGACTGCCTGGGCCACGCGGCCACGGCCGCCAACTCGGTGCTCAGCCTGCGCGCCCTGGGCCGCCACGTGCAGATCGGGCTGTTCCCCGCACCCACGGCCGACTTCCCCGTCTCGCGCGTCATCCGCGACGAGCTGGAGGTGCTGGGCGTGCACGGCCTGTCCGCATCGCGCTTCCACCAGGTGTTCGCGCTCATGCAGGCCGGCCGCCTGGACCCCACGGCCATGGTCACCCAGCGCCTGTCGCTGCACGACATCCCCCAGGCGCTGCCCGCCATGGGCCACTTCGCCCAGCCGGGCGTCAGCGTGGTGACCTCGCTCGACTGAGCTCCGTGCGTCTGTGTGGGCGCCGGTGGGGGTAATGTGATGGCGAACGGGTGGCGCCCCGCGGGTACGAAGCAGTTCGTTCCCACCCGTGCGTTCTTCGACGGTCGAACGCAGCCGAGCTTCCTCGGCACACCGAACCGTGCAGCCCTGCGCTCGCTGCACCCCACCCGCGTCAGCGTGCCGCCCCCTCGGCACAGGACGGAAGTGCATGGCCCCCACACGAGAACTCGAATCGGCGATCTGGTCGATCGCAGACGGTCGCGCGTCCGACGCCGACCTGGCGACCTTCCGCGCCGACGAACGAGCCTCGCTCGTGCTGCTGGAACGGCTCATCGTCGACGCCGAGGACGACCTGGCCTCGGTGCGGCGGCTGGGTGGCGACGAGCGCGACCAGGTGGTGATCGACTTCGTCGACACGCTGCAGCGCCTGCTCGACACCGCGGCCATGCTGCTGCCCGAAGCGCCCGACTCGGTGTTCCTGGCACCCGAGCCCGTGGCCGCGCCCACCGAGTTCGACGACCTGGGCTTCGAGACGCTCGAGCCCGGCCCGGTCGAGCTGCAGGCCACGTGGGAAGCGCACCAGCTGGTGGTGTGGGCCGGCGGACGGGGCATGCCGCCCGAGAACCACGACGACCTCGCCAACCGGCTCGAGAAGGTCGGCGGCCCGCCGCACGGCTGGCAGGTGCACAAGGGTGTGCCGCTGCCCGACGGGCAACGCGCCGACGCCCTGTCCATCAGCATGAAGGACGCGCTCGGCTGGCTGGTCGCCGTCGGCGGCGGACAGGTGGGCGACGGGGTGGGCCCCAGTGTGTCGTGGCTGGGGCACGTGGCCCTGGAAGGCGTGCGCCTGGTGGTGCGCGGCAGCGTGGTGCCCAGCCTGAAGATCCTGAAGCGGCCCGAGGGCAACGGCCCGGCCGAGGCCGCGGTGCGCTGGCTGCCCGCGCTCACCGACAGCCCCGAGGTCGATGCACTCGCCGGTGTCATGCCCGCCACCGTCACCGCGCTCGGCGGGCCCGACGGCCGCGCCGTCGCCACGCAGGTGGTGGCCGCCGTGGTCGAGACCATCGTCCACGAGAGCATCGAGCGCATGGAGCTGCCTGCGCAGCCCCCCAACGCGAACACGCCCACCGACCTGAACGACACGGTCATCGCCCGCATGGACGGCCAGCCGTTCCGTGGCAACGCCAACCTCATCAGCGACACGTCGCGCCGGCTCGAGCAGTGGACCCGCGGCGTGGTCGCGACGAACCGCAAGAAGCTGGTCGTCGAGCTCGACCCGCCCGCCACCGGTGGCGTGTGGGTGGTGTCGGTGAAGGCGCCCGCCGGCAAGGGCCGCCTCATCCCCATCGATGTCGCCCTGCGCACCGAAGGCGGTGGCGCCACCCTGAACCTGGAATGGCTGCGCCTCGGTCGCCTGTTCCCCGCGCTCGACCGTGCCGGCATCCGCCGCCGCGGCCAGGTGGCGCTCAGCCAGGACGAGGCGTGGGACTTCATGACCACGCTGGGGCCCACGCTGTCGGCCGCCGGTTTCGACGTGCGCGTGCCCGCCATGTCGCGGCGCAAGGCCAAGCCGGCGCTGCGCCTGTTCGCCGACACGCCCGCCGGCTCCGTGGTCGGCGCACACCAGTTGGCCAACGTCGCGTGGACCGTGCTGTTCGACGACCTCGAGCTGACCGTCGACCAGGTGAAGCACCTGGCCCGCCAAGCCCGGCCGCTGGTGCAGGCGAACGGCAAGTGGGTGGAGGTCGACCGCGCCGACCTCGAGAAGGCGGCCGCGGCCCTGGAGGAGCGCGCCGGCGTCACCACCATGACCGGCGCCGAGATCCTGCGCGCCAGCATCGGCCTGGACGGTTCGGGCCTGGCCGGTGGCACGGTCGTCCACGGCAACAGTTGGGCCGCCGACATCCTGCGCAAGGCCGGTTCTGCCAGCGCCGAGCCGGTCACCCGCCCCGACGGCTTCGACGGCGAGCTGCGCACCTACCAGGCGGAGGCACTCGGCTGGCTGGGCTTCCTCGACGCGGCCGAACTGGGCGGCTGTCTGGCGCTCGACATGGGCCTGGGCAAGACGCCCACCATGCTCGCCCACCTGGCCCGGTGCCGTGGCAACGGCGCGGCCCTCGTGGTCGCCCCCGCCGCGGTCGTCGGCAACTGGGCGTCCGAGGCGCGGCGCTTCGCCCCCGGCCTGCGCGTGCTGGTGCACCACGGCGCCGACCGCGCCAGCGACGACGCGCTCGAGCGCGAGATCTCGCGCGCCGACGTCGTCATCACCACCTACGCCACCGCGGTGCGCGACGTCGAGGCCCTGTCGAAGACCGAGTGGGGCCGCATCGTGCTCGACGAGGCGCAGGCCATCAAGAACCCCACCAGCGACACGTCGCAACTGTTGCGCAAGGTGCCGGCCCGCAGCCGCATCGCCCTCACCGGCACACCCATCGAGAACGGCCTGGGCGACCTGTGGGCCATCCTCGACTTCACCAACCCCGGCCTGGTCGGCTCGCGTGCGTCGTTCATCGCCCAGATGTCGGGCGACGGCGAAGCCGCACTGCGCGCCCTGAACGGCATCCTGCTGTTCCGCCGCACGAAGGCCGAGCCGGAAGTGGCCGCCGAGCTGCCCGACAAGATCGACGAGCTCGACCACTGCACCATGACCCCCGAGCAGATCGGCCTGTACCAGGCGGTGCTCGACAGCCTGCTGGTGGAAGTGCAGGACCCCGACGCACTCGACGTGAAGCAGGGCGCCGTGCTGGCCGCCATCACCGCGCTGAAGCAGATCTGCAACCACCCCGCCGCCTACCGCGACGATGGCCTGCCGCTGGCCGGCCGGTCGGGCAAGCTCGCCCGCCTGGAAGAGATCTGCGAGAGCGTGTTCGCCGCCGGCGAGCGCATCCTCATCTTCACCCACTTCGCCACGTGGGGACGCCGCCTGGCCCAGCACCTGTCGCAAGTCTTCGGCATGCGCATCGACTGCTACGACGGCAGCCTGGCCCGCGGCGTTCGCGACAAGATGGTCGCCGACTTCCAGGCCATGGAAGGCCCCGGCGCCATGGTGCTGTCGCTGAAGGCCGGCGGTACCGGCCTGAACCTCACCAACGCGAACCACGTGGTGCTGTACGACCGCTGGTGGAACCCTGCCGTGGAGGACCAGGCCCGCGACCGCGCCTGGCGCATCGGCCAGAGCAAGACGGTCATCTCGCACCGTCTGGTGTGCCCCGGTACGGTCGACGAACGAGTGGAGGAAGTGGTGGCCGGCAAGCGGCACATCGCCAACCTGGTGCTGCCGAAGTCCAGTTCGCTGGCCGACCTGAGCACCGACCAACTCCGCATCGCCCTGGGCCTGCGGCCCGACGAACTGCTCGCAGGGGACGACGAACGATGAGCCAGGCACCCTCCCGCAACCGTGGCGGCCAGAAGCGCAAGTCCAAGCGCGGTGGCCAGCAGCACAAGCCCGACCTGTGGCGCGAGTCGCCGGCGCCGCCCGACGTCGAGCCCATCGCCGTGCCGCACGAAGTGGGCGCCATGCTGCGCTCGCTGGGCGACCCGCCCATGAACAACGGTGCCGCGGCCGGCCGCTACTTCAGCGTGGTCATTGAGCGTGCCGCAGCCGTCGCCGTGGCGTTGGCGGTCAGCGCCGACGTGCTGGACGCCGGCGACCGGTGACCGGTGACCGCGAACGGTGACCTTCGGCCTTAGTGGCCCGCGCCCACGCGGCGCACACTGATCTCAGAGGCTCGTCAAGGAGGTTCTGATGAACACCGAAGCCACTGGGACGATCACCGGCACGATGGTCGTGGGCGTGGACGGATCGCCCGATTCGATGCGTGCCCTCGACTGGGCCATCGACGAGGCCCGCCGCCGCAGCATGCGCGTGTTGCTCGTGCACGGCGTGGAGGTCGGCGCGGCCGCCGCCAGCCCGTACGGCACCGGCATGGTGCTGGAGCAGTTGGAAGAAGCCGGGCACCTGGTGCTCGACGAGGCCGAGGCCCGCGTCCGCACGGCCGGCCTGGAGGTCGACGTCCGCATGGAGGTCGGCTCGGGCGCCCACGCGCTCATCGAGTCGTCGCGCGGCGCACAGATGCTCGTCGTCGGCAGCCGCGGCCACGGTGGGTTCGTCGGCATGCTGCTCGGCTCGGTCTCGGCCGCCTGCACGCACCACGCACACTGCCCCGTCGTGGTCATCCGTCCCGAAGACGCCAAAGCCGCCTAGGAGACTGCTGAGCAAATCTCGGATCGGTGCTCGCGTTTTGGTGCTGGATGT
>CBHWEI010000080.1:0-14654 GCA_966112835.1 uncultured Acidimicrobiaceae bacterium
GAGGGACGTCACGGCTGAGGCCGCGACCGACCCTGCGGCACCGCCGTCCCTACCCCGCCCAACCTCCCTACCCCCCCACCGAAAGGAATCCCAGGTCCCACCCCCTTCGTTCGTCGCGCCCGAAATGGCTCGCTGCGGCTGTGGCCGCCGCGGCACTGCTCGCCGCGTGCGGCTCCGACGGCGGCTCGAACGCCGCCGACACGACGGCGGCTCCCACCACCATCGGCAGCGAGACGACGGCCGGCAGCGAGTCGACGGCGTCGACCGAGGCCCCCACCACGGCGGCCGTCACCGTGCCGCCGGTGCCGGCCGGCACCACGCGGCGCGTCGGCGACCAGCAGGGCACCCTCGAGCGACCCCTGGAGAGCTCCGGTGAGGCGAAGGACCTGCAGGCCTCACTGGACTACGCCACGTTCGTGGGCGGTCCGCCGCTCATCGAAGCGTTCAACGCCGGTGCGCTCGACCTCGGTTACGTCGGCGACACCCCGCCCATCCTCGCCCAGGCTCGCGGTCAGGACCTGGTGATCGTCGCCGCCTGGCACTTCAGCGGCAACGTGCTGGCCATCGTCGCCCCGCCCGGCAAGGACTTCGGCTCGGTGGCCGACCTGAAGGGCAAGTCGTTGGCGTACACCACCGGCACGGCGCTGCAGGCCTTCGCCGTCCGTGCGTTGAAGGAGGTCGGGCTCACCGAGGCCGACGTGAACCACGTCGACGTGCCCATCCTGGACATCGTCGGCACGCTGCAGTCCGGCGACGTCGACGCGGCGGTGCTGGTCGAGCCGATCCTCACGTCGTACCTCGACTCGAACCCGGGCGCCAAGGTGGTGCGCGACGCCAACGGATTGACCACCGGTCTGCAATTGGTGATCACCACCAAGAAGACGCTCGAGGACCCCGCGAAGGCCGCTGCGATCGGCGACTTCGTGTACCGCGAGGCGCGGGCGTTCAAGTGGTCGATCGACCATCCGGAAGAGGCGGCGCAGGCGTTCGCCGACGCCAACCAGATCTCGCTCGACCAGGCGAAGTTGCTGCAGGACCGCAACGGCGCGCAGTCGTTCGTGCCCATCGACGACAGCGTCATCGGACCGCTGCAGGAGCTGGCCGACATCTTCACCGAGGCCAAGGTCATCCCCGACCAGTTGGACGTGTCGCAGCTCTTCGACGACCGGTTCAACTCGCTCGTCGAGCTGGCCAACAGCGGCGGCTGACCCGCCGGACCGACTTCATCCATCCCTTCACATCCATCCCTTCACATCCATCAACAGAATCAGGAGTTCCCCCATGTCCCTCACCACTCCCACGCCCCTCGGGGTCGACCTCGACGTCCGGCTGCTGTCGGGCAACATCGGCGCCGAGATCCGCGGCGTCGACCTGAAGTCCCGACTCGATGCCGACACCGTGCTCGCCCTGCGCACGCTGCTCCTGCGCCACAAGGTGGTGTTCTTCCCCGGCCAGCACCTGCAGCCGGCACAGCACCGCGAGTTCGCGGCCTACTTCGGCAGCGTCACCCCGGCGCACCCGGTGGTGCCCGGTCTGCTCGACCACCCCGAGGTGTTCGAGATCGACTACAGCAAGGCCGCGCAGACCTACGCCACCTACGGCGAGGTGGCGCGCAAGCAGGGCCTGGCGTGGCACACCGACGTCACGTTCGTCGAGCGGCCTCCGTTCGGGTCCATCCTGAACGCGGTCGTCATCCCGCCCAGCGGCGGCGACACGTTGTGGTCCAACCAGGTGGCCGCGTACGAGGGGCTCAGCGTCACGCTGCAGCGTTTCCTCGACGGCCTGACCGCACTGCACGACGGCAAGGCGCAGTTCCAGGCCGTGCTCGACAAGCGCGGCGAGGGCGAGTGGGACGGCTCGGCGTACAAGGCCCTGGAACCCGTCGAGCACCCGGTGGTGGTCACCCACCCCGAGACCGGCGAGCGGGCGCTGTTCGTGAACCCCGGGTTCACCAGCCGCATCGTGCAGTTGGATCGGGACGAGAGCGACCACCTCCTCGCCTACCTGTACGCCCACAGCGTGCGCCCCGAGTACACCGTGCGGTACCACTGGAGCCAGGGTGACCTGGGCTTCTGGGACAACCGCGTCACGCAGCACGCGGTGGTCGGCGACTTCGGCAGCCAGCACCGGGTGATCCAGCGGGTCACCCTCCAGGGGGAGCGGCCGACCGCGTGAGGGGTGCCGGCAGCGGTGGGTGATCTTTCGCAATGTGGAAGCACTGTTGCATCGGTCGCCAATAGCCGATAAACATGACCGAGTATGTCAACAATTGCTCGTCACCCCCGATCTGCCGGCCGCCCGCGACTGCGTGGCCTCCGCAGCCTGACGCTCGTCACCCTCGCCGCGCTGGCGCTCGCCGCCTGCGGCTCCGATGCCGCCGGCCCCGCTGCCACCAACCCGGGCACCGGCCAGGCCGGCAGCACCGGCTCCAGCGCCGTGGAGACCACGACGGCGCCCACCTCGGCGCCGCCGTCGGAGGTGAAGCTCGGCTTCTTCCCGAACGTCACGCACGCACCAGCACTGGTCGGCGTGGCCGAGGGCACGTTCCAGAAGGCGCTCGGTGCCACCGCGCTGAAGACGTTCACGTTCGACGCCGGCACCGAGGCGGCCGAGGCGCTCCTCTCCGGCTCGCTGGACCTCACCTTCATCGGCCCCAACCCCGCCATCAACGCCTGGGCGAAGACCAAGGGTGATGCCGTGCGCATCGTCGCCGGCAGCACTTCCGGCGGTGCCTTCCTGGTGGTCAAGCCCGAGATCACCTCGGCGGCCGACCTGAAGGGCAAGAAGATCGCGTCACCGTCGCTCGGCAACACGCAGGACGTTGCGTTGCGGGCGTGGCTGAAGGACCAGGGCTTCGAGACCACCCCCGAGGGTGGCGGCGACGTGACGATCATCCCGCAGAAGAACTCGACGACGCTCGACGCGTTCAAGACCGGCGACATCGACGGTGCCTGGGTGCCCGAGCCGTGGGCGACGCGCCTCGTCGAGGAAGGTGGCGCCAAGGTGCTGGTGAACGAGCGCGACCTGTGGGGCGACACGAAGGGCGAGTTCGTCACCACGCAGCTGCTGGTGCGCACCGAGTTCCTGAACGAGCACCCCGACACGGTGAAGGCCGTCATCGAAGGGCTCGCCGACGCCATCGACTTCATCGGGTCCGACGCGGCGAAGGCCGAGCAGGACGTCGCCGATCAGATCGGCGAGATCACCGGCAAGGCACCGAAGGTGGAGCTGGTGGCGACCACGTTCACCAACCTCACCTTCACGCTCGACCCCATCGCCGCGTCGTTGCAGAAGTCGGCCGACGATGCCATCGCCGTCGGGCTGCTCGACCCGGTCGACCTGAAGGGCATCCACGACCTCACCCTCCTGAACGAGGTGTTGACGGCTCGCGGTCAACCGGAAGTGACGGGCCTGTGAGCACCGTCGAGACCATCCTCGGCACGGCCGTCCCGCATGGGGCGGCTTCGCCGCGTCAGGCGGCAGTGACGCTGCAGCAGGTGTCGAAGCGTCACGGTACGGGCGAGGGCGCGGTCGTGGCGCTCGACGGCGTCACGCTCACCGTCGAGCAGGGCGAGTTCCTGTGCCTGGTCGGCGCCTCGGGCTGTGGCAAGACCACGCTGCTGTCGCTGGTGGCCGGCCTGGACCGGCCGACCGCCGGCAACGTCACCGTGAACGGGCGCACCGCGCTGATGTTCCAGGAGGCGGCACTGCTGCCGTGGCGCACCGCCGGGCAGAACGTCGAGCTGGCACTGAAGCTGCGTGGTGTGCCGCGCAGGGAACGCACCGGCCGTGCCCGTGAGCTGTTGTCGCTGGTGCACCTGGCCGACTTCGCCGACAAGGCGCCGCACGAGCTGTCGGGCGGCATGCGGCAACGAGTCGCGCTGGCCCGTGCGCTGGCACAGGACGCCGACGTGCTGCTCATGGACGAGCCGTTCGGCGCGCTCGACGCCATCACCCGCGACGTGCTGCACGACGAGATCGAACGCATCGCCGCCGAACGCAAGCTCACCGTGCTGTTCGTCACCCACAACGTGCGCGAGGCCTCGCGTCTGGGTGACCGCATCGTGCTGCTGTCGAGCCGGCCCGGCCGGGTGGTGCAGGAGTTCCCGGTGGTGGTCGAACGACCGCGGCGCATCGAGTCCGCCGAGGTGTCGGGCATCGCCGCCGAAGTGACCGCGCAGTTGCGTGCGGAGGTGCGTCGCCATGCTCGCTGACCAGGAACAGATCGACGACGAGCTGGCCGGCCTCGACCGGCTGGAGATCCCCGTCGAGGCACCGCGGCCGATCGCGCTGCGCTTCTGGAGCAGCCTGTGGCCGAAGCTCGCCGCGATCGGCATCGTGCTGCTGCTGTGGCAGACCGCGGTGTGGACGGGCTGGCGTCCCGAGTACCTCCTGCCCTCGCCGAAGGCCGTGTTCGGCCGCCTGTGGGACGACATCGGCACCGCCAAGCTGTGGCAGGCGGTGTACCACACCATGGAACGAGCGGTCATCGGATTCCTCATCGCCATCGCGATCGGCGCGGTCGTCGGCCTCGCCGTGTCGGCGTCGAAGGTGGTGCGCACGGCCATCGGTTCCATGATCACGGGCCTGCAGACCATGCCGTCCATCGCCTGGTTCCCGCTGGCCATCCTGCTGTTCGGGTTGGAGGACTCGGCCATCTACTTCGTGGTCGTGCTCGGCGCGGCACCGTCCATCGCCAACGGGCTCATCCACGGCGTCGATTCGATGCCGCCGTTGCTGCGCCGCGTGGGCACCAGCATGGGTGCGTCGCGCGCCGGGCTGTACCGCGACTTCGTGGTGCCGGCGGCCATGCCGTCGGTGGTGGCCGGGTTGAAGCAGGGCTGGGCGTTCGCCTGGCGCAGCCTCATGGCCGGCGAGCTGCTGGTGGTCATCCCCGGCACGCAGACCATCGGCACCCGGTTGCAGTTCGCCCGCGAACTGTCCGACGCCGAGGGCGTGATGGCCACGATGATCGTCATCCTGGTCATCGGCATCCTGGTGGACACGCTGGTGTTCAGCCGGCTCGAGCGCCGCGTGCTGCGCGCCCGCGGCCTGGGTGTGGCCTGAGCCGCACCCTGACGATCACGCAGTGCGGTACGGCACCCAGGCGGCGTGGAACCCGTAGGGGACGCGCTGCGGCATGACCACTTCGGCCACCGGGCCCTTGCTCACGGCAGTGGCATCGAGCACGGCGAGCACCGTCTCGCCGACCGCGTCGTCGTGCACGAAGCTGAGCAGCCAGCCGGCGTCGTCGGCCGTGTCGTTCGGGTCGCCGGGGATGAACAGCGGCTCGCTGGCGTGCCGGGTGACGCCCGGGTCCCACACGTCGCGGTTCCCGTTGGTGAAGTCGTGCTTGATGATGTCGCCCAGTTCGACCGTGTCGGGGTTGGGTCGCGTGCCGGTGAGGTAGCCGTGGCGGTGCTCGATGCCCACGCGCCGCGGGTCGCGGCTGGGCAGGTCGCCGGAGTGCTCGTCGTTCAACACGTCCTGTGTGGCTTTGCCCGTGGCGGTGTTCATGGTCCAGCGCACCAGCGCCGGGTCGCTGCCGCCGCCGATGCCCTCGCCGTGCGGGGCGAACATCGAGTCCATGCGGCACACGTCGACCACCACCTCGTCGCCGCGCCGGAACGCGTTGACGCTGTGGAACACGTAGCACGGGTCGATGTCGAACCACTGCAGTTGGTCGGCGCCGCCCTCGAGCGGCATCACGCCGATGCGGGCGCCGGCCTCGGGCGTCCACACATAGGGGAGCGGGTTCGTGGCCGGGTCGTTGATCCATTTGATGGCCATGTCCAGGTCGAACACCACGGGCAGGTCCCAGAACACCGCATCGGTGGTGGTGATCTGGAAGTCGTGGATCATGGTGCTGCGCGGGATGTCGATGGGCTCGACGTGGCTCATGGTGCCGTCCTGCTCGATGACGTAGTAGCGCAGGAACGGTGCGTTGAAGTCGTACCCGAAGGCGTGCATGCGGCCCGTGTCGGGGTGGATCTTCGGGTGCGCGGTGAACGAGCTGGGCAGCGCGCCGTCGAAGTCGTACACGCCGAGCGTGGAGATGTCGTCGGGGTTCAGCTCGTAGGGGAAGCCCACCTCGCCACTGGTGAGCAGGCGGCCGCCGTGCCAGATGGCCGACACGTTGCTCTGGTTGCCCTCGCCGCCCGGTGCGCCTTCGCCGAACCCGACGCCGGCCTTGTGCGGCTGGGTCTGCACGTAGCGGTTGCGGTACCAGTCGGCCTTGCCGCCGCGCAGGCTCACGCCGTGCACCATGCCGTCGCCGAAGAACCAGTGCGGCGAATCGGCGCGAGGCGGGTTCGAGCTGTTCTTCACGTACAGGCCGTTCAGCTCCGGCGGCAACGCCCCGCGGATGTCCAGTGCGAAGCCGTCGACCTCGGCCATCACCGGGGCGTAGTTGCCCTGCAGCCACCACGGAGTGTCCGGGTCGACCGGCAGGGTGGAACCGGGGATGGTGCCGGCGACGGTGGTCGACGTGGTCGGCGCCGTGGTGCCCGCGGTGGTGGAGCTGCCCCGTGGGCGAGCGTTCGTGGTCTTCGCCTCTTCGCTGGTGCATGCCGCCACGAGCGCGGCCAACGGCGCCGCCCCCGCGCCCATCATCGACCACCGGACGAGGTCGCGACGACTGATCGATTCCGCCATGCGAACAGTGTGTCACAGGCCGCTTCGTTGTTTCCCCGCACGATCGTTCCGGGATAGTGTCGGCCGTCGTGATGCACAGCGAGTGGGGGACAGCATGAGCCGGGTGGTGTACGACGGCACGCCCATCGAATTCGAGGCCGGCGACAGCCTCGCCCTGGCCGCTCTCCGTGCCGGCGAGCACCCCGCTCGCGGCGGCACGCTGTGCCTGGCGGGGGACTGCGGCAACTGCGTGGCCATCGTCGACGGCGTCCCGTGGGTGCGCACGTGTCAGACCCCGGCACGTCCGGGCATCACCGTTCGCCGTCATCCCAACGGCTCGCACCCCTCGCCCGGCGGCCCAGAGCACCACACCGCGGTCACGGTGCGCCACCGCACCGCCGACCATGTGGTGGTGGGCGCCGGCGACAGCGGCCTGCAGGCCGCCATGGCCCAGCGCGACGCCGGCCACGACGTGGTCGTGTTCGACGCGGCGAACGGCGACGAAGTGGTCGGCGTGTTCGACGGACCCAGCCTGGTGGTGCGCCGCCCCGACGCCGTCGAGCACTGGCACGCCCATCACATCACGCTCGCCACGGGCGCCGCCGAGGTGCACCCGGTGTGCCCCGGCAACCTGCTCGCCGGCATCTACACACCCAAGGCGGCTGCGGCGGTCAGCGCCGCCGGCATCGACCTGGGCGAGGTGGTCACCGTGGGCACCGACCTGGTGGCCCTGCACGGCGACGGTCGCGTCAGCGAGGTCGAGTTGGCCGACGGGTCGCGCGTGGCGTGCGACAGCGTGGTGGTCGACCTCGGCTCCGCACCCCGCGACGTGCTGGCCCGCATGGCGCCCATGGTGCCGGTGGAGGTGGTCGGCCCTGCCGCTGCCGCCCACGCGCTGCCGCCCCCGCCGAAGGCCGGCATCCTCTGCACCTGCGGCAAGGTCACCGTGGAAGACCTCGACGGCGTCTGGGCCAAGGGCTTCCGCGACCTCGAACTGGTGAAGCGGTCCAGCCTGTGCGGTGTCGGCACATGCCAGGGCGGCATGTGCATGCCGCACCTGCGCTCCTTCGTCGCCGACCGCAGCGGCACCGAGCCCAAGCCGTTCACCGGCCGCCCCGCCGCCCGCCAGGTCACCCTGGCCGAGGCCGCTGCCGGCTACCACGTCGACACGTTCCGGCGCACGCCGCTGCACGGTGAGCACGAGGCGCTCGGCGCCAGGCTCGACAAGTTCGGCGGGTGGTTCCGTCCGTGGAACTACGGCGACGCGGTGGAGGAGTACTGGACGGTCCGCGAGGCCGTGTCGCTGGGCGACGTGAGCACGCTGGGCAAGATGCTCGTGTCGGGCCCCGACGTGGTCGAGGCCCTCGAGCGGCTGTACCCGAACCACGTGCACGACATCAAGGTCGGCCGGTCGCGCTACGTCATCAACCTGAACGAACGTGGCCACGTGCTCGACGACGGCATGATCTGCCGCGAAGGCGACACCCGCTTCCTCCTCACGTTCACGTCGGGCGGTGCCAGCACCGCCGAGATGTGGGTGCGCGACTGGGTCGAGACGTGGGGACTGAAGGTGCACGTGCTCGACCGCACCGTGTCGCACGGCGCCATCAACGTCACCGGCCCGCTCGCCGGTGAACTGATGCGGTGCGCCGGTGTGGCCGACGAGGACCGGCCGAAGTTCCTGCAGCACCGTCACCTGGCGGTGGCCGGCGTGCCGTGCCACGTGATGCGCCTGTCGTTCACCGGCGAGGCCAGCTACGAGCTGCATCACCAGATCGACCGGTCGGTCGAGCTGTGGCAGGCGCTCATGGAGTTGGGCCGCCCGCTGGGCATCAAGCCGCACGGCCTGCAGGCGCTGTTCGGACTTCGGCTCGAGAAGGGTCACGTCATCGTCGGCCAGGACACCGAGCTGGACAGCTCGCCGCGGCGCATCAACATGGACTGGGCGGTGAAGATGGACAAGCCCGACTTCGTCGGTCGCGCTGCACTGGCCCGCACCGCGAACCTGCCGGACGAGCGTCGCCTGTTCGGCTTCACCATGGACGGCCCCGCACCGCTGGAGGGCAGCGTCATCCGCGTGAACGGCGACGTGGTCGGTCACGTGACGTCCAGCTGGGACTCGCCGCTCTACGGCCACGCGGTGCTGCTCGGCTGGCAGAAGCGCGAACCGCACGCCGACGTCGTCCAGATCGACGGCCGTGATGCCCGGGTGAGCCCCGTGCCGTTCTACGACAAGGAGGGTGCACGTGCTCGCATGTGAACCGCTGACCGGCTGGCGCATCATCGCCGACCCCGCTGCGCTCGATGCAGCACCGTGGCCCGCCGGATCGCACGTGGTGCGCATCTCGCCCGACGACGTGTTCCTCATCGGCGCCGACGAGCCCACCGTGCCGGCCGACGAGCACGCCATCATCACGCCCGAGCACGGGTTCGCCGGCGCGGCACTCACGGCCGAGCGCACCGCCGACATCGCCCTGCACCACATCGAGTGGGCGCTCCCGACAGGTGACGGCCCGTTCCTGTGTCAGGGGCAGATCGCCGGCGTGCCGGCGAAGTTGGTGTTGCACGCCGACGGTTCGGCGCTGCTGCTGGTGGCCTGTGCGGCCCGCCACGAGTTGGAGGATCGCCTCGCATGAACGAGTTCGTCGAGACCCTGCTCGACCTGCCCTGGCAGGTCGGCGAGCCGAAGTCGTCGTACGACGTCGTCATCATCGGCGCCGGCGGCCACGGCCTGTCCACCGCCTACCACCTGGCGACGCGGCACGGCATCACCAACGTGTGCGTGCTCGACTCGGCGTTCATCGGCTCGGGCAACTCGGGCCGCAACACCACCATCATCCGCAGCAACTACGGCATCCCCGAGAGCGTGAACTTCTATCAGCACAGCCTGGAGATGTACCAGACGCTGGAGGACGAGACCGGGTGCTGGATCATGCACAACCAGAAGGGCCAGATCTGGATGGCCCACTCGGTGACGACGGCTCGCACCGAGCAGACCCGGGCCCTCATGAACCAGGCCATGGGCGCCAAGACCGACTACATCGGGCCCGACGAGATCCAGCGCCTGTGCCCGCAGATCGACATCACCGGCGGCGGTCGCTACCCGGTGCAGGGCGCCAGCTACCACCACGAAGGCGCCACCGCCCGCCACGACCGAGTGGTGTGGGCGTATGCGCAGGGCGCCCTGCGCGCCGGGGTGCACGTGTTCCAGCACACGCCGGTCACCGGCCTGCTGAAGGACGGCGACCGCGTGGTCGGGGTGCAGACGGCACGCGGCAACATCGGTGCCGGCACCGTCATCTCGGCCGTCGGTGGCAGCGTGTCCACCGTCGCCGGGTGGGCCGGTGTGCGGCTGCCCATCCGCACCCACGCACTGCAGGCCTTCGTCACCAATGCGTACGCGCAGGAGTTCGCCCCGGTCGTGTCGTCGAACGACCTCGTCTTCTACGTCAGCCAGACGCCGCGTGGGCAGATGCTGCTGGGCGCCGAGTACGACCGCTTCGCCAGCTACCGGCAGGCGACGTCGTTCAGCTACCTGCAGTCGGTGTCGAAGAAGGCCATCACGATGCTGCCGTTCCTGGCCAAGCTGCGCATTCTGCGCTCGTGGACCGGCATCTGCGACGTGAGCACCGACTTCTCGCCCATCATGGGCCACACCGGTGTCGACGGGTTCATGATCAGCACCGGCTGGGGCACGTGGGGCTTCAAGGCCATCCCCGCCGGCGGCGAGCAGATGGCCCAGCTGTTGGCCACCGGCTCGGCGCCGCTCATCGAACCGTTCGCGCTGTCGCGCTTCGCCGCCGAGGCGGCGATGGCCGACCCGAGCTCGGCAGGAACGAGGTAGTCATGCTGTGGGTGGAATGCCCCAACTGCGGGTCGCGTCCGTTCGAGGAGTACCGGTACGGCAACGTGTTCCCGGTGACGCCCGACAGCATCACCGACCCCGACGCGCGCAATGTCGACTACGCGTGGATGCAGGACAACGTGGAAGGCGTCACCTTGGAGCGCTGGTTCCACGAGGCCGGCTGCCGCCGGTGGTTCACCGCCAAGCGCGACACCACCACCGACCACTTCTTCCCCGTCGACGACTGACCGTCACGCAGAACTCACGTTCTGCGTGACGCGACGAGCGCCACGACCGAGAGGGCAGGAACGGCGACCAGCGTCACGACCAGGCCGATCGAGTCGGCGGTGCCCAGGTCGTCGAGATGCCGAGCGTGGTGGACGAGGTGCAGTGTGCCCTGGACGAGCCAGGCGAGCGCGACGCCCACGGCCGAGCCGCGGGTCCACACGGTCCACACCGTGACGACGATGAGGGCCAGGAACAGCCCTCCCACGTCGCGCACGAGATGCTCGTTGAACGACTCGCCTCCCGCGGAGATCCAGCCTCGACCAGTGGGAAGTCGTCGAAGAAGGATCGGGGCGCGAACGCGGCCTGCAGTCCTGCGGGCAGCATTGCGAGCGCGATGAGCGAAATCGCGAGGTGGCTGGTACGGAGCGGCGTCATCGACAGAACATACGTTTCTGCGACGGTCGCGGGTGACGCGTCACCCGCGGGGCGGGCTGGGACGTCTGTCCGGGCATGCGACCGACGGGTGGAAGGCTGTGCGGCGTGCTCGTCGTCCCAACCGGGCCGTCCCGGCTCTCGGTGCTCCTGCAGGCGGTGGCTGACGCGCGGGCTCAGGGTGAAGCGATCACCGCCGATGCCGAAGCGCTCGTCGTCGAGCTGTACCGCGCCGAGGGGCGATCGTTGGTACGGCTGGCTCGGCTGTTCGTCGACGATCGTGACGCGGCCGAGGACATCGTGCAGGAGGCGTTCCTTCGTCTCGCCCGTCATGCCGGCCGAATCGACACACGCGCGAGCGCTCCCGCGTACCTGCGCAGCATCGTGCTGAACCTGGCCCGTGATCACAACCGGCGCGGGCTGGTGTCGTTGCGACACCGGGCGACCCGGGGCCGCGAGACCGATGTCGTCGAGGACGTCGCCGATCGACTGGTGGTCTCCGAGGAGCACCGTCACGTGCTCGAGGCCGTGCGTCGCCTTCCGCAACGACAGCGCGACTGCATCGCGCTGCGCTACTTCGACGAGTGTTCCATCGACGCGATCGCGGCGACCCTGGGATTGTCGGTGAACTCGGTGAAGACGCATCTGCAGCGAGGTCTCGCCTCCCTCGACCGTGCGCTGGGAGAAGCATGAGCGCACCGGCCGTGGAACAGCGGGTGATGGAGGCGTTCGCCGCAGCGCGATCGAACATCCTCGAGAACGCCGACCTCTTCGAACGCGTTCACCTGACGCTTGCGCAGGCCCGCGAACGTCGCCGCTTCCGCCTGCACCTCGCGGCGGCGCTCGGTGCCTTCGTCCTCGCCAACGCCGCCCTGGCGTTGGCACTCTCCGACTTCGACAACGGGAGGTTCACCATGCCCTGGTGGGTCATCGAACTGATCACGAACATCGTCCTGGTCGCGCTGGCGATCGGACTGGGACCGTTCATCAAACGGTTCGGTCGGGCGTATGCCGCCGACGTGTTCCGGGCCAATCCGCGCACCGGCAAGAGCTACCTGGTGCTCACCGACGTGGCGTACTACCTGATCTTCACGTCGTTCGTGCTCTTCACGGTCACGTTCGTCCCGCCCGACAACTGGGTGGACTCGACCGCAGCGCAGATGAAGCACGAGGTGGCTCGCGTCGGCGGCATTCTGCTGATCATGGGCGTGCTGCACGCCTTGAACGTGGTGGCACTGCCGGTCATCGGCGGGCTGCTGGCGAACAACCGCCGTCGCGACGACCCTGGTGCCGGTACTGGTGGTGGAGGAGGATCGTCCACGCCGCCGCTCGCCCCGGGGACCTGGCTCCTGCGCATCGAACCGGCGGCCGGCGGCCAGCCCCCGACCCAGCCGCCGAACGAGCCGCCCACCCCTTAGGCGAGGCCGGCGCCGACCACGGGCAGGGCCATGGCCAGGACGCCTGCGACCACTGCGGCGACTCGGACCACACCGGGAAGGCGCCAGCCGTCCTGCTGCGGCGGCATCGAGCCACGCTCCATCGCGATCACGGCCCCGTAGACGGCGAACAGGCCGCCCATGCCGGCCCACCACCGCCAGCCCCATCCCCAGTCGTCGTGCAACTGCAGGCCGACGAAGGCGATCGACGACGAACCGAGCAGGACGAACACCGTGCGGGTCCACGTCGGCCAGTCCGATCGGTGCCGTGCCAGGCCGCCGCACACGACCGTCGGCATCATGATCCCTCCGGCAGCCATGAACAACGGGAGGGTGCCGAGGAAGCCGAACACCCGAGCGGTGGTGACGATCGACCGGCGGTCGGTCGCCCGACGCGCGGCCACCGCGACGCCCTGCGCCGCGCCGAACACCGTGAACGCCAGCACGATGAACACCGTGCCGTCCCACGTGAACTCCGGGTCGGTGGCGATCATCCGCATCCACAGTCGTGCGGCGATGCCGAGCCCCGCGCCGGCCAGCAGCCCGACGACGGGGAGGAGGGCGGTGGGGAGCCGATGTGTGCGCGTCATGTCCTGACGGACGTACGCCGCGCCCCGCCGGGTGACAGGGAGCTACTTGGCGCGCTTCTGCACGTTCGCCCACTCGTCCTTCAGGCCGACGGTGCGGTGGAACACCATGCCGCCTTCGGGGTCGTGGGCGAAGTAGCCGAGGCGCTCGAACTGCACGACCTCGCCGGGCGCTGTGGCGGCCAGCGCCTGTTCGACCTTGGCGGCGACCACTTCCTTCGAGTCGCGGTTCAGGTCGTCGAACGGCTCGCCGGTGCGTTCGCCCGGTACCTCGGCCGTGAACAGGCGCTCGTACAGGCGAACCTCGGCATCGACCGCATCGTGCGCCGATACCCAGTGGATGGTGGCCTTCACCTTGCGGCCGTCGGGTGCCTGACCGCCGGTGGTGGCCGGGTCGTACGTGCACAGCACTTCGGTGACGTTGCCGTCGTCGTCGGTGGTGAAGCCGGTGCACTTCACGAAGTACGCGCCGCGCAGGCGCACCTCGGCGCCGGGTGTGAGGCGGTAGTACTTCGGCGGTGCCTCGGCCTTGAAGTCGTCCTGCTCGATGAACAGCTCGCCGCTGAACGCCACCTGACGGGTGCCGTCGGCCTCGTTCTCGGGGTTGTTCTGCAGGGTCATGTGCTCGACCTGGCCCTCGGGCCAGTTGGTGATGACCAGCTTCACCGGCCGCAGCACGGCCATGCGGCGCTGCGCGGTGCGGTTCAGCTCGTTGCGGATGAACGACTCGAGCAGCTCGATGGCGTGGCGGCTGTTCGTCTTGGCCACGCCGATGAACGAGCAGAAGTCGGTGATGGCGCTGGCCGGGTAGCCGCGGCGGCGCAGCGCCTTCAGCGTGGGCAGGCGCGGGTCGTCCCACCCGTCGACCACGCCGTCGGTGATGAGCTGCCGCAGCTTGCGCTTCGACGTGACCGTGTGGGTGAGCTCGAGGCGGGCGAACTCGGTCTGGCGTGGCTGGTCGCCCGGCAGCGGCAGGTGCTCGAGGTACCAGTCGTAGAGCGCACGGTGGCTGTCGAACTCGAGCGAGCACAGCGAGTGGGTGACGCCCTCGATGGCGTCGCTCTGGCCGTGCGCCCAGTCGTAGGTGGGGTAGATGGCCCACTGGTCGCCCGTGCGGTGGTGGTGCTCGTGGCGGATGCGGTACATCACCGGGTCGCGCAGCTGCATGTTCTCGTGCTGCATGTCGGCCTTGGCGCGCAGCACGTGGCTGCCGTCGGGCAGTTCGCCGGCGCGCATGGCGCGGAAGATGCGCAGGTTCTCGTCGACGCTGCGCTCGCGGTAGGGGCTCTCGATGCCCGGCTTGCCGTAGCCGCCGCGCTGCTCGCGGATGGTCTCGGCATCCTGGTCGTCGACGTAGGCCAACCCGCTCACGATGAGGTGCTCGGCCCACTGGTACAGCTGCTCGAAGTAGTCGCTGGCGTAGACGATGTCGCCGTCGGGCTCGAAGCCCAGCCAGCGGATGTCCTCGACGATGGCGTCGACGTACTCGGTGTC